>NZ_VTZR01000018.1:0-108059 GCF_008370385.1 Paenibacillus sp. B2(2019)
GGTGTAACTGGAGCAACGGGAGCCGACGGAGTGACAGGGGCAACGGGAGCCGATGGGGTGACTGGAGCGACGGGAGCGGCAGGTGTAACTGGAGCAACGGGAGCCGACGGAGTGACTGGAGCAACGGGAGCCGATGGAGCGACTGGAGCAACGGGAGCAGATGGAGCCACTGGGGCAACAGGAGCAGATGGAGCGACTGGAGCAACGGGAGCAGCTGGAGTGACTGGAGCAACGGGAGCAGATGGAGCGACTGGAGCTACGGGAGCGGCAGGTGTAACTGGAGCAACGGGAGCCGATGGGGTGACTGGAGCAACGGGAGCCGATGGAGCGACTGGAGCAACAGGGGCAGACGGAGCGACTGGAGCAACAGGAGCGGCTGGAGTGACCGGAGCAACGGGAGTAGCTGGAGTGACTGGAGCGACGGGAGTAGCTGGAGTGACTGGAGCGACGGGAGCAGCTGGAGTGACAGGAGCAACGGGAGCGGCTGGAGTGACAGGAGCAACGGGAGCAGCTGGAGTGACTGGTGCAACCGGAGCTGATGGAGCGACTGGAGCAACAGGGGCAGACGGAGCGACTGGAGCAACAGGAGCGGCTGGAGTGACAGGAGCAACGGGAGTAGCTGGAGTGACTGGAGCGACGGGAGTAGCTGGAGTGACTGGAGCGACGGGAGCAGCTGGAGTGACAGGAGCAACGGGGGCGGCTGGAGTGACTGGTGCAACGGGAGCAGCTGGAGTGACTGGTGCAACAGGAGTAGCTGGAGTGACCGGAGCGACAGGAGCAACCGGTCCGAACATTCAAGCTGAGGGATTCTCTGCGTTCCTATCAGCTTTGTCAGTTTCTACTTCTTCCCAACTGACTGGATGGTCTGTGGCTTCCCCTTTCTATTCTGATCCTTCCTTTAACCCCGTTACGGGAAATTACACAGTTCCGACAACGGGTAGATATTCTATTGAAGCGACCATTAACTATTCCACAACTGCCTCAATCTCAATTAGTCTTGGTAGTGGGATTAATCCAGCTTTCGTAGTTCAGAGAACTTCTCCTACTTCAACAAATCTGGTAAGTGGATTATTCCCTGTGTTGGATGTGAATGTTGCGCTTATTCTAGATTTGAGAGCTATTTTGGGAAGTGGGACTGTAACGCTGGTTGGAGAATTTGCACTAACAGCAGGTGACGTTATTGGCTTGTTCTATGTTTCTAATGGCTTGACGGTTCCTTTGAATCTGGGCGGTGCCAATACTTCGGGTATAGTTTGGTCTGTTCATGAATTGACGTAAATTTATCTCTGAGTTTGATTGTGAAAAGAGAGGATGCTCAGTAGCCGTAAGGATGGCTTCCTGAGCTATCCTCTGTTTTGTTAACGGGACAAGTTGTGGGCAGAACGGAGTAATGCTCCTGAGATTTACAGTCTATGAATATTAATAGATTTCCAGCCCCTTTTAAACGTATTCAATATATATAGTAGTAGCTTTTGATGGATGTCCACACATTAATACGAGATAAGAATATTACTATTAAGAGCCAAAAATTTCACTCTTAAAAATATAATAGGCTCATTGTTAGCGAATTTAGAGTAGATCGGAGGAATGCAGGACAATCTTGTTGTAGGCAATCTATTTTAAAATAAAAGGAGTTGAGAACTTGAGTTATTTATCTACTGGTCCTATAGAAAACAATTTGGTAAACGGTGAAAGACCCACTCAGCTTGTTACTATTAAACTTGTTAATCAGAGTGATGTCACTACATCGTTGATTCAAGTCGAAGGATATTATATGAACGGTACAAGAACACTATATGTTAGTGAGCTTTATACTGTGGGACCTAATGAAGTATTAACGAAAGATTATTATGCGAATTTTGATTCATTCGAATTTGTATTCACAACTCCTATTCTATTAGACGATCCAATTCAAGTCTCAGTTTGGGGGAAAAGCAGCACAGGCCAATTAGTGGCTGCTCATCGGCTTGTCTACTCTGAATTGTATGGTGAAAATATAGGTTATTCAGGAGCTACTGGAGCCACAGGAGACACTGGTGCGACGGGAAGTACAGGTGCGACCGGAGCAGCAGGAAGTACTGGCGTAACTGGGGCAACGGGGACAGCTGGAGCAACAGGAACAGCAGGAGCAACTGGAGCAACGGGAATAGCAGGTGTAACTGGAGCCACAGGAAGCGCAGGCGTGACTGGAGCAACAGGAAGTGCAGGTGTAACCGGGGCGACCGGGCCGGCTGGTTCAGGTGCAATCATTCCTTATGCTTCGGGCCTACCTGTAGCTATGACAACTGTATTGGGAGGCGTACTGAATACTTCGAGTATCATAGGATTCGGAAGTAGTGCAACAAATATAAGTGTTACTGGCGGTACGATAGATCTTACAGGTGCGGCTGGAACCTTGTTGAACTTTGCATTCTCCGTTCCACGTACGGGAACGATTACCTCTTTAGCGGCCTATTTCAGCACAACAGCTGCACTTAGTTTATTGGGTTCTACATTATCAATAACAGCTCGTTTATTTAGTTCTTCTACACCTAACAATACCTTTACAGCAATACCTGGGGCTACAGTAACATTAACTCCTTCCCTTCAAGGAACACTTGCTATCGGCACGATTAGCACGGGAACAACCACAGGTTTGAGTATCCCTGTGACTCTTGGAGAACGCTTATTATTAGTCTTTAGTGCATCAGTCATAGATGGAGTTGACGTTGCGACAACCATTGCCGGGTACGGTAGTGCTGGAGTTACCATCGTATAATGATGAATACAGAAATAGGGATATCCCAAAAGCCGTATGGTCAGAGGATATCCCTTTATTTAGATCATTAGAATCTCTCGGATGTCTTGTTCTGTAAGCGTAGATAACCCTTCCTGACCTGGCTGAATTACCTCATCGATCAAGTTCCTTTTCTTCTGTTGTAGCTCATACATTTTGTCTTCCACAGTACCTTGGGTGACGAGCCGAATGACTTGAACTACTTTTCTCTGTCCGATTCGGTGAGCCCGATCTGCAGCTTGCTGTTCGACGGCAGGGTTCCACCATAGATCGTATAGAATGACAGTGTCTGCTCCTGTTAAGTTGAGTCCGGTTCCGCCAGCTTTTAAGGAGATCAGGAAAATATCCCGCTCCCCTTCATTAAATTGATTACATAAATCTACGCGCTGAGACACAGGCGTTTGACCGTCTAGGTAAAAATATGGAATACCTTGATAGCCGAGTTCACGTCCAATCAAACCGAGCATTTCTGTGAACTGGGAGAATACTAGCATTCGTTTACCTGAACTGCGGCATTCCTCTATGATTTCAAACAGCTGCTCGAACTTGGCAGAGCTTCCTTCATACCCATCCACAAATAGAGCAGGGTGACAGCATAGCTGGCGCAGACGGGTGAGTCCAGCAAGGATTTTAATCCGATTATTATTACCGAAGCTATCCTGGGTCAGATGCTTAAGCGCCTCTTTTTTCAAACGGGCGAGATAAGCGACATATAACTTCTTCTGCTCAGGGAACAGCTCACAGGCTTGGAGTGATTCGATTTTCTCAGGCAATTCTTTTAATACATCACTCTTTAAGCGCCGCAGCAAAAAGGGTCGTGCCCGTTTAGCGATAGTTTCCCTCGGCAAATCGTGAAAAGCCTTCTTACCTGGAAACAACCCGGGAAACACAGTGCCGAAGATGGACCAAAGATCTTCTAGCGCGTTCTCCACAGGAGTCCCAGTAAGTGCAAAACGATGCCGGGCTTGAAGAGCCATAACTGCTTGAGCGGTCTGCGTCGTATGGTTCTTTATGGTTTGCGCTTCATCGAGAATCAGGGTATGAAAAGATTTCTTAGCATACAACTGAACATCTCTGCGAAGCAGCGGGTAAGAGGTGATGATTACATCCGCCTTCGCTGCATTTTTTAAAATTCGACCGCGTTCCGTTAAGCTTCCATCTGCAATAACAGCCTTAATCTCAGGCGTGAACTTTTTAAGCTCATTATGCCAGTTGTAGGTGAGAGAGGCAGGAGCGACAATAAGAGCGGGCAGACCACTCTGACGAATATCCGGAAGCTCAGAGAGCAGAAAAGCGATACTCTGCAGCGTTTTGCCAAGACCCATATCATCCGCTAAAATCCCCCCGAAACGGTAATGGGCCAGCGTCTTCAGCCACTGAAATCCATACTGCTGATAATCCCGGAGCACAGGAGCCAGACTCTCTGGTATAGGGAAGTCAAGGTTCTCAGGATTGTGCATATTCGCAAGTAACCTTTTAAAGGATCTGCTCAGTTTGACTGAGTCACTTTGAGAATCGGAAGAGGTTAAGTGTAACCCACGAACGACTGGTAAAGAAAATTGCGCACCTTTAATCTCACCTTCTCGGATGCCCATCTCGTTCATAAAGGTGATGATTTCTTGGAGCTCCTCGCTCTCCAGCGGTAGCAGTGCCCCTTCGGGCAAGCGGTAGTATTTACGTTTATCCTGAAGTGATTTTAAGACCATCACAATCTCAGATTCGGGAATACCACCCATGTCGAATTTAAAATCAAGCCAGTCGGTTTTCTCATTCCAACTAATACTCACTTTTGGTGGCGTGGTTCCCGTGAATAGTCTTTCTTTGACAGCGGTGGTCGCATAGACCGTTAATAGTGGTTCAAGCAACGGAATCGTGTGGTATAAAAAATCGTACTCACCGTCCTCATCCGTCATAATATACCCGCCTTCGGTTTTGACGAAGGATTCATGCTCCATCAGCTCCAGAATTCGGGCCTCTCCTTCACCGTCGCGTATAAGAATCAAGTCCGTACCGCGAATATGGGCTTTTTCGTCTAAAGGATTGATGATAATGTCACCATACTGAAACTCTAACCCGGCGAGCAGTCGATCTCTCACGCGGTCCAGATAGAGCCTGGCTATAAGCTTATGTTGCACAATTCGATCAGCAATAGATTCGGCAATATGCACGTTTCCCAGTTTTTTCAGACCAGGAATAACCTTGTCCATAAAAGGCTCCATTTGTTCGGGGGCAATATCGATGCCATCTCGACGAGAGGATTCCAGCATTTTTTTCATCTCAGATAGGCGCATGCATTCCTGAGCAGTTAGCTTCAACAGCTTACCTTCAGACAGCACGAGTCCGTAATCTTCCAGAACTGAGATCTGCTCCAGTCCTTGAATATCCAGATGGTAGCCTTCGCCTTCGGCTTGTTCGAACGCAAAGCTAAGGGGCGGTGCTTCATTAGACATATGAATGCCTTCATACAACACCTCTTCTTGTTGCAGATATACCGACTGAACCTCTGAAAGTGCGGGCTGAAGCGTCTCCCAGAAAAAAGGAGGGATAGCCAGCAGGCGATCTCCCCCCAGGTTGCCACCATATGGAGAGTAGTTAGTGACGTTATCGCGATACATTTTTTCATTTAAGATAATTTCAATTAGCTTCTGAAGAACGATGTTATCTTCCTTCCGAAAGCTGTGAATGGCAGGGTCATAGACGAAATGCTTAGAGAATTCGAAGGTTTCTCCACGATGTACACGTTCCAGAAAACCTCTTATTCTATGAACGACATATAGTCGTTTCGAGCCGATTTTCATTTCTATTCCCAGCATGGTAGTGCTATAGCTGTAAGTGAATGGCTTGCAGATGAACTCGACATTTAAAGGGATCCTATTATCTACAAAAGCCCCAGTACCGCTCGGACGCGGCTTATGGTTACTGAACATGCCTAGCAGGCTGCTCACAAGATGCTGGTCTCTGGACCTTCCTCCCATGTCTCGCGTAGAATCCGTAACATTACGTGGGGTTAAGACTCCAGTATCTTCAATAGTAGAATGGCTGGAAGTTCCGGTACGGTCTGGCCGTTCTCCAGCAGTTTCAAGGGCATCAATGCTGATCAGTACGGCTGCGATATGTTTGCAGAAAGGCCCTCCATGCGTGTAAGCAGGACAAGTACATTCTGCCGTGACATCACCGTCGATATCGATGACAATCATGACTTCGTAGCCAATGCCCCCTTGAACGAACGCTTCATAACGAGAGCGGGGCAGATCTGGGATGGATTCATTACGTTCTTCAACATCTATTATATCGACGCTTCCAGACTGGTAATAAGCCAATCCTTTTTCAAAAATAGACTTGCCGCACAGCAGCTTAATTACCCGTTCTGTCACACTAAAGCCCATAACATAATTCCTTCCTCGTAACTTGTTCTTCGAAAAGTCCGATTATTATATAGTCCTTATGATAACAGAACGGGCGTGCGCATCAAATAGGGGCTGCTACTCCACTAATCCCGTGCATAATAAAACGGATCGTCAGGTTAATCTCTTCCTCATCGTTCCAGTCCTTCTCCGGTTGTAGCAGCAGGCGATTAAGCAAATACCCACCAATGGATGAAATAGTGAAACGTAGAATAGCGGGTGTGGGTAATTCAATGACTTCACCTTTTGCCTTGAAGTGTTCAACAATTTCGATGACGCGCTCCAGCACCTTGCTTAGAATATTTTCTGCGAACTGCTCTCTGAGCAACGGTTGGAAAGGAATCTCCTGTATCAGAATCTTTAGCATTTTAAAATTTCTACGGGCGAACTCCAGACGATTGACGATAAATGACCGTAGGAATTCTTCGAAACTATCATAGGGAACATCGAGTACCCCGTTGAAATTCCGCAGTACAAAAGGAGCGAGCATACGACTCATGGTGGGGCCAATGATGGAGAGCAGTAAATCTTTTTTTGTTTTGTAATATCGGAAAATCGTACCCTCTGCTACGCCTGCCTTTTGAGCAATTTCACTAGTCGCAGCAGCAGCGTAACCTTTTTCGGAGAACACCTCAATCGCCGCATGCAAAATGGAAATCTGCTTCGATGTCAGTTTATCCTCTTCACTTATGGCCAGCAGCTCTTCAATCCACTGCTCTTCTATATTTTGTTCCGTAGAATCATATTCTTTCATTACAATTATCCTCCAAACTTGGTTCATTCCGTTCAACCGATGAAAGTTCTTAGTGAGGCTACATTTTCCGGTGTTTGCGCAGTGCCAATACATTCAGCACCATGAATAATAGTGAGAATCCGATCAGTACATAGACATCCAGAGCGATGGAATTCCATCCTTTGCCACGGATCATGATGTTCATAAGCGCTTCTGATCCATAATAAATTGGGGTTGCGTAGCCGATGCGCTGTAGCCATAGCGGTAGGGTGTCGAGTGGGAACAGTCCGCTGAGGAAAACTTGTGGCACGATAATAAGCGGGATGAACTGAATCATCTGTAGCTCGTTGGCTGCAAAAGCAGATAGTAGCGTGCCCAGCGTCAGTGCAGTCATTGACAGGAGTAAGGTGATCAGCATTACGTAACCAAAGCTTCCCGTCATCATAATGCCAAGAATCTGAATGGAAAACCACGAGATCAATAGCGCTTGGAATATGGTAAAAATGCCGAAGCCACATACATACCCGAGTACAATCTCCCATCTTTTTAAAGGGGTGGAAAGTAAACGTTCAAGGGTGCCTGTAGTCCGCTCTCGCAGGAAAGAAACACCGGCAATCAGGAATACGAAAAAGAAAACAAATACACCAATCATAATCGGACCGAAGCGGTCAATCGTCTTCATATTCTCAGAACCGTATAAGTAGCTGATCTGGGGCTGTAATTGCAGCTGTTCCTCTGTACTTGGAAGGAGCTTCTGAGAAAGCTTTTGAAGCGTCATAATTACCGCCTTGTTGGCTGTAGGATTACTACCCTCTAACAACACTTGAGGGATGACTCCTGAATTCCCTACGTTTCCGTTCAAAGTGATCAAAGCGTCAATCTTTCCTTCTACTAGAGCACTTTTCCCTAGCTCTTCGCTGGCATACTCTTTAATTGTGGTATTTTCTTCTTTTAACGCAGCTGAGATATTTAGTGGCACACCGGATACTCCGATTTTTGGCTCATAGGCGTCCCCGTTGAAGACCAAGCTCATTAAACTTAGAACGATAAGCGGTGCAATGAACATTAAGGCCATCGTTCTTTTATCATGAATAAATTGTCGCAAAATCCTTAAGGTGATCGCTCGGATTCTCATGAACGGACACCTCCATAATATAGAAAGGCTTCTTCAATAGAAGCTGAGCCAGTGGCTTCAAGCAGTCCGGCAGGTGTGTCGGCGGCAAGCAGCTTGCCATCACGGATCATTCCAAGGCGATCACATTTCTCAGCTTCATCCATGACATGCGTAGTGAGTACAATCGTGGTACCTTTCTCGTTCAGAGCTTTTAGTTCTTTCCAGATGGATAGTCGGAGTACAGGATCGATACCAACTGTTGGTTCATCAAGAAGAAGTAGCGGAGGCTCATGGAGCAGCGCAATCGCCAGGGATAGGCGGCGTTTCATTCCGCCAGAGTATTGATCTACTCTTTTGCGCAGATGCTCCTGAAGATCTACTAGTTCCATAACAGCTTTGATGCGTTTGCCGCGCTCCGCACCCTTTAGTCCATATAGCGCAGCGAAGAACTCCAGATTTTCTTTTGCGCTGAGTTCTGTATATAGGGCGTCAGATTGAGCCATGTATCCAATTTGCTGCAGCAGGGATAACTTAGGCATAGTGACACCAAGCACTTTTACCTCACCTGAGGTCACCACATCGATACCTGTAAGCAGCTTTACTAGCGTTGTTTTTCCGGAGCCAGAGGGTCCTAGTATGCCGAAGGTTTCCGCACGCTCCACTTGAAGTGAAATATCTTCGAGCACCTGTTTGTCTCCAAAGGCTTTACTAACATGGCTCACTGAAATGACTGGAACTTCCGAACCCATATTCATCTCCTCGATTCTGAATAGTCTGGGATACAAAGTGGTGTTACTGAGTGCTCTGCACAACAATAATGAGTGAGCGCTCACTCATTATTGTGCTCCGGAATCCAGTAAATGTAAAGTGCTAGATTTCCGCTACTTGAAACTAACTTACAATTAGGTGTAAATCGCAAAGTAGCGGCATTTTTGCACAAGATGCGAATACCTGCTCACGAACCAACTTGATATGATGTTAATAAGGAATACAGCTGGGATGTTCGACAACTCAATGATGCAAATGCCATTGCTTCCGAAATTGATTAGGCGTTGTGCCGAAATGGGTTTTGAACAATTTGCAAAAATGAGAGCAATTTGTGATCCCCACTTCCTCGGCGATGTGCGCAACCGTGTATTTGCTTGAAGTCAGAAGATGAACGGCTTCCTGCATTCTTTTGACCGTTAAATAATCGGAAATACTGCTGCCTGTACATTCCTTGAACAAGTGGGATAAATGATGGGGTGAAAGATGTAGATCCTTGCTCATTTGATCAAGCCGCAAAGGTTCCTTGTAATGCAACTGCAGCCATTCCATAATACGTTCTGCCTGATGTGGTTTACGAAGCAATTGTTCCATGGAGGCCGGCTTCTGCTGTGTATCCCAAAGCGGCTTTAACGTACGTAGGAACGTGATGAGAAACAATGAGACCTCTTCCATGAAATCATTTTTGTGCAAAGTTGGAAGCGCTTTATCCAGATCCTTCAAAAGAGCCATCAGGGATTGCAGGTCCTGCTGTTCATACCATCGAGGTGAGGCAGAATTGCCGCTGTGAATATGATTGAAAAAGCTTTGTAGGATGGGCCACTTTTCAAAATAAGCTTTAAATATGCTGGGCTCATAATGCACGATCGAACGCACGAACGGAACCGCCTCATTAATTTCAATTTGAATATGATGCAGTTGATACGGCTGGAAAATACAAATCATCCCT
The DNA here is from genome assembly GCF_008370385.1 of Paenibacillus sp. B2(2019). NCBI lineage: Bacteria > Bacillati > Bacillota > Bacilli > Caryophanales > Paenibacillaceae > Paenibacillus > Paenibacillus sp. B2(2019). The sequence goes on from NZ_VTZR01000018.1 coordinate 9,742, forward strand.
GGCTTTATTTCATAGCTATTTTGATCAATAATCAGCGTCCCTTTACCTTCATGAACAATAAGAATTTCAACACCCTGATGAGCATGGAATGTACCTTGATAGTCGTCTGTATTTGTACTTGTTCTTTTATATACAAAATAGAGTTGGAACGGTTGTAAGTCCTGCTGCTCATGGTACGTCACATTCGTGTTCCTCCTATTAGTAGGGATGCGGATAACCTATTGTTTACAAAAGTATAAGAGAACCATTGCACAGCTAGCAACATCTAGATTAAAAAGTCTTACTCACTAATGGAGGACACCGAATTATGGCAGAACAACAGACAGAATTACATAACGCAGGGTATAAAGCTTGGCTCGAATATCCATATATTCAATCGAGTGCAGTAAGAGAGTGCTATTCTCCTTGGTGCTATAACATTTTGACAGTCAAACAAGATCATCCAGTGATCAAAAGTGCTGTGCAAGAACTAACACGTGGCATACAAGGAATGCTGGATATAGAAGCTACCATTGCTGAATCTCAGGATAAAGAAAAACAAGCTTGTATTGCAATCGGTACGTTTGATAGTAATCATCCGTTGATTACGCATACCTTTAGCGAGGCTACAAGGACAGCAATTGGATCAGAAGGATATGCCATTCGAGCAAACACGGAGAAGGACTGTATTGCAATTGGTGCTTCCACACCCGTGGGTTTACTGTACGGTGTATTTGCATTCCTACGCTTGCTTGGAACGGGTCAATCGATTAAGGCGTTGGATATGTTGGATCAGCCGGTAAATACGCTCCGCATGATGAATCAATGGGATAACATCGATGGAAGCATCGAACGTGGTTACGCAGGGAAGTCCATATTCTACTCAGACAACGAAATCACTAAGGACTTTGATCGATTGGAAGATTATGCGAGAATGCTCGCTTCGATAGGAATCAATGCGATTGCTATAAACAATGTCAATGTACATCGGTTTGAAACGATGTTTATTACAGAGCGCTATCTGCCTGATATCGCGAGGATTGCCGATATCTTCCGTAACTACGGGGTGAAGCTATTCCTAAGTATTAACTATGCTAGCCCGATCGAAATCGGTGGATTGAATACAGCTGATCCGTTAGATTCTGATGTACGCCAATGGTGGAAGGCAAAGGCGGTAGAAATTTATAAATTGATTCCAGATTTCGGCGGTTTCCTCGTAAAAGCTGATTCAGAGAATCGTCCAGGTCCATTCACTTATGATCGTGATCATGCAGAAGGTTCGAACATGCTGGCTGAAGCTTTATTGCCTTTCGGGGGAATCGTCATCTGGCGCTGCTTCGTTTACAATTGCAAACAGGATTGGCGGGATCGCTCCACCGATCGTGCACGTGCGGCATATGATCACTTTAAACCGCTAGATGGTCGATTCATGGATAATGTTATTTTGCAGGTGAAGAATGGACCGATGGATTTTCAAGTACGGGAAGGTGTGTCTCCGTTGTTCGGTGCCATGAAGCATACGAATATGATGATTGAATTTCAGGTTACACAGGAATACACAGGCCAACAGCGTCATGTCTGCTACCTCATTCCTCAATGGAAGGAAGTTCTTGATTTTAATACTTACGCAACGGATTCGGAGTCATCGGTGAAACGGGTCGTCGATGGATCCATGTACGGTTATAAATATAGCGGCTTCGCTGCTGTTTCGAATATTGGTAATGATCATAACTGGACGGGGCATTTATTAGCGCAGGCCAATCTGTATGGTTACGGTCGTCTCGCTTGGAATCCGGAATTAAGTGCAGAGCAAATCGCGAAGGAATGGATTATGCTCACATTCGGTGCAGAGGATGAGCAGTTAATAGTCACGATTCGTGAGATCTTGTTAACCTCTTGGCATATCTATGAATCTTATACTTCGCCGCTTGGCGTAGGCTGGATGGTCAATCCAGATCATCATTACGGTCCAAATGTGGATGGATATGAGTATTCGAAATGGGGAACGTATCATTTTGCAGACTTACAAGGGATTGGTGTAGACCGGACAATGAAGACGGGTACGGGTTATGTTGCTCAGTATCAAGGAGCGAATGTAGATTTGTATGAATCGGTAGCTACTTGTCCAGATGAGCTATTACTGTTCTTTCATCATGTACCGTATACGCATACTCTTAAATCTGGTAAAACGGTCATCCAGCATATTTATGATACGCATTTTGTTGGCGTGGATCGCGCAGCAGGGCTGAAAGAGAAGTGGGAATCCCTTGAGGGAAAAATGGACGATAGCAGGTATGGGGAGGTGGCAGACCGTCTGCATGAACAGGCACTACATGCCCGCGAGTGGAGAGATATCATCAATACGTATTTCTATCGTAAAAGCGGTATCCCAGACCAGCATCAACGCACAATATACTAAATATTAGCAATAGGAGGAGTGTGTCCAGCAGGGCCACTCCTTCTATTGCTCCATCCCTTTGTTTCATAATCCTATGAGAAGAAAGGAAGATACACCTTGAATCAGAAAAGATTATTTAATGAGGGCTGGGAATTCGCCAAAAGTACTTTAGAAGTGACGAATGCTGAGTCCTTGGATTTCCATCCCGTCGATCTCCCACATGATTGGTTGATTTATAACACGTTAGACTTATATGAGAATAGTGTTGGCTGGTATCGAAAGTATTTTATAAATACGAAGAACGATGAGCAGCTATTGCTGTGTTTTGATGGTATTTATATGGACTCCACGATTTATGTGAATCATCAATGGGTTGGGGAGTGGAAATACGGTTATTCTTCCTTTGAATACGAGATTACAGATATGCTCATAGACGGGGAAAATGAAATTCTAGTGAAGGTTGTGCATCAGAGTCCGAATAGTAGATGGTATTCAGGAGCGGGTATCTATCGGAATGTATGGCTCAAGACAAGAGATTGCAATCATATCGTGACAGATGGAACTTACATTCATACGGTACAAAATAATGACGTTTGGCGAGTGGAGATCGACACCGACCTAAACATAACAGAAGATATGCGGCTTTCCCAAACCATTCTTCATAAGGATCGAGTGATAAAGACCTGTGTTGAGAAAATCTCGGCTGGAGATCAAACACAAGTTACCTCACGTGTAAGTAAGGTGCTGACTGTAGAGAATCCTTTATTATGGAGCCCCGGTGAGCCGCATTTATATCAGCTAAAAACGGAATTGCAGCATAAGGCACCTGATCAGGGCTCTGATGAAGTGTGGACAACAATAGAAGAAGTAACACAGTGTATAGGCTTTCGAACGATTGTACTGGATCCGCAAGAGGGAATGCTTCTGAATGGGGTAAAGATTAAGCTTAACGGAGTTTGTGAGCATCATGATCTTGGAGCATTGGGTTCGGCGTTTCATACAGCACCATTGAGAAGAAGACTTGAGATCTTAAAGGACATGGGTGTAAATGCAATACGCACCGCTCATAATATGCCTGCTGCAGAGCTTATGGATCTGGCGGACGAAATGGGGCTGCTTGTGGTTTCAGAAGCCTTTGATATGTGGGAGCGATCGAAGACCACATATGATTACGCAAGATTTTTCAAGGATTGGGCGTTAAAAGATGTGAGATGCTGGGTCATGCGAGATCGTAATCATCCGAGCTTGTTAATGTGGAGTATTGGCAATGAAATTTATGATACGCATGCTGACAAGCGAGGGCAAGAATTGACGAGCATGTTGATGGAAGCCGTGCTTCAATATGATCCGAGAGGCAACGGGAAAGTAACCATTGGATCGAACTATATGCCATGGGAGAATGCTCAGAAATGTGCGGACATCGTAAAGGTGGCAGGCTACAATTATGCGGAAAAATATTACCATCAGCATCACGCGGAACATCCTGACTGGATTATCTATGGTAGTGAAACCGCCTCTATTGTGCAGAGCAGGGGAATATATCATTTTCCATTCGAGCAATCCATCCTAGCTGATGACGATGAGCAGTGCTCTGCACTAGGTAATAGCTCTACAAGCTGGGGAGCGAAGTCAGCAGAAGCGTGTATTATCGCGGAGCGAGATGCAGCGTTCTCATTAGGGCAATTTATATGGACGGGTTTTGATTATATTGGTGAACCTACACCGTATCATACGAAGAGTTCGTATTTTGGGCAGATTGATACAGCGACCTTTAAAAAGGATTCATATTACATCTATCAATCGGCTTGGACAAATTACAAGGAGCATCCCATGGTGCATATTTTTCCCTATTGGGATTTCAATCCCGGTCAAATGATCGATGTTCGAGTCTGCTCGAATGCTCCCAAGATAGAATTGCAGTTTAATGGTGAGACTGTTGGGACCTATGAAATCGATCATGTGCATGGAACACAGCTAGCGGGCTGGTGGAAGATTCCTTATGAACCAGGCGAGCTTAGGGCAATCGCTTATGATGAGGCTGGCCAAATCATTGCAGTAGACATCAGGAAATCGTTCGGTGATGCGAGTCGAATCTGCTTAAAGGCTGATAAGGGTACACTCCTTGCGAACGGAACTGATTTAATCTTCGTCGAAATTACGATGAACGATGAGCGCGGTAATGCCGTTGAGAATGCAAATAATCGCGTTCAGGTTCAGGTGGGCGGAGCAGGCCGTTTGATCGGTTTAGATAATGGAGACAGCACGGACTATGATCCATACAAAGGAAGGAGTAGACGCTTGTTCAGCGGCAAGCTTATGGCGATTGTTGCTGCGAGTTTAGAAGCAGGTACGATAACAGTTGAGGTTACCTCGAAAGGTGTAGTAGGTAGTAAGCTACAGCTTCAATCGCTCCCTGTGGCAGATCGTGGAATAGGCATTTCAGCTAACACTAGAAATCTAGAGTTGCCCTGTGTAATGGGAAATGTAGAAGAAATTCCTTTACGAAAGATAGAAATTATAAGTTATTCTGGACAACAGTTTAATGAAAATAGAAGAGAAATGAATGTACACGCCATCCTTTACCCTAAAGACACTTCCTATACTGAAGTGGAGTGGAGTATTGTAAATGATGCAGGGATTGAGTCCAATCTAGCGCGGCTCGAACAACTGGGACAAGAAGCCAAGATCACGGCGTTAGGAGATGGGAGTTTCCGCGTTCGCTGTATGAGTAAGAACGGTACGGAAAAGACAAAGCTGATTTCACAGTTGGAATTTACAGCGAGCGGTCTGGGGACGGCTTACAAGGATCCGTATGGATTTATATCTGGTGGTCTATATGACGAGGTTAAAGGCGAAGTCGGAAACGGAAATGAACGAGGCGTAGCTACGAGTCGAGATGGTGAGACGCAGGTTGCTTATCGCGAGATTGACTTTGGAACTTACGGCTCGGATTTGATAACGATTCCCCTATTCGCATTGTCTAGCGAAGCCTACGAGCTCCAGATTTGGGAAGGCATGCCGGACGAAGAGAATAGTGAGCTTTTGGCAGACGTTATTTATCAGAAGGAATCGCAATGGAATGTTTATCAGGAGGCAACTTATCTATTATCTAAGAGACTCACGGGTATCAGCTCTATTTGTTTTGTATTACAGAAGAAGGTGCACATTAAAGGCTTCTCATTTGTGAAAAAGAACCGAGCGTTCGAGCAGAATAGGGCTGTGGATTGTGATCGCATTTATGGTGATACGTTCACCATCGCGGAACAGGGTGTTGAAGGAATCGGGAATAACGTATCTCTCGTGTTCGAGCAGATGGATTTTACGACGGAAGGTACTTCAAAGCTTGTCATTTGTGGGAGATCTCCGATCGATAAGAACACCATTCATCTTCGCTTCGAAGAGGGTGAAGCATCTAACAATCAACTGATCGAATTTACACAGTCAGATGGATATGTAGAGCGAGTATTTGAGTTGGAGAAAGTGACAGAGGAGCAGAAGGTAACGTTTATCTTCTTGCCTGGAAGTCAGTTCGATTTCGGTTGGTTTCGGTTTGAATGATCGATTGTCCTTTCAACTACTACGATAAATGAGGTGCGTGTACATGTTAACAGGCAAGATGAATGCTGCAATAATGGATGAGCAATTATCGATTTCTGTGAAGCAAATAGATATTCCTGTTCCTAAGGATAATGAAGCGCTAATTAAGGTGTATTGTATCGGAATTTGCGGGTCAGATGTTCATTACTATGAGCATGGAAGAATCGGTCGTTATGTAGTAAAGGAACCGATCATATTAGGCCATGAGCTGGCTGGTGAAGTCGTTGAGGTTGGTAAGCAGGTATCAAATATAGCTGTAGGTGACCGAGTAGCGGTTGAGCCAGGCGTGACCTGTGGACAATGCGACTATTGTAAATCAGGACGTTATAATTTGTGCCCAGATGTGGTCTTTCTTGCAACACCCCCAGTAAATGGGGCTTGGGCAGAATACATTGTCATGCCAAGCGATTATCTATTTAAACTTCCGGATTCTATGAGTTATGAGGAAGGTGCAATGCTGGAGCCATTGTCGGTTGGTTTTCACGCAATGATGCGTGGTAAGGTTCAACCGTTTGATCGAGTGCTGATAACGGGTCTTGGTCCGATCGGACTGCTTGCAGGACAAGCAGCAAAGCTATTTGGCGTTTCTGAAATTTATGGTACGGATGTCGTACCTTTTCGGCGTCAACTTGCAATGGAGATGGGCTTCACTGCAGCATTAGATCCAGTAAAAGAGAATGTTGGACAGCGACTCAATGAGTTAACGAACGGATTTGGAGTTACACTCGTCGTAGAATCATCGGGTAACGCAAGGGCGATGGCGGATACAATTAAGTGGGTTCGCCGTGGCGGGAGAATTGTGTTTGTCGGTTTACCAGCCGATAGTGCTATTCCCATGGACATGGGACAATTTATCGATGGTGAGATCGATGCTTATGGTGTTTTTCGTTACGCGAATACCTATCCGGCTGCGATTCAAGCGTTGCAGCATTCTTCATTAGATATTGAGAAAATAGTTACGCATCGCTTTGCGCTTACAGATACTCAAGAAGCTCTTGAAGTAGCACGTAAAGAGAAGGATACAAGTATTAAGGTAATGATTTATCCGAATATGCCTTAATGCGTGATATAAAAAAAGAGACCGTCCCAAAAGCCATGAAAATGGCTGCTTGAGGCGGTCTTTTTATTTTTATGTAAACTCTGTAAATACGCGTTATTACGCTTTAATATAATCTGCAAAATTCTCCAGTAAGTATAAGGAGTTCATATCTTCACGCAAATGATGCTGGACTAGCTCATCCACTTTGTCTGGTTCATGGTTTGTCATACAATCCAGGATCATGTGATGCTCGCTCAAAATTTTCTCCAGCTTTTCTTGCTTTAGCGTATGCAAGCGTCGATATCTTTCATAATGCACATGGGAAAACTTAATTTGCTCCCACAAAAATTCATGTCCTGCTAATGTGAATAACGTCTTATGATAGGCGTCATCCAATGCAAAAAAGTGCTCAATGGAATGTTCTTGATGTATGGCATTTTTCTGTTCTTCTAGGTTCTTCTTAAGTTCTATAATTCCTTTAAGAGTAAGGCTATCGCATAGACCTTTGATAATATCCTTTTCTAAAACGCTTCTTAAATAGATCATTTGCTCGACAGATTCCAAATCAATGTATGAAACCAGATTCCCTTTCTTCGGATACACATCAATATAGGACTCGAGGGATAGCTGCTTTAGTACATCGCGCAAAGGTGTTCTGGATATCTGAAACCGTTCGGATAACACGGTCTCACTTAGAATGGTTCCAGGTTTTAGTGTTAAATTAAGAATTTCGTGCTTTAATAGGTTCAAAATATCATTTTTGGTGGACATGAGGTTGCGTCTCCATTGCCGTTGAATTTGTAATGCGGATATCTGAAACGGGATCCTGAAATAAGATAGTGATTTCATTATATAATATTTTTATCTTGTATACAAGAATAGGGATTATTGATTTTATTTCATTGACAAAAGGTATTATTTAAATCTAATATTTGAGTATATTATCTTGTATACAAGATCTCGACATATGAAATTATAGGAGGTTTTATCTAGATGAAAATGACATGGAGATGGTATGGAGAAGGCAATGACAACATTACGCTTGATCATATCCGGCAAATTCCGGGGGTAATGGGTATTGTCTGGTCACTACATCATAAGGTAGCGGGCGAAGTGTGGGAAATGGATGACATTCAAAAGGTTGCGGATCAAATTACGAGCAAAGGGTTTAGCACTGCCGTAGTAGAGAGTGTGAACGTCCATGATGATATCAAGATTGGACTCCCGACGCGTGATAAATATATCGATATTTACATAGACACCATACGGAAGCTAGCCAAGGTCGGTACTAAAGTGATCTGTTACAATTTCATGCCGATCTTTGACTGGACTCGGACGGAGCTGTACAAGGAATTGCCAGATGGCTCGAATGCTCTTTTTTATGAAAATGCGGCCATTAATGAGAACCCGCGCGACATGGTGAATCGTATTCTCAAGGGGGCCGGCGAATTTACGATGCCTGGCTGGGAGCCGGAGCGTCTTGCGAAGCTCGATGAGCTATTCGCCGCTTATGCAGATGTAACGGAAGAGAAGCTGTTCGAGAACTTGGTCTATTTTCTGAAGCGCATTATTCCTGTCTGTGAAGAAGTCGATATCAAAATGGCTATTCATCCCGATGATCCTGCTTGGCCGATCTTTGGCTTGCCCCGCATTGTCCGCAGCCGTGATACGATCCGTCGTTTACTTGACGCAGTGGATAGTCCGTATAATGGATTAACCTTCTGCACTGGGTCGCTCGGTACGAATCCGAAGAACGATCTGCCGGCTATGATTCGGGAATTCTGTAATCGCATTCATTTTGCTCATATTCGAAATGTTAAGGTTTTTGAGAACGGAGATTTTATTGAGGTCTCTCATCGTGGACGGGATGGCAGTGTGGATGTGGCAGAGGTTGTTAAAGCGTATCATGAGAATGGATATACGGGGTATGTGCGTCCAGATCATGGTCGACATTTGTGGGGGGAAGAGAAGACTTGCCGCCCGGGGTACGGGCTGTACGATAGAGCAATGGGGATCATGTATTTACTTGGTGTGTGGGATAGTCTCGACAATACGATGGGGGTGAAGTGAATGCTGCTTCTGACAAGAGAGAGTATTCAATCATGTGCAGAGGCGTGGAAGGACGCTGACGTGGAGCTTCCTCAGTTTGATTATGAGCAGGTGGCGGAGAATACGCGTGTTAGGCCGGAATGGGTTCATTTTGGAGCGGGAAATATTTTTCGGGGATTTGTTGCGAATGCTCACCAGAAGCTGTTGGATCTTGGAAAAGCAGATACAGGTATTATTGCCGCTACCTCCTCTGACTACGAGCTGATTGACAAAATTTATAAACCGCATGATCATTTAACACTTCTCGTACTAATGAATGCGAGTGGCGAGTTTACAAAAAAGGTCATTAGCAGCATTACCGAAGCTATTATGGCAAACAAGAATCGAGCGCAGGATTACTGCCGTTTGGTTGAAATTTTTGAAAACCCGAGCCTGCAGATGGCCAGCTTCACCATTACAGAGAAAGGTTATACCTTGACCGGTCCTGATGGAATGTACCTTGATATCGTGAAGAAGGATATGGAGCAAGGGCCAGAGCAGCCTTCCCACAGCATGAGTGTGATCGCTTCTCTAGCGTACCGTCGATATCTTAAGGGGCAGTATCCGATGACTTTTGTCAGTATGGATAACTGTTCGCACAATGGGGATATGTTGAAAAATAGCGTGATTACAATCGCCAAGGCATGGGCTGCGAAAGGGATTGTGGAGGAAGGTTTTGTTGCGTACCTCGAAGACGAGAGTCACATAACATTCCCCTTGTCGATGATCGATAAAATCACACCACGTCCATCCGAGGTAGTACGTAATGCTTTACAGGAGCAGGGGATTGGCGGCATGGATATACTTATTACCTCGAGGAACGCTCATACCGCGCCTTTTGTTAACGCAGAAGTTAGTGAATATCTGGTCATTGAGGATAAGTTTACGAATGGGCGACCTTTATTAGAAGAAGCCGGCATTATATTCACAGATCGTGAGACCGTGAACAGGGTAGAAACGATGAAAGTTACCACCTGTCTAAACCCCTTGCATACTGCATTAGCGGTCACTGGCTGTCTACTAGGCTATAAGCAGATTTCGGATGAGATGAAGGATCAGACCCTACGTACATTAGTCGAGCGGATTGGGTATAAGGAAGGATTGCCTGTAGTTGTAGATCCTATCATTCTACGTCCACAGCAGTTTTTGGATGAAGTGCTGCAAGAGCGCTTGGCGAATCCATTTATTCCGGACACCCCGCAGCGAATTGCGACAGATACGTCGCAGAAGGTAGGCATTCGTTATGGGGAAACGATCAAATCCTATGTACAACGCGAAGATCTTCATCCAGCTGAATTGACGGCGATTCCACTAGCAATTGCTGCTTGGTGCCGCTATTTGATCGGAGTGGATGATGAAGGGAATTCATTTGAGCTAAGTCCCGATCCGTTAATGGAGTCACTTCAAGCGCATCTGCAGGGAGTGACTTTGGGAGATTCGACCTCTAATGTGCATAGAATTCTAGAAAATGAGAAGATCTTTGGTGTACCGTTATATGAAATCGGTCTGGGTAGCAAGATTGAAAGTTACTTCTATGAGATGCTGAAAGGCCCAGGAGCTGTACGGAGAACGTTGGAAAAGCATTTAAATGAAGAGTTAGTGTAGATCACATTTACAAAAAGCCTCATGGAGTAAAAGCTACTGCACCCCGCAGAGCTATCCCCCATGAGGCTTTTTCGTGTCTAGTCCATTTGGTTTATCTGAATTTAGCAGTCTAGTACGCTAATATACCTACTTTTTCAAAAAAATAATTATAGTTAATATTTCCATAACATTCCTCTGCAACAGAGTTGACAATTGTAGACGAAAATGACATTAGCAGTTACCTATACGAAAAGGGTGAATCTAATTGAAAAACAGTAAATGGATTAGCGCAACGTTGGCTTCAGCACTTCTTGCAACTGTAGGCGTTGGGAGTGTATCTGCAGCTAGCATCGGCAGTAATGTAAAATCTGTGGCTACCAATCAAACCGCTGCAAAAACAGCAGTTAAAGAAGGTACAGCCACTTGGAATGTAAATGGTACGCCGATTGTGTTTAACACCATTAATAGCAGTGGTTACAAGTTGTACTCGCTGAATCAGGTAGCTGGTGAAATTGGAGCTAAGTTAGTACTTGGAGCTGGCGGGTTTGAACTTAATGACAGCAAAGGATTACATAATGTCCAACTCAAAACAGGCTCAAAGAGCTATCAAGTAGATGGTAATTCCGAGATATTCACAGTTGCTCCAGTATTTTATAACGGTAAAACCTATGTAGAGCTTTCAAAGTTAGTTTATGCATTAGGTGGAGAACTGGATGCTGACGCTAGCACGATTCTAAGCTTTGCTCGTCCTGAAGGATTGTTTGATACTTTGCACTGGACAGCAGCTGGAAGTCTGATTGCGAACAAAAGTGATGCTGAATCTGCTCAACTTATCAAGTTCAGCACAGAGCCAGGTAACTACGAAGTATTTTCATCAAATGACAGTGCAGTGGATTTTGCAGTTTCGCCGGATGGGCAGTGGGGAGCTTTCAATGATGAGACTGGTTTGTTGAATCTGATTAACCTGTCTAGCGGAGCTACTAAGACACTTGGTACTGACAATAGTGTAAAAACGGATCTGGTGTGGTCGAACGATGGTAAAAGTATTTACTTCGTCCAAGGTGACAAGCAAGAGAAACTCGCAAAAATCGCTGTAGACACTGGTGAAGTTAAATCCGTATTGGCAGACAAAGTAGAAAATAAATCCGAACTGCGCATTTCCGCTGACGAAAAGAGCGCCGTTTATATCGTTAACTTGACGGGTGTTGCTAAAAACGATGCGGACAGCACAGAAGATTCTCTTACTGTAGACTTCAGCTCTGCTGGAGAGCAGCTTTACAAGCTTGACCTGGCTACGAAAGATGCTAAACCAGCTGCACTGACAACTACACCGGATAACAAACTGTACCCTGAAATTTCTGCTGATGGTAGCGTCGTTTACCTGAGTGCAGATGCTGAAGGTAACGCAGCTAACACATTGAAGGTTGTAAAAGCAGACGGAAAAAGCAGCAACATTGCACTTGATGTTGAAGTAACTTGGTCTACTGGCGTTAAGAACGGCTTGGTTGTAGCAGGTTCAGCGGCAGATGGAAGCACAGTAGTCTATTCCGTTGATAACAATGGAGCTAAGACTGAGCTGTTCCGCTCCACTGAAGATGTATCTGAAGTAGCTGTTTCGAATGATGGAAGCAAGCTTGCTATCGTAAGTGACGGCGGTGTATGGGTAGTTCAAGGCGGCAAAGCATTGCAACTGTCGAAATAATAAATATCCCTAATCATATTTTAACGGCGTAGAGCCGAGAGGAGAAATAATACAAATGAAGATTTTCAAAAAGCTAACAGTAACGGCTCTAACGGCTGTAATTGCGGTAACCGCATCTTTCGCAGGGGTTGCAGCAGCAGCCGATTCACTTAAAGGTAAAATCACAGTTAACGGTTCAACCGCACTTCTTCCATTGACGCTTCAAGCGGCAAAAGAATTTCAAAAGCTGCACCCTAAGGTGAAAATCGCAGCCTCAGGTAAAGGTTCAGTAACTGGACCTCAAGCTGTTAAAAAAGGCATCGCTGATATCGGCGCTTGCGACTGGGATGCTAGCATCGACGTACCAGGCTTCAAAGCTTTTGACGGTCAAGTAGCAAACAAAGTAGCAGTTATTCCTTTTGCTACAATCGTTAACAAAAATGTTGGTGTAGATAACCTTACAACTGAACAGCTTAAAGGTATTTTCGCAGGTAAAATCACGAACTGGAAAGAAGTAGGCGGTGCAGATGCTGACATCGTGGTTATCACTCGCTCTTTCGGTTCCGGTACACGCGTTAACTATCAAGCTAAAGCTTTGGATGGCGGAGATATCGTTAAAAAAGCTAAGAACTACAAAGAAACAGGTTCATCCGGTGACATGAAGACTGCCGTAGGAACAACTCCTAACTCTATCGGTTATATCGACCTTGTATATGTAAGTGGCGACGTAAAGGCTGTTAAACACAACGGTATAGCTGCTACTACAGACAACGTAATCAATGGATCTTATAAGATCTGGGCTTATGGTTACTACATGACTAAAGGCCAACCTACTGGCGCTACAAAAGAATTCATCGAATACGTACAAAGCAAGAAGTTCCAACAAGGTTCCCTGAAAAAGCTTAAATTTATTCCGATCGCAGCAATGAAGGGCTAATAACATCTAAAGATCATATTGAACGGTAACAGCGGCCAGCTCCGATCTTGATACGGGGGTGGCCGCTTACAGGAGGGAAAGTATGGGGGCACCAGTCCAAGGCTTGGCAACTAGGGGAAAAGAGAGCGTAACGCAGGTTAGCGCTAATCCCAAACGTCATGGTAGACATTTGTTTAGCAACAAATTGTTTAAGTTTTATTTTTTATTCAGCATTCTTGCGCTTTGCTTTGTGCTTGGACTTGTAATTCTATTTATCGGCAAAACGGCTATGCTTCTGTTCGGCCATCTCTCGCCTGCGGACTTTTTCTTTTCCTTTAACTGGACGCCGGAAGAGGATTCTTTTGGAGCGGCTGCCTTCATTGTAAATACACTTTCACTAACTGCATTAACGCTGCTGATTGCAGTTCCTATTTCGGTAGGGATGGCAGTACTTTGTGCAGAGATTGCTCCAAAATGGATGAAGACTTTTATCCGTCCAGTGCTAGATTTATTGGTAGGTATTCCTTCAATTGTTTACGGATATATAGGCTTAACGGTATTACTTCCTTTCTTGCGCAGAATTAGTGGGGAGAGCTTAGGCGATGGCTTGTTAGCTGCTGCGCTTGTGCTCGCATTAATGGTGCTGCCAACGATTTGCCGAATCAGTGATGATGCCATTGTCTCTGTACCGCGCAAATATCGGGATGCTGCATATGCGCTTGGATCTACCCGTTTACAGGTAATCATGCGTGTAATACTGCCTGCGGCTAGCCGGGGGATTATCTCTGCGGTTATTCTGGGTATGACTCGTGCTGTGGGTGAGACGATGGCTGTAGTTATGGTTATCGGGAATACACCGCAATTGGCGAAGACGTTATTCACGCCAGCATCGGTGCTGACTAGTAACATCGTTATGCAAATCTCCAATGTAGAGTTTGACTCTACATGGAACTATGCGCTACATATGATGGCATTTCTCCTGCTGGTAATATCATTTGTATTAATTCTGATCATCCGCGTGCTGGGCAGAAAAAGGAGGGATGCAGCGTGAACGGATTCGCAAGTACAAAGCATACAGCGCGTGCTCAAAGAAACAATAAAATTGCAACCATAGGGTTTTATACGCTTGGGGCTTTAGTCATGCTGCTGATCTTCTGGCTGCTCTTCACGATTCTTAGTAAAGGTTTACCGGCACTTCGGCCCGATTTCTTAATTAAACAGCCTGAAGAGATTGACGCAGGTGGTGGGATTGGCCCGGTGCTGTTTAACTCCTTTTACATTTTGTTCATCTCGCTGTTTATTTCCGTTCCAATTGGTTTGGGTGCGGGAATCTATATGGCTGAATATGCACCAGACAATAAATTTACAGGCGCACTACGTATTTGCGTAGAATCTCTTTCATCGGTACCATCGATTGTGTTCGGTATGCTCGGACTCGCGATTTTTGCGGAATATTTCGATATCGGTCTGACGATTCTTGGCGGAGGCGTCAGCTTGGCACTGCTGAATCTACCTATGCTTGCGCGAGTGACAGAGGAAGCGGTACGTGCTGTCCCCGGGGAGATCCGCGAGGCTGGTTATGCGCTTGGGATGACTAAATTCCACGTGATCCGCACGGTAGTCCTGCCCGTTGCAATGTCTGCCATTGTTACTGGGATTTGTCTCGTTGCTGGACGCGCCTTCGGGGAGTCTGCGGTTATTATCCTTACCGCTGGTCTCAGTACCTCGGGAGAAATGTGGGATTTCAATCTGTTCTCGCCGGGTGAAACACTGGCCGTACATCTTTGGTATGTACAATCCGAGGCGATTGTAGAAGATGCGCGTCAAATTGCTGATAAGTCGGCAGCCGTACTTGTATTTGTAGTTTTGTTTATCAATTTTGTATTTCGATTTCCGTTGTGGCTTAGCAATCGCCGGAAGTAATGAATTGGGGTCTACGGGGGAAGCCTGTAGGCCTTTATTTGTTTATAGGGTTATTGATGGGGTGTCGATGGATTAGTAATGGATTGAAGTTGTTTATTCGTAATTAGGGAATATCTCCCTAAAATTCAGCGTTTTATGCTCTTTAGAAGCATAATTAGGGAAAACCTCCCTGAAATATCCTTGATTACTCATGATTAGCGGTTTTTAGGAAATATTTAGGGAGGAATTCCCTGAAAAGTTTGTTTTTTAGAGATTATAGGTAAATATCAGGGAGGATTTCCCTAAAACTATAGTCTCGGTAGGAAATAACCATTCGATCTGTTCACCCTATGTAGCTCCAAAAACTGAAAGGTCCTCGTCCTAATGTAAGCTGCCACGAATCCGATACCCAGTTGCTCATAATACGCCACCGTCGAGCTCCTAGTTCCCTCAACCAATCTAGTGTATCGAGCGTACCACAGTTGATACAGCGCCCAAGGATGGTCTGAGGAACGCCAACTGTACTCGGCCGAGACTTAGTCACTCAACAAGCCTAGTGCACTGATCATAGACCAGCCGACACACCACCTTAAGATGCCCCGAGAAGCATCACCAGATGTCGGGTCCAGCCACATAGTATTCAACAACCTGTCCAATGATGGACACTATAATTTCGTCTGTTGAGCCGAATATTTTTACCTCTGGACTCGTTAGCCTCCCCGAAGGAAGGCTGTTAACGAGTCCAGAGCGGGATACAGCCCTAAAGGGCTTACTGCGAAGCGTATGCTTTCGATGCCTATACTCCGACGAACCTCTGTGCTTCGATCCCCTGAACGCAAAAACAGCCTCCCCGAAGGAAGGCTGTTACTCTGACGTCCCGGAAGGGATTCGAACCCCTGACCGTGCGCTTAGAAGGCGCATGCTCTATCCAGCTGAGCTACCGGGACATGATTGCTGGCTGAAAAGCAAGCAGGAGTTATCATATCATGTACGCCGATGTTTTTCAAGCTGTTTTTTAAAAAGAGTACGGGGTATGCTATAATCTACAATTATTAAGTTTCGGAAGAAGCTTAAGGTCTTAATAACATTTATGACGTTTTAGAATTCAATTCACATAATTAGCTATAAGGAGGTGCCCTCATTAAAGATTCAGATTCCCCCGCCACAAAAGAGAATATCGTCCTGTTTCCCAAGACACTGGACTATTATCAAATCCAGCTTACGGTGATGCTGGAGAGTGAACGATACGGGGAAGCGATGGAGCTGCTACGTTTTTTGTTGCAGTGTCAAGGACAGGAAGAACGAAATTACGAGGAATGGCGGTCTCTGCTGGAATGGCTCGAAACAGCTTTCCCTTACGCCTCTCAGAATGGAGATGCGGAAGGAGCCGTTCACCCCGAAGACGAAGATTTAAGGGAAGAAGATATGGCCCGTCTCTTGGCCAAATCAAAAATGACTGAGGATGCGGGGTATCCTCAAAAGCTGCTGCAGCGGATAATGAATGAGCCGCTGTCAGAGGCGACAATCCTAGCACTAGAGCAGCTTTCATATCTGGAAGGCGGCGGAGTCGATGAGGCGCTGACGGCATGGCTGCAGGGGGATAATGTTCACCCGCTGCTGCAATTTCGGACCCTGCAGACCCTTCGGCGGCGTGGGATGCAGGGAACAGTGAATCTGATTCGTGGTCACGAAACAGCAATTGTAGAGATTGAAAGTGTGCCGCTGCAGACAGAGGATTTTCCGCCGCAGGTGAGTCAGGTGCTTGAGCGGGTAGCCGAGCAGGCGGAGGTACATGAGCCTACGCTGTATTATTTTGCACAGGAGCTCTGGGGCCAGTTCGTCATGTCGATTTATGGATCGGAAGAGTATCGGAAAATACTGGATGGGGAAGACGCGCTACTAGATATTTGGGCGGGGGCGTTACACCAGTTTGTATCTGAGAGCTTAAACGGTACACGGCAAGAGGAGGAGACTCGTGGAATGTACGGCATTACAGACGGCATGCGCTTTCAATTTGAGGGAGCATATCGTGCGCTCAAGGGTTTTGTAAAGACTTCTCTACTTGATAAATAAAGTAATGTTGTATATAATATAATGGTTATTCTGTGCGTGGATTGTATCATTTTTTGAAGTAAACTTGTGAACCTATATTTTGGAGGGAAAAGTATAATATGAAAGCAACATGGGAAAAAATAGAGAAGAACCTTGGAGTTCTTGAAGTAGAAGTTGACGCAGAACGCGTTGCAGCAGCACTTGATAAAGCTTTTAACAAAGTCGTTAAGAAAGCTAACGTACCAGGCTTCCGTAAAGGTAAAGTGCCACGCCCGATCTTTGAATCCCGTTTTGGTGTAGAAAGCTTGTACCAAGATGCAATCGACATTCTTCTTCCTGAAGCTTACGGTGAAGCAGTTGAACAAACTGACATCTTCCCTGTAGACCGTCCTGAAGTTGATATTGAGCAATTTGCTAAAGGTCAATCCTTTATCTTCAAAGCGAAGATCACGGTTAAACCTGAAGTGAAGCTCGGCGATTACAAAGGTCTGGAAGTTCCAGTACAAAAAGCTGAAGTGACTGAAGAAGAGCTGAGCGCTGAGCTTGCTCGTCTGCAAGAGCGTCATGCTGAACTCGTAGTAGTTGAAGAAGAAGCAGCAGCTAACGGCGACATCGCTGTGATCGATTTTGACGGATATGTTGATGACGTACCGTTCGAAGGCGGAAAAGCTGAGCGTCATTCTCTTGAACTTGGTAGCAACTCCTTCATTCCTGGATTTGAAGAGCAAGTAGTGGGAATGTCCACTGGAGATTTCAAAGATGTTGAAGTTACTTTCCCTGACGAATACCATGCAGAGAACCTTGCGGGTAAGAAAGCAGTATTCAAAGTGAAACTGCACGAAATCAAACGCAAACAACTTCCTGCACTTGATGATGAGTTCGCTAAAGATGTAAGTGAATTCGAAACTTTGGAAGAGTACAAAGCAGATCTGAAAGCTCAGCTCGAATCCCGTAAACAGGATGAACTGAAAGGCCTTCGCGAGAACGCAGTTGTTGATAAAGCAGCAGCAAACGCTGAAGTTGAAATCCCAGAAGCAATGATCAACAGCGAAGTTGAGAACATGGTTCGTGACTTCGACACTCGTCTTCGTCAACAAGGTATGAACATGGATATGTTCCTTAGCTTCTCGGGTCAAACTCGTGAAGATTTGCAGAACCAAATGAAAGGCGATGCTGAAAAACGCGTTCGCAACAACCTGGTACTGGAAGTTATCGCTAAACAAGAGAACATTGAAGTTTCCGAAGAAGAAGTTAACGAAGAGTTGGCTACTATGGCTGAAGCTTACAAACGTACTCCAGAAGAAATTCGCAGCATCTTGGCAGCTAACGGTTCACTAGGTAGCTTGAGCGAAGAACTTTCTTTGCGCAAAACCATTGATTTCCTTGTTAGCAATAGTGTAGAAGTTGAAGCAGTAGAAGAAGCACCAGCTGCTGAAGACGCTAAAGCTGAGTAAGATTTTTTAACTACCTAGAACGGCCGAGCAATCGGCCTCCATACAGATATGATAAGGCACGTAAGTTTCGTTACGTGCCTTATTTTTATCCTCGGGCACAGATATATGTGATTACATAGGTATCCGTATGAGCGTATGGTATTAAGGAAATTGGCGTGATGACGTCACTATCACAAGCGGTGGACAGGTCTGCTGTAGTGAAAAAATGACATCGGGCCGTGAACGTGTTAAAATATTTTTGAAACGATAAGACTAATCTGTATAGAGAAAAGAGGTTGGTGGCATGAGTCTGGTACCAATGGTTGTGGAATCAACAAGTCGTGGGGAACGTTCATACGATATCTATTCCAGATTGCTCAAGGATCGCATTATTTTCTTAAGCAGTGCGATTGACGATGATGTCGCCAATCTGGTTATTGCTCAACTGCTGTTCCTTGCAGCAGATGATCCCGAGAAGGACATTCACTTGTACCTCAACTCACCCGGTGGTTCAGTAACAGCCGGCATGGGTATATACGATACGATGCAATATATCAAACCGGATGTTTCAACCATTTGTGTAGGGATGGCGGCAAGCATGGGATCGCTCCTTTTAACAGCTGGGGCTCCGGGCAAAAGATACGCGCTGACTAACAGCGAAGTTATGATTCATCAACCGCTCGGTGGTGTTCAAGGTCAAGCGTCCGACATTTGGATTCATACCGATTGGATCCTCAAGACGAAACAGAAGTTGAATCAAATTTATGTAGATCGCACAGGTCAGCCCCTTGAAAAAATCGAACGGGACACAGACCGCGATAACTTCATGAGCGCGGAAGAAGCCAAGGAATATGGGCTTATTGACCAGGTTCTTTCTTCACCGATGAAATCTTAAAGGGGTGGTTAGATGTTTAAATTTAATGATGAAAAAGGGCAATTGAAATGTTCTTTTTGCGGCAAATCACAAGAGCAGGTTCGTAAGCTTGTAGCAGGACCGGGCGTTTATATATGTGACGAATGTATCGAGCTTTGCACGGAAATCGTGGAAGAAGAGCTCGGTCATGAGGAAGAGCTTGATCTGAAGGATATTCCGAAACCAAAGGAAATCCGCGATATTTTGGATCAATATGTAATCGGTCAAGAGCAAGCGAAGAAATCGCTGTCTGTTGCAGTTTACAATCACTATAAGCGTGTGAACAGCCAAAGCAAAATCGAAGATGTTGAACTGACGAAGAGTAATATTCTTTTGCTTGGTCCAACCGGTTCGGGTAAAACTTTGCTCGCACAGACGATGGCGAAGATTATCAACGTTCCATTTGCGATTGCTGATGCTACTTCCCTAACGGAAGCTGGTTATGTCGGCGAGGATGTTGAGAACATTCTGCTTAAGCTGATTCAAGCGGCAGATTATGATGTGGAGAAAGCCGAACGCGGCATTATCTATATTGATGAGATTGATAAAGTGGCACGTAAATCCGAGAACCCGTCCATTACTCGTGACGTATCCGGTGAAGGTGTACAGCAGGCACTTCTGAAGATTCTCGAAGGAACGGTTGCTTCCGTACCACCACAAGGTGGTCGTAAGCATCCTCATCAAGAGTTTATTCAAATTGATACGACGAACATCTTGTTCATCGTAGGCGGTGCCTTTGACGGTCTGGAGCAAATGATTAAACGCCGTATCGGTAAAAAAGTCATTGGCTTCAACGCAGCAGTTGAAGGACAAAAGGATCTCAAGCCTGGCGAATATTTGTCGATGGTATTGCCTGAAGACTTGCTCAAATTCGGATTAATCCCTGAATTTGTAGGCCGTCTACCGGTCATCTCGACTTTGGAGCCGCTTGATGAGAATACGCTGGTGCGTATCCTTTCCGAGCCTAAGAATGCACTCACGAAACAATACATCAAGCTGCTGGAAATGGATAACGTAGCGCTGAAGTTCGAACCGTTGGCACTCGAAGCGATTGCCAAGGAAGCGATCAAACGCAATACGGGAGCCCGTGGACTGCGCGCGATTATTGAGAGCATCATGCTTGATGTGATGTATGAAGTTCCTTCACGCGATGATATTAAGGATTGTGTGATCACGGAGCAGGTCGTTCAAGAGAAGGCTTTGCCTGAATTGAACCTTAAGAAAGACAAAAAGAAAGAGGAAAGCGCGTAAGTCGCTTACCTTAACAATACATGTCACTGTCTCCACCTTTCTTCCGCTTATCCCGCTTCACTAGCGGTTGCGAAGGGGTGGAGCTTTGGCGTTATGGGGGAGAAAAATCATGTTCTTGAGACACCAAACCCGTCCTGTCAATGTTGGCGGGCTCATTATTGGGGGAAACAACGAGGTTGCGATTCAAAGCATGTGTACAACCAAAACAGCTGATGTGGAGGCTACTGTAGCCGAAATTTTACGGCTTGAGGAAGCAGGCTGCCAACTGGTACGCGTTACTGTCAACAATGAAGAGGCAGCCGCCGCGATTAAGGAGATCAAGAAGCAGATTCATATCCCACTCGTAGCGGATATTCATTTTAACTATAAGCTCGCGCTGATGGCTATTGAGAACGGCATCGATAAAGTACGGATTAATCCGGGCAATATCGGTCGTCGGGAGAAGGTAGAAGCAGTAGTTAAAGCGTGTAAAGAAAAAGGAATTCCGATTCGGATTGGTGTAAACGCCGGTTCTTTGGAGAATCATCTCTTGGAGAAATACGGATATCCGACTCCAGAAGCTATGGTAGAAAGTGCACTGTACCATATTGGTATTTTGGAAGAGCTGGATTTCCACGACATTATCGTATCTTTAAAAGCATCCGATGTGCCAATGGCCATCGAAGCTTACCGTCAGGCTGCGGAAGTTATTCCTTATCCGCTGCACCTCGGGATTACAGAATCCGGCACCTTGTTTGCCGGTACAGTAAAAAGCTCCGCGGGTATCGGTGCACTGCTCTCTATGGGCATCGGCAGCACCCTGCGTATCTCGCTTAGCGCTGATCCAGTGGAAGAAGTTAAGGTGGCACGCGAGCTGCTGAAGACCTTCGGTCTGATCTCTAACGCGGCAACACTCATTTCTTGTCCGACTTGCGGACGACTTGATATAGATCTCTTCTCCATCGCTAATGAGGTGGAAGAATACATTTCGAAGCTTAAGGTACCTATTAAAGTATCCGTGCTCGGCTGCGCCGTTAATGGTCCTGGTGAGGCGCGTGAAGCGGATATTGGTATTGCTGGTGCCCGTGGGGAAGGTTTGTTGTTCCGTTACGGTCAGATGATTCGTAAGGTGCCTGAAGCGGAACTCGTGAACGAGCTGAAGAAGGAAATCGATGCGATTGTTGTAGCGTATGAGGAAACTGGTGAAATTCCAGGGCGTGCTCACGCTAATCTTGCACCTCCGGTGCAATCGAAGTAACTGGTATTTTACGAAATAATGATCAATTCATAATAAGTGGTGAAGAACGCCCTGTTACACCCCGGTATATCCGGTGGTGGGAACGGGGCGTTTTTTTGCGTGGAATAAATTAATCAGGGGGAACATCGAATGAGCTATGAACAAGCCCATGAAGCATTTATTGAGAAACATCTAGCAAGCAGGAATGGGGAACGACGAGGAAGGCTAGAGAGAGGGCATCGTCATGCCGAAGAAATGTTTTTACAGAATGTATGGTGGCCGCTTCGTGGGGATTTCAATGATCTACATCCGGAGTATGAGGTGCTGGATTGGCGCGGACGATCTTATTTCGCGGATTATGCTTTTTTGCCGGGGCCTATCAAGCTCTTGTTCGAGATCAAAGGGTATGCAGCGCATGTGAGGGACATGGACAGGCTGAAGTATTGTAATGAGCTAAATCGTGAGACGTTTCTATACGGAATGGGTTACCAAGTAATTTCATTTGCCTATGACGATGTGGAACAGCGCCCAGAGCTATGTATTACACTGCTGCGTGTGGTGCTAAGCCGTTACTTAATTGTAGATGCACCGCATGGAAAATTACTATTTGCTGAGAAGGAAATCATGCGATTAGTGGTTCGCCAAGCGGGGACAGTTCGTCCCAAAGATGTAGCAGAGTATTTTGCTTTGGACCCCAAAACGGTACGATTGATGTTGATGAAGTTGTGTGAAAAGGGCTGGCTAACCCCTGTGACAAGGGGGATTGGTGTTAAAAATGTTGAGTATAAGCTGGCTCGTGATGTCCTTTATTGCTGGGATTAACATAGTAAGTTTAAGTGGTTGATGGGCTAATGTTTAAGGAATAACCTGCAGATGGGATGCTGGAAGATCGAATGACTTGATTAGAAGGAGTGGTGAGAAGTGGAGTGGGGTATGGAGTATGGAGTATGGTAAGGAAGTTGGTATGTAATATGTAGTTAGTATGGAATGTGATAAGGAATGTGGTGAGGAGTGCCGTAAGATGTGCACTATGGAGCGAAATTTGGAGCATTAATAAATAATTAGGGAAAACCTCCCTGAAAAAAGCCTAATATCGTTCCAAATCGATCTTTTTAGGGAAAACCTCCCTAATAAATGAGCGATTCACCTTATTTATAACTATTTTGGCTGATAATCAGGGAGGAATTCCCTAATTATCAGCCTAGAGTCCATAAACAACGAATAATCAAGTGGATTTTCCCGGATTATCGCTTGAAGACCATCTTAAGCTTCTTCCATAGATGACTTAACGCCATTGAGCAGCACAGTCGGAAATAGGGGCCTACCGAACGTGAACGTAGCTCCAAGGTCTATGACTGTTCATACTCATCTTCCCGCTAGAGGGGGGGAGAATCTGAGGTGCATCTAGCACTTCTTAGAACTTTCAACCCCAAATTATAAATTCCTGCTACTTGTCCTACACCAACAATTCAACAAATCCTCAATTGTGCGTTTACTAATTACCGAAACGGCTATACTACCTAATAGTAGCCAAAGGTGGAAAGGTAGACTGAACGAAACAGGAGGATGACCTATGGAATTAAGTATAGTTGTGATGATCGTGCAGCTCTTTTTCGCGCTGGTTATCGGCGTATACTTTTGGAATCTGCTGCGGGGTCAGAAGACAAACAAGACGGCGGTAGACCGAGAGTCGCGTAAGGAACTGGATAAACTACGGAAAATGCGTATGATTTCACTAACCAAACCATTGTCGGAGAAAACTAGGCCGGCTTCTATTGGAGATATTGTTGGGCAAAAAGATGGGCTCCGCGCCCTGAAGGCCGCACTATGTAGTGCTAATCCGCAGCATGTGATTATTTATGGTCCGCCAGGAGTCGGCAAGACTGCCGCGGCGCGCGTGGTCATGGAAGAGGCGAAAAAAAATGTCCTTTCCCCTTTTAAAAGTGACGCCAAATTCACTGAAATTGATGCGACGACCGCTCGTTTTGATGAGCGTGGTATTGCCGACCCGTTAATCGGATCGGTGCATGATCCAATTTATCAAGGTGCTGGAGCCATGGGCGTAGCAGGTGTGCCGCAGCCAAAGCCAGGAGCGGTGACGAAGGCGCATGGCGGGATTCTTTTTCTGGATGAGATCGGTGAGCTTCACCCCATTCAGATGAATAAGCTGCTAAAGGTGCTGGAGGACCGGAAGGTTCTGCTAGAGAGCGCGTATTATAATTCGGAGGACAATAATACTCCGGCTTATATTCATGATATTTTTCAAAATGGTTTACCTGCTGACTTCCGGTTAGTAGGAGCTACTACGCGTTCCCCGGATGAGATTTCTCCCGCGCTGCGTTCACGTTGCATGGAGATTTATTTCCGTCCGCTATTGCCGGATGAGATTGCGGTCATCGCGCGTGACGCGATACAGAAGATCGGACTGAAGCCAAGCCCTGAAGCAGTCACTGTTGTGCAGCAATATGCAACAAATGGCCGGGAGGCGGTCAATATGATTCAGCTCGCTGCTGGACTAGCGCTAACGGAGCAGAGAGATACGCTAAGTGCTGCTGATGTAGAATGGGTGGCAGGCAGTAGCCAGCTTCCACTTCGAACAGAGCGCAAGATTCCTTCCGCGCCGCAGATTGGATTGGTTAACGGACTTGCAGTGTATGGACCGGGAATGGGCACCTTGCTCGAGATCGAAGTATCCGCAGCACCTGCGCAGAACGGTCAAGGTAGATTGAACGTAACCGGAGTAGTAGATGAGGAAGAGATCGGTGGAGGTTCTCGCACGATTCGGAGAAAGAGCATGGCTAAAGGCTCCGTTGAGAACGTATTGACCGTACTGCGTACCATGAATCTGGAACCAGACCGTTATGATCTGCATGTGAACTTTCCAGGTGGAACACCCATTGACGGACCCTCAGCAGGGGTTGCGATGGCAGTTGCTATCGTCTCCGCCATTCGTGGTCTTCCCGTGGATAATACCGTAGCGATCACTGGTGAGATAGGCATACATGGGCGTGTGAAGCCTGTTGGTGGTGTAATTGCGAAGGTGGAGGCTGCTTTTCAAGCGGGAGCTACTACGGTGCTTATTCCAAAAGAAAACTGGCAGTCCCTATTCGCTGACCTCGCCCCACTACGCGTCATTCCAATGGAAACGGTGGAAGAAGTATTCCGTCATCTGTTTGGTGCCGATACAGCAGACGTAAGGCTTCCTGCAGTAGCTGGCGAGCTTTTCTCCGCAGCACCTTCACTTCTGAAGGCTGATGCCGCTGGAGAGTCTGCAAAGGGTTGAGCTTAAATTACTACCTAAAATGTAAGCTAGGGTGTGTTATGGTTTCGATAAGTAAATCGTGACTTGCCACTGTGAAATAAAGGGAGCCGCAGGCGTGTCTGCTGCTTCCTTTTTTAAAGTATAGATTCACACTTTCCATAATCCTTACATTTCTTTGAGAAACGTTGCCGTTTTTTAAGGATAATAAGGTTGTTTATTCTTAAATTGCAAGTACTTTGTTGGTGTTTTGGGGCTGCTTTTGTTAGAATGAATTCATATGAGATTAATTGAGAGCCATGGGAGGTGCGAAAGCGATGATGACAAATAAAACAAAAGGTCGTCGTTTTCCTTTATTACCGCTAAGAGGTCTTCTTGTGTACCCAAGCATGGTTCTTCACTTGGATGTGGGCCGTGAGAAGTCAGTTCGGGCACTAGAAAAAGCTATGGTTGAAGATAATTTAATTCTTCTGTGTTCACAGTCGGAAGTGAATATTGAAGAGCCTGGTCAGGACGATATTTTTCGGGTCGGTACTGTCGCGAATGTGCGGCAAATGCTGAAGCTGCCAAACGGTACGATTCGTGTACTGGTTGAGGGTGTAGAACGAGCCGAAATTATTAATTATATCGATAATGATGAGTATTATGAGGTTATGGCGCGCGAGCTACCAGAAGAGGAAGATGGCGATCAAGAGTGTGACGCGCTGATGCGTACAGTACTTAATCAGTTCGAACACTATATAACGTTATCCAAAAAAGTGACACCAGAGACACTGGCTGCTGTATCCGATATTGAGGAGCCTGGTCGTCTTGCGGATGTTATTACGAGTCATTTGTCGCTAAAGATTAAGGATAAGCAAGAAATTCTAGAGACGATTGATGTTAGTAAACGCCTAGAGAAGCTTCTTGATATTCTTAATAATGAGCGTGAAGTGCTGGAGCTTGAACGCAAGATCAATCAACGTGTGAAGAAGCAGATGGAGAAGACGCAGAAGGAATATTATTTGCGCGAGCAAATGAAAGCGATCCAGAAAGAACTCGGCGAGAAGGAAGGTCGGGTGGGAGAAGCGGAAGAACTGCGGAATCTCATGGAAGAGAAGAATTTGCCGGAACGCGTGAAAGAGAAGATGGAGAAGGAAATCGATCGTCTGGAAAAAATGCCAGTGAGCTCAGCTGAAGGTGGCGTAATTCGCAATTATGTGGATTGGCTGCTGGGTCTTCCTTGGAATGAACAGACAGAAGATGACCTTGACATCAAGAAGGCAGAACAGGTACTTGATGAGGACCACTATGGTTTGGAAAAACCAAAGGAACGGGTATTGGAATATTTAGCCGTTCAGCAGTTGGTGAAGAAGCTAAAAGGGCCGATCCTATGTCTTGTAGGGCCTCCAGGTGTGGGCAAAACCTCACTGGCTCGTTCCATCGCCCGTTCACTCAATCGTAAGTTCGTTCGTATTTCGCTTGGCGGTGTACGTGATGAAGCGGAGATCCGTGGTCATCGCCGGACTTATGTGGGTGCGATGCCAGGCCGAATCATTCAAGGGATGAAGACAGCAGGTACGATTAATCCGGTTATCCTGCTAGATGAAATTGATAAGATGGCTGCAGATTTCCGTGGCGACCCATCCTCAGCATTGCTTGAGGTATTGGACCCAGAACAGAACAATACGTTCAGCGACCATTTTGTAGAGTTGCCGTTTGATTTATCGAACGTTATGTTTGTTACAACAGCGAATGTAGTGCATAACATTCCGCGTCCGCTACTCGATCGGATGGAAATGTTATTCATTCCGGGTTATACGGAACTGGAGAAATTGCAGATCGGTAGCCGTTATCTTTTGCCGAAGCAGAAGAAGAACCATGGTCTTGCAGAAGACCAGCTGATCATCGAAGACGACAGTTTATTGCGTATCGTGCGCGAATATACTCGTGAATCCGGTGTGCGTAATTTGGAGCAGCAGATTGCAGCGTTATGCCGCAAAGCCGCGAAACAGATTGTGTCCAAGGAAAAAGAAAGTGTAGTCATTCTGCCGGATGACATCAAGGATTACTTAGGTGCATCGAAATACCGTTACGGTATGGCGGAGCTTGAAGATCAGATTGGCACAGTAACTGGACTGGCCTGGACTGAGGTTGGTGGCGATACGCTGCTGATCGAAGTGACTGTCGTGCAGGGAACGGGCAAGCTGACACTTACTGGACAACTGGGCGATGTAATGAAGGAGTCGGCACAGGCCGCTTTCAGTTATACACGTTCGAAGGCGGAGGAGCTGGGGCTCCAGCCCGATTTTTATGAGAAGATTGATATTCATATCCACATTCCTGAAGGTGCGATTCCGAAGGATGGCCCGTCTGCAGGGATTACGATTGCTACCGCATTGATCTCCGCACTTACGAAGCGTTATGTTTCGAAGGATGTGGCCATGACCGGTGAGATCACCCTACGTGGACGTGTATTGCCGATCGGTGGACTGAAAGAGAAGTCTTTAGCTGCACACCGTGCTGGATATAAAAAGATCCTTCTTCCCAAAGACAATGAACGTGATCTGAAAGAAATTCCAGAGAGCGTACGCAATGATGTGGAGTTCATACCAGTATCTAACATGGATCAGGTCTTGCATCATGCGTTAGTTGAGCATCATAATGAAATTAGCAGTGAGCCACCGAGTAGTGTGCATTAGAAAGGAAGTCCTATGAAAGTTAATATTGCCGAATTTATAATCAGTGCCGTTGGCCCTGATCAATACCCTGATGATGCTTTGCCAGAGGTTGCTCTGGCAGGGCGCTCCAATGTAGGGAAGTCATCCCTCATTAACCGAATGATTAACCGCAAGAATCTGGCTCGGACAAGCTCCACTCCAGGTAAGACCCAGCATATGAACTATTACCGTATCAATGAAGACACCATGTATTTTGTTGACTTTCCAGGTTACGGATATGCTAAAGTGTCGAAGACGCAACGTGCAACATGGGGCAAGATGGTGGAAAAATATCTATCTGAGCGCGATACGTTGAAGCTTGTTCTGCTCATCGTGGATCTGCGTCATCCGCCGACCAGCAATGATAAGATGATGTTCGACTGGTTGAAGCATTATGATCTTCCTATGTGTGTAGTAGCGACTAAGGCGGATAAGATTCCGAAGACTCGCTGGCAAAAGCATATCAAGATCATGAAGCAGGAGCTTGGCGTGCTGCCAGGGGATAATTTCATTCCATTCTCTTCAGAGATTGGCCTTGGTAAAGAAGAACTTTGGGGATTGATCGATGGGTATGTTCTCTCCTCTCCAGATTCTGAAAATGCTGAAATAGATGGAAATGAACCTCAGCAAGAGGAACCTACTGAAGCATAAGACAAGAACTCATTTACAATCAAGCAACCATTCCATTTGGGAATGGTTGTATTTTTTTATGGGTAAAACTAAATTTTCTATGTGAAGGGACCGATAGATAACATATGAAAGATATCCATTGCCACATCTTACCCTTTATGGATGACGGAGCTACTGATTGGGAATCCGCTCTCGCCATGGCGCAAGACGCCTATAGGGACGGGATTACATCCGTCATTGCCACACCACATCACGCCAACGGTCAATATATGAATAACTCCGCTAGTATAAGAGAAGCAGTGGATCTGATGAATGAGAAACTTCGTCAGCATGGCAATCCACTGCTTGTTCTTCCAGGTCAGGAAATCAGAGTGTACGGAGATTTACTGGATGATCTGGAGCGGGGGCAACTGCTAAGTCTTGCAGACTCGCGGTATATTTTGCTGGAAATGCCTTCTTCACGAGTCCCACGCAACATGGAAGAAATCTGTCACGAGTTGATCATTCAAGGGTTCGTTCCGGTCATCGCCCATCCGGAGCGTAATGCTGAAGTAGCTGCCGATCCTTCTAAGTTAGAAAGATTGATAGAACTGGGATCACTCGGTCAGGTAACCGCACAAAGTCTTGCAGGCGTCTTCGGGAATAAACTTCAGAAGCTATCCCTGGAGTTATGTCGTAGAAATGCAGTGCATGTGTTGGCCTCTGATGCACATGACAGTGTTCATCGTCCTTTTGGATTAAATGCTGCTTATGTAGTTTTAGAGAAAGAATTAGGTCCTGGGATGCGCGACTATATGCGCGAAAACTCTCAGCAAATTGTGGCAAATGGAGTGGTTATTCGTGGTAATCACGTACAAAAAAGGGGGAATCGACACAAATTGTTTGGCATTTTTTCCCGAAAGGGCTGACTAATCTACCTAATAGTGGTAGAATGGGTTTTATTGGGTGAATCGTTGATATACGTAATAGTGTAGACATAAGGTGAAAAAGTCTAGGACTATAGTAATACGAGAATTTAAATACATATAAAGAGGTGGATATTTAGTGACTTTGAAAAAGAAACTAGTAGTATCAACATTGGCAGCAAGTATGGTAGCAGCATCCGTAGCGGGTCTTCCGTTGGGTAGTCTTGGAGCAGTGGGTACAGCATCTGCAGCTACAGTTAGCAGCAGTACAGCAGTTAAGGAGAAAGTTCTTAATGTTTACAAGCAACTCTCTGCAACAGATGTAGTTTACCTCTATAATTTGAAAAATGAGGTTGCTGCGCTGGACGAGGCAACTTTCTCAGAGATTTTTGCTCCAGTCTTGAACAAGCTTTCATTGGATGAAGTAGAAACAAAGACATCACTTAAATTGTTCCAAAGCGTTACTAGTGTAGTATATGATGTCTATGGAAACGATTTCTCCGGAATTCAAATTATCCGTAACGACGACAAAAACATTGCCCTGCTGAGCAAAATTGCAACTAAAGCGGGTGTGTCTGGTCTTACTGTAGATAGTGTTTCTGAATTCTTAATCAGTGTAGAAACAGAACTTCGTGCACTGGTTAGCAGCAAGACAACTGCAGAGTTGTTGGAAATTCTCACATCTGAATCTGGTTACGATACTTTGTTGGATGAAGCTATTGCGAAAGTATTGAGCCACACGACAGGAGCAGGAGCTCTTACAGTAAGCCAAGCGTTGCAAAATCTTGGAGTTACTGCTGGTGATGTGAAGTTAACATTGAAGAACCTGAATAATACGATTAAATCCGCGAAGCCTGCGGCGAAGTCACTTGCACTTGCTTACGTTAAAGCGTATGGATTGGGCGATAATGGTAACGGTAACGGTAACGGTAACGGTAATGGTAATGGTGGTAGCAATGGTGGGAATGTTACAACTCCTGTAGCTCCTGTTCAAACTCCAGGAATCTATGACGTATCTAAGCTCGTAAGCATTGTTGACGGTAAAGCAACCTTGAAATTGGTTGACGCTGATGTAATTAAAGAATTTGATAAGCTGGTTGCAGCGAATCCTGGTAAAACTGGTCTTACTTTGACCTTGAATCTGGGAACAGTAAACGCGACTACAGTTGAAGTTCCACTTTCCCAAGCTATTATTGAAGCTGCAAAAGCTAAAGGTATTGCAAATATCGCAATTACTTTCAACGGTGTAACTGTAACGATTCCTGTAAGCCAATTCAGCACAGCGATTTCATTGACAGTAACTACTGCTAAACCAGAAGTTGTAACTTCCGTTACCAAGCTGAAATTGGCTTCGGATGTGTATGAATTCGCACTTAGCGTGAACGGTGTAGCAACAAGCACATTCAAACAACCAATTACCATTAAACTTCCGCTTAAGAATACTGAAGGTCTTGATAAAGAATTGCTGTCCGTAGCGAAGCTTGTATACGGTAGCCTGCAATTCCAAGGTGGTGTGCTTGACGGAGAGTTCATCGTAGAACCACGTGATACTTTCTCATCCTATGCAGTGCTTGAGAATAAAGTAAACTTTACGGATATTGCTAGTGTACAAGCATGGGCTGGCAAACAAATTCAAGTCGTAGCTGCAAAAGGCGCGATTGAAGGCGTAGGCGAAGGTAAATTCGCACCGAAGAGCAATGTAACTCGTGCAGAGTTCGCTAAAATGCTGATTCGTGCGCTTAACCTGGAGAACAATTCAGCTGTACAAAGCTTTAGCGATGTAAGTTCAACTGCTTGGTATGCACCATATGTAGCAGTTGCAGCAGAAAAAGGAATCATTACTGGACGCAGTGCGGCTAAGTTCGATCCTAATGCAACCATCACACGTGCAGAGATGGCAACAATGATCTCCCGCGCAGTGAAATCTATCAATCCAGCTGCAACAACGAATGTAACGGCAATTAGCCAATTCTCCGATGCTGCTAAGATCAGTGCATCTTTGAGAGATGGCGTAGCATTCGCAGCAGATCATAACTTGGTTATCGGAAATGCTGGTAAGTTCAACCCGAACGATACGGCTACTCGTGCTGAAGCAGCAGTAATTATCTACCGTACTATTAACTTCAAGTAAGTAAATTTAAAAGTATAGTATACAGCCTCCTCTCATGTAGGTGAGAGGGGGCAATTTTTTGCCAATAGGGAAGTGCTGTAATATAGTAACGAAATATTTCAGAAATAGCTTGGAGGTAATTACACTTGTCATCACAAGAATTGGATCTTCGCGATTATTTTCAGATCGTCAGGAAGAGACTATGGCTGATTGTTAGCATAGTTGTTTTGGTGTGCGGTGTTGCTGGCGTGTACAGTCTGTATATTAAGAATCCGGTGTATGAAGCATCCACTAAGATTATTGTTAACCAGACTCCGACTCAATCGGCTGCAGCGCAGCTTGATTTGAACCAGATTAATACTAATATTCAATTGATTAATACGTATAAGGAAATTATTAAGACTCCAGCCATCCTTGATATTGTTACGAGAGATTATCCGCAGTTCAATATTACTGCAGAAGAGCTGTTGAAAAAGGTTAATGTGAGCTCCGTCAATAATACGCAGGTGATGACACTTGTCGTTCGAGATAATTCGTATCAGCGAGCCGCTGAAATCGTGAATGCCATTTCACTTGTATTCAAGGATGAGATTCCTAACCTATTTAACGTGGAGAACGTATCGATTCTAAATGAGGCCAAAGTAAATCCACTTGTCGATCCAAGACCGGTAGAACCGAATGTCTTAATGAATATGGCTATAGCTTTCATCGTTTCCTTGATGATTGGTTTAGGGATTGCTTTCTTGCTGGAATACATGGACGATACGCTGAAGACTGAAGCCGATATTGAGAAATATCTTGGTTTACCAACGATAGCTATGATTACAAGATTGGGTTCAGAAGAGAGCAAACAAGGCGCAACACAGGCACAGCCGCAAACATCCAGAAAGGCGGGCGAACTTGAACATGTCACAGCTGCCAAATAAACAAAGACATCTGATTACCGTTACGAACCCTCGCTCCCCTGTATCTGAAGCGTTTCGCGCGCTACGCACGAATATTGATTTTTCCTCTGTGGATGAGACTATTCAAGTAATCATGGTAACTTCGTCCGGACCGGAGGAAGGTAAATCAACAGTTTCAGCTAATTTAGCTGCGGCTTACGCACAGGCAGATAAGAAGGTATTGTTGATTGACGGTGATTTGCGAAAACCGACAGCACATAAGACTTTTTCGCTTAGTAACCGATTTGGGCTATCTTCACTACTGTCGCAGCAGGCGGTTCTTGAGGATACTGTCCAAGATTCTGGTGTTTCCAATCTTTCCATTATGACCTCAGGACCGATTCCTCCGAACCCAGCAGAAATGATGGCTTCTAATCGGATGAGTACTCTTTTGCAGGACTTGCGCCAGCGTTATGATGTCATTCTTATTGATACTCCACCGTTATTGGCGGTTACAGATGCGCAGATCATGGCTTCCAAGAGTGATGGTGTCATTATGGTTGTCAGCTATGGCAAGGTGAAACGCGATATTGCTGTAAAAGCTAAAGCTAACCTTGATCGTGTAGGTGCGAAAATGCTTGGCGTGGTTCTCAATAATGTAAAACGTAAAGCCAGCGAAGGTTACTATTACTACTACTATGGAAATTGATTTGTTCTTTAACAATAATGTTGTTTTTGGAGGCACTGAAAATGACAGCGAAATCTAGAGTGATTCTTTTATTCTTCATTGATCTTGCGATCATTTGGTTCAGTATTGTGACATCTTATTTGTTTCGGTACCCTAACCATGCTCTTCAGGAATACGTTGTACAGATGCTGCAATTCGGTTTGATTGCAACATTTGCATTCGGTGGAAGCCTGATATACTTCGGTCTTTACCGAAGAATGTGGCAATATGCCAGTATCGGTGAGATTATATCGGTTTCTAAAGCTATTGTAGTAGGGTCTTTATTTTCATTTGCACTGGCGTATCTAATTTTGCCGGATAGAGTACCTCTTGCCATAGAAGTTCGGTCGATGGAGACTATTCTTTTATTAGTAGGTGGAGTTCGATTTTTGTGGAGAGTACTTCATAATGATCGAATCAATTACAAAGACACTAAGACCCATACACTAATTGTAGGTGCAGGCGATTGTGGAATATTAATTGCTCGGGAAATGATGGGACCTTCTTTTGCTCATACCAAGCTAGTAGGTTTCATTGATGATAGTATCAATAAATATCATATGTCTATACTGGGTGTGCCAGTGTTAGGCAATCGTTACGCGATTCCCGCTATTGTGAAAGAACGGGAAATTCATGAGATTATTATCGCTATGCCCTCAGTTTCACGTACTGAAATCTCT
The DNA here is from genome assembly GCF_008370385.1 of Paenibacillus sp. B2(2019). NCBI lineage: Bacteria > Bacillati > Bacillota > Bacilli > Caryophanales > Paenibacillaceae > Paenibacillus > Paenibacillus sp. B2(2019). The sequence continues at coordinate 43,685 of NZ_VTZR01000018.1, forward strand.
GAAATTATTAATCTTGCGAAGAAGACAGGGGCCAAGCTAAAGATTATACCGGCGCTTAACGATCTGATCGCGGGAAAAATATCAGTAAAGAAACTGCGAGATGTTAGCGTTGAAGATTTACTAGGCCGTGAGCCGATTATAGCAGATTTGAACAGTATTTTAGGTTATGTACACCACAAGACTGTGTTAGTTACGGGGGCTGGTGGATCTATTGGTTCAGAGCTCTGTCGGCAGATTGCCCCATTTGGTCCCGACAAGTTAATGTTACTTGGACACGGAGAGAACAGCATTTATATGATTGAAATGGAGCTTCGTAAGAAGTTTCCCGATCTGAATATTGTTACCGTAATCGCGGATGTACAGGACCGCAGTCGGATAATGGACGTATTCAGCAGCCATAAGCCACATGTTGTCTTTCATGCGGCAGCACATAAACACGTTCCATTGATGGAACGAAACCCTTCCGAAGCCATTAAGAATAATGTTTTTGGAACAAGGAATGTTGCGGATTGTGCAGATAAATATGGTGCGGAGAGATTTGTAATGATCTCTTCGGATAAAGCGGTTAACCCAACGAGTGTGATGGGTGCAACTAAGCGTATTGCTGAAATGTATGTGCAAAGTCTGCATACCACAAGTAGAACGAAGTTCTCCGCCGTGCGTTTTGGGAACGTGCTTGGCAGTCGTGGAAGTGTAATCCCGGCCTTTAAAGAGCAGATTGCTGCTGGTGGTCCGGTTACTGTTACTCATCCAGAAATGGTCCGTTATTTTATGACGATTCCAGAAGCTGTTCAGCTTGTAATCCAGTCGGGTTCTTTTGCCAAAGGTGGCGAAGTGTTCATTCTGGATATGGGAGAACCAGTAAAAATTCTAACCTTAGCTGAAGATTTGATTACTCTCTCTGGTTATGAGCCCTATAAGGATATTGATATTCAGTTCTCCGGTATTCGTGAGGGCGAGAAATTGTATGAAGAGTTGTTGACGGATGAAGAAAATTTAGGTTCTACAGATCATGGAAGAATCTTTATCGGTAGACCTAATGTGATAAGTCTGAATCAGCTAGAACTGGAATTTAAACGCTTGGAACGTGTTCTCGCTGAAGAACCTGAAGTTATTCGCGAAATAATCAATCAGATTGTACCGATGCAGCCCGTTGCCCAAGTTGCTATCAGCTAAATCATTCATAAAGGGGGATACATAAGTGTTCAACAAGCGATGGAAAAAGATCCTTTTATGGACGCTGTCAGTCATTGTAGTTCTAGGTGTTGGTGGTTTGTTCGCTGCGAATTATGCGGTCGATAAGCTGATGAATTCTATGGTGGATGGTTTTGATCTGGAGTCTGAGGATCAAGTTAGTGGTGGTCAAGATCAAGGGACTGCACCTGAAGATACAGTAGCAGATGGTAAGGTCGAACCTGTAGCTTCTGCAACACCTGCTCCATCGACAGATGATGTTGGAAGCAAAGATACTGAGGAAACTGGAAAAGATACAATAGCTTCTACTACTAGTGAACCTACGAAAGCTCCATCAACAGATCAAAAAGATAATTCTTCAGATGGTTATACAGCACAGGTCTCAACAGATAAAGCTAAAGAAATTCAAGAGAATGTAACGATGAAGGATAAAGCAGATGTAGCTGCTATTGTGCTCGGTCAACTAAGTGTATCTGATATCAACCGTCTAAAAGATCTAGCCAAGGGTGGCCTAACGCTTGATGAGAAGCGGGAAGCACGCAGTATCATCCTCGGTAAGGTTTCCGAAGAACAATACAACGAGCTTTCACAGGTTGCTAAGAAGTATGGCGTGAGTCAAGGGAAGACACGAGATCAAACCCTTAAAGAAGAAGAGCAATTAAAAGCGAAAGAAAAGGGAAGTGAATAAGAATGTCTAAAGCAACAATACCAGTCATAGCTCTATCGTTAATAGCTTCAATAGGGTTAGCGCCCTTAACGGCATCGGCTCCTATCTCCGTATCAGCAGCGGCGGTACCAAGTGCAACAACTAAGGCTGCAAATTCTACGATTAGAGTGCAGAGCATGAACGTGAATATGATTTTTGATGGAGTGAATATTGGGACCCCACCAGGTCAATATGTATTCATGTACAACAATACAACTTATGTTCCATTACGCTTTATGTCATATGCATTGCAAAAGAGTGTAGCTTGGGATGCTAAAAACGTTAAAGTTACTGTAGCAGAGCCTAGCAGTTCAGAGCTAGTTGTGATTAAAGAATACCTAATGAATGCAAAGAACGGGAATGGTTCTTCAGCAGCAGCGAAGAATATTGTCCTCAATCAAGTTAAGGCAAGTTATGTATTTAACGGTTCAACCAAGGCTTTGCCTACAGGTCAATCTAGCTTTATACTGAATGGTTCCTTATATGTACCCCTACGTTTTTTATCGGAATCTGTAGGTCATAACATTAGCTGGGATCAGAAGACGAAGACCATTACTGCAGCTTCCAAGGCTTATCAGGAACAAGCAACTAATGGATCGACAAACAATGACAATGTTAAGGACCCATCTCCAGTAGCGACACCAGCGCCAACGGATACAACAGGTGCACCAGGTGGTGGTTCTGCAGGAACTGGAAAGGTTTCATATGAAACTATCACTAGTGACACAGAAGCTAAGCTTACGGCGCTTAAAAATCAAAGTCAATCGACATTAATGAGTATTGGGTTTGAGTATCTTGGAGCGACAGATGAAGCGAGTAAGAAAAGCATTAAAGAAAAAGGGTTGCAACAGCTGGCCTCATTTACTGCTAGCTTCAATAGCATAGTTGCTGACACTGAACAAAAACTGAACAGCAATGGCTATAGTACGGAGATTATTAGTCAATATAAAAGTGAATTTGAGGCACAGCTTCAGGCGGGTAAAGATATAGCTGAGAAGATGGCGAATTAAGAGAGTAGTAAGAATATCATCTCTATGCTCATTTGGCATAGAGATGATCTACATATATGAAGAAATACTTAAAGGATCAGGTGAATTTATGAGACCTTATGTTTACGTGAAACAAACCATAGATTTTCTATTAGCTTTAATTGGGATGCTAGTGTTATGGCCAGTCTTTTTAATCATTGCGATCGCAATTAAGACAACTTCCAAAGGCCCTATATTATTTAAACAAAAACGTTTAGGTAAAAATAAATTGGAATTCTACATACTAAAATTTAGAACAATGCGTACAGACACACCACAAGACATGCCGACGCATCTACTGGAAGATCCTGATTTCTTCATTACTAAAGTAGGTAAGTTCCTAAGAAAAACAAGCTTGGATGAATTACCTCAGATTATCAATATCCTAAAAGGTGAAATGAGTATCGTGGGACCTCGTCCTGCATTATGGAATCAATATGATTTGATTGCTGAACGTGATAAATATGGAGCTAATGATATCAAACCTGGGTTGACTGGATGGGCTCAGATTAATGGTAGAGATGAGTTACCTATTGAGAAGAAGGCGAGTCTGGATGGGGAGTATGTTGCAAGTCTTTCTTTTAAGTTTGATATAAAGGTATTTTTTATGACGATACTAAGTGTTTTGAAGTCTGATGGTGTAAAAGAAGGAACAACAAAACAGGAAGTGTCTTCTACTAAAGGAGTAACTTTATAAGATGAGTAAACGAAAAATATTAATAACTGGTAAAGGTAGTTATGTGGGTACAAATTTTATAAAGTGGCTGGAACAATGGCCAGATCAACACGAAGTCGTGGAGCTATCGGTTAGAGGTACGGAATGGAAGGAACATGATTTTTCAATTTATGATGTAGTACTCCATGTTGCTGGAATTGCTCATGTATCTACGGATCCAAGTATGGAGCAACAATATTATAAAGTTAATCGTGATTTGGCGATTGAAGTTGCGGAAAAGGCAAAAAAAGAACACGTTAAGCAGTTTATTTTCACAAGCAGTATTATCGTCTATGGTGACAGTAGCCATATCAACAAGAAAAGAATAATAGATAAAAATACGAAACCTCAGCCATCAAATTTTTACGGTAATAGTAAGCTTCAGGCAGAGGAAGGTATTTCTCTTCTAGAGAGTGATGATTTTAAAGTAGTGATAATTAGACCACCAATGATTTATGGTAAGGGCTCTAAAGGGAATTATTTGAAATTAGCGAAAATATCCCGTATCTCACCAATATTCCCTAACGTTGATAACCAGCGTAGCATGCTTCATATAGATAACCTTTGTGAGTTTATTAGACTAATGATCGAAAATAAGGAAAAAGGATTATTTTTTCCACAAAACGATGAGTATGTAAATACAAGTGAGATGGTGAAAATAATAGCTGAAGCAAATGGGAAAAAGATTAAGTTAGTAAAAGGATTTAATCCTTTTTTATTTCTTCTAAGAAGATATGTTAGGGTTTTAAATAAAATATTCGGGAATTTAGTTTATGAGCAGAGTATCAGTGTATATAAAGTGAATTATAGAAAAAAAAATTTGCGTGAATCAATTATGGCAACTGAACTGGAGAATCAATAGATATGAAAGTTGTTATTGTAACCTGCTTCGATACCTACGAAGATCGAATAGATTTACTTCATGAATACTTCTGCAAGAGAGGGGATGAAGTAACGATCATACAATCGGATTTCAGGCACTTTAAGAAGTCGAAACGTATTGAAGAGAAGCCTGGATATATATTTGTCAATACAAGAACTTATAATAAAAATTTGTCAATAGCAAGATTAAGGTCTCATTATGCTTATGCAAAAAAAGCATTTGAATTAGTTGAAAATCTTAAACCCGAATTGTTATATGCTGTTATTCCAGCAAATTCAATTGCTAAGTTTGCTGGTGAATATAAAAAAAATAACAATGATATAAAATTAGTTTTTGATTTAGTTGATCTTTGGCCAGAAACTATGCCAATTGGAAGTATGAAGTATTTCCCACCTTTTACTTTTTGGAGGTTGATGCGAGATAATAGCTTGAAATTTGCTGATTTTATTATTACAGAATGTAATCTATACCAATCAATTTTGAAAGATTTATTAAAAAACTCAAAAAAAGATACAGTATACCTGGCAAAGAAAGAAATCAAAATTGTAAATAACTCTGTTCTCAATGAAAGAGAATTTCACCTATGTTATTTAGGTTCAATAAATAATATTATTGACATTCAACAAATTAAAAATTTTATAAAAGCCATGCATGAGATAAAGCCTACGACTCTTCATATTATTGGAGATGGTGAGAATAGAAACCTCCTTATTGAAGAAATTAATAGTACAGGTGCGCTAGTGAAGTATCATAGTAAACTTTATGATGCAGCAGAGAAACAACTGATATTCGATCAATGTCATTTTGGATTGAATATAATGAAGAAAGATGTTTGCGTTGGACTAACTATGAAGTCAATTGATTACTTCCAGCATGGTTTACCAATTATAAATAATATTCAGGCAGATACTGCTGGAATTGTGGAACTATATAAAATAGGATTTAATCTTACAGATACAAATATTCAGGAATTAGTTTATGAGATTACAAATATTGATTTGGAACAGTTTGTTGAAATGAGGAAAAACACCAAAAAAGTATTTAATGATTTTTTTTCCTCTGTGGCATTTAATAAAAAAATGAATGTCGTAATCAAGGAGTTGTATGAATAATGGTAAATAATTATGGATTAGGGGAAATATTAAAGAATATGATTTCTCTTATTTATACTAGACTTTTTTATAAAGGTGCACGTTTGGTTCGGAGACCAATATATGTAAGAGGTAAAAAGTTTTTGGATTATGGTCAGGGTTTTACAACGGGATATAATTGTCGGTTTGAGATGTTTGATACTGGGTCAGGAAGCAACAAAAAAATTATAATAGGAGATAAATGTAAATTTGGTGATTATGTCCATATTGCATCCGGTGAGAAAGTTTTAATCGGAAATAATTGTTTACTTGCTTCTAAAATATTTATAAGTGATATTAGTCATGGCAACTACTCTGATTCTTCCTTGAGTTCTACACCTGATGTTCCTCCAGATGAAAGACCTATTATTTCAAGACCTGTATCGATTGGTAATAATGTATGGATTGGCGAAAATGTATGTATTTTACCGGGGGTTAGTATAGGGAATGGTTGTATTATAGGTGCAAATTCAGTTGTTAATAAAGATATACCTGAAAATTGTATTGCAGTCGGATCTCCTGCAAAAGTAGTTAAAAAATATAACGATATTACGAAAAAGTGGGTTAGGTATTCTTCTGTGTGATTTGCGATTCATTTATTAGGGAGAGTAAAATTAGACTCCACAGTGAATGGTAATTGAATCTTGATGATTTAAAACTCGAATTTATGAAATTGATGTATATAGACTATTGATTATTCATGGAGGAAATTACATAGTGCCGAAAATTAGTATAATTGTACCGGTATACAAAGTAGAAAAATATTTAAAACGATGTGTTGATTCAATACTTGCACAAACATATCAGGATTTTGAATTAATATTGGTGAATGATGGAACTCCTGATAATTGCGGTATTATTTGTGATTCTTTCGCTGCTCAAGATAAGAGAATAAGAGTTATCCATAAAGAAAATGGTGGTTTAAGTTCGGCTAGAAATGCTGGGATTGAAGTAGCGGAGGGAGAGTATATAGGTTTTGTTGATAGTGATGATTGGATTACCTATGACATGTTTGAATACCTATTAAATTTAATAGAAGAATATGATTGTGATGTATCGTCAGTGTCATATATTTTATCAAAAGGTGAGGAAAATATAAAACAATCTAAAATAGAAATTAAATGTTATGAGGGGAATGATAGTTTACATAATTATTTATTTGAAGGAATGTCTAAAAGAATTGCAGATTTCCCTGTATGGAATAAATTGTACAAACGGCATTTGTTTAACGAGATAAGATTTCCCGAAGGGCAATTATATGAAGATGGAGCGACGAATTTCATGTTGCTTAAAAGAGCGAGAAAATATGTTAAAAGTAATAAAATTTCTTATTTCTACTTTCAAGATGGTGCAAGTATTACTAGAAGAGGATTCCAAAATAAAGATTTGGAAATTTTGATTGTAGGAGATCAAATGGTGGAATTAGCATTAACAGTTGGTGATCAAGAGATTATAAAACTCGCTAAAATGAAGCAAGCAAGATCTTATTTCTCTTTATTGTCAAAAATTTCTTTGTATGGTTTTACTGATAAAAGATCCTTTAAAGATAAAACAGTAATAGAACTAACACAAAAATTAAGAAGTGAATATATTTTTTTATTAAAATCTCCTATGCCATTAAATCGTAAATTTGTAATGAGTTTGTTGTGTATACATATTAATTTAGTGAAAATTCCAATACAATTGTATTCGAAAATAAAGTTATTAAAGTTATAATATATACACTTAATGTTATTAAGCATCTTTAACTTTTATATAGAGATAATTAAGGAGTAGTTATATGAGCATTTATTTCATGAATTTAGCTTTTGTAATTATATTAGGATTATTATTTTATATGACAGGAAGTAATAGAGTAAAGGAAAGAATATTCGTAATTATAGCATTTACATCCATTTTTTTTGTATCCGGATTTAGAAATATAAATGTTGGTACTGACACTAAACAGTATCAACAAATATTTTCAACTGTAGCTAATATAGACATTACTAATCTATTTAAAGTATATAGGTCTGAACATGGTTATTTATTACTGAATAAAATTTTGTCTAGATTTACAGTAGATCCACAAGCTATTACTATCTTAACGAGTGCAATTATTATTTATGCTTTTGCAGTATTTGTATATTACAACTCTGATAATGTATATATTTCAACATTTTTATTTCTGACTACATTCTACTTTTGTATTTCATTAAATGCATCAAGGCAATTCATTTCTGTTGCATTATTATGTAATTCTTTTTATTTTTTTAAAAAAGGTAAAATCAAAAGTTTTTTAGCAATTATTTTACTCTCCTCAATGTTTCATTTATCTTCAATATTATTTATACTGATTTTACCATTGAAGCTTATTAAACCTAAACCAAAAAATTTCATTTACATAACAATTATTTCGTTTAGTTTGTGTTTTCTATTAATGTTTTCAAATAATATTATTTTAAATTTATTAAGTCATTATGACGTATATCAAGGAACCCAATTTTTTGCGGGAAAAGCTGTCAGAGGTACTTATATTATATGGATATCCCAATTGTGTTTAGCTATAATCTCAATTTATTTTTTAGCAAGAGAAAAAAAACTGTTAGAGATAATTGATCGAAATGAATTGTTTTATTTATCAATTTTCATGGTATTTTCTGTTGTGATTGGTTTAATTGGTACTAAGATATTTATATTTAGCCGGATGGCATACTATTTTGGTGTTTTTATGATTATTTTTATTCCGAAAATACTAATAAAACTAAAGGGTATTGGTGGTGTATTATATTTGCCTATGTTTTTTTTATTGACCCTTTATTATTATTACATGCTTAATAGTGGGTCAGAAGGTGTTGTTCCCTATAGTTTTTTTTGGCAGTTTTCAACATTCAAATAAGTTGACTAGTTAACTTATATATGAGAACAATTTATTATAATAATTTAATATTTATCTTTGTTAAACAGTTTGATTAAAATGGATAAATACTTATTTTAAATATGTGCTAATTATAGTAGGACTTTTTCTCTACCTATTTATACAATCCTTCAATTGTTTAAACGGTAATTCACGAAAATATACTGCATGTGGAATCAAGCAATAATAGAGAAAAGAGAGGATTGGATAAAATGATTAGCATCATTGTACCAGTTTACAACTCTGAACAATACCTTAGTCGTTGTATTGAGAGTATCCTAAATCAAACTTATACAAATTTTGAATTGCTTTTAGTTAATGACGGCTCAAACGATTCTTCTTTAAGTATGTGCGAGAAGTATGCAACAATTGATAACCGTATAAAAATTATTAGTACTGAAAATAATGGTGTTTCATCTGCTCGTAATACTGGTTTAGACGCTTCAATTGGAACATACATTGGTTTTGTAGATAGTGACGACTGGATTGAGCCTGATATGTTTGAAATACTTATTGAAAATGCTGAAAACTATAAGGCGGATATTTCATGTTGTAATTATTTTATGAATAGTACTACTGAAATAATTTTAGAGCATCAGATAAATGATAATGTAGTCTATTCTGATAGAGATTGTGCGGATTTTTTTCTAGAAAGGAAAACATTTGGTAATTCAGTGTGTAATAAAGTTTTTACCAAGAGAATTTTAAAGCATAAATTTGATCTTGGGTTATCTGTTGGTGAGGATGCTTTTTTTCTTTTTGAAGCTTGTCTAAACTCTAAAACTATAGTCTGCTGCAAAGAAGCAAAATATCATTATTACATTCGCATTGGATCAGCGACAAAAATAGGTTTCAACGAAAAAGTTTTTCAAATGTTAAAATTCACTGATATGATTATTGAAGAGATTAAAAAGAAAAAAACAAGCAGTGTCAATGAAGCGTATGCTTATGCATTCACCTCATATTTTAGTGTTCTTAATGTACTCATATATCATAGAATGGAAAAAAAATATAAATTCGAATATGAAAAAGTTGTATCTTTTCTTAATTTGGTAACTAAAAAGTTATTAAATGAAAAAAAAATATCAAAAGCTAAACTACTCGCCTATTCTTTATTTTATGTAAATAAATCTATGTATAGATATCTAATTACTCGTTACTATAATGATAAAAAAGTGGATTTTATGACTTGAATATTAATATTGAGATTAAATACAATTACATAGAATGAATTTAAATTCTTAGGGATTAGGGAGAAAATTAATGAAAATATTACTTGAAATATACTTGGCAGAAAATCTAGGTGATGACTTATTTTTGAAGATGATATTAGAACGATATCCAAATGTGACTTGGTATATTTTCTGTCAAAATAAAGCTTATAAAAATAATTTTTTAAGTAAATATAAGAATGTCAGACTTATTAGATTGCCGAAAATCATTTATACAGTTCTATTTCGAACAAATTTGTTAAATAGTTATCACTATTATATTATGGGAAAATTAAATCTATCCGCTACAGTAAGCATCGGTGGATCCATTTTTATGGAAATAAAAGGGTGGAAAAAGCTGTATGAAAGAAGAAGATTTCTTTGGAGTAAGTTTAAATCAAATGGGAAAAAGAATTTTGTTCTTGGATCAAATTTCGGACCTTATAAAGATGAAAATTTCGTTCTGAGTTATAATGAACTTTTCAAGGAATTAGAGGATATATGTTTCAGAGATTCTTATTCCTATTCGTTGTTCCCAGAATTAAATAATGTTAGAAATGAACCAGATATTATATTTAGCTTAGAAGCAAACACGCAAAAGAAGATTGAGAATTCGATTGGTATATCCCTAATTTCTTTGGAAAATAGATTGGATTTAATTAATTATAAAGAAATTTATATAGAAAAAATGGTGGAAATAATTAATCATTATAATGAAAAAAAAAATCAGGTTACACTAATTTCTTTCTGTCAGATAGAAGGAGACGAAGAAATTATTAATGATATATTAAATAGGATCAATAAAGCTGATACTCATACATTATTTTATAAAGGCAACATAGAAAGTTTTCTTCAAGAGATATCTTCCATTGAAAAGTTAATCACTTGTAGGTTTCATTCACTAATTTTAGCTTACATTTTGAATAGCAAATTTTACCCTATCATATATAGTAAAAAAACCTCAGACATAATTTCAGATTATAATCTGTCTAATTCAATGACCTTTATTGAAGAAATAGATAAACTAACTATTGAAGAAATAGAGTTTGAATTTGAAATCAACAAAGGTGTCAACAAAAGTATTCTAGATAAATCTGAAAGACAATTTTGGGAATTAGATAAATTTATAGGTTTGAAGAGTGGTGAATCTATTTGAATAAATACAAAAAATTAATTGGGAATTCTGCTATATTCGCAGTTGGAAACCTTGGAAGTAAATTGATTTTAATTTTCTTAGTTCCACTTTATACATATTACTTAACTGCAGTGGAGTACGGCACGATAGATATAATTACAACAACGAGTAGTTTGTTGTTACCGATTATCTCTTTAAGTATATTTGACGCTGTATTAAGATTTGTAATGGATAAAAAATATCCAAATGATGTTGTATTTACAAACGCCTTAATAATTACAATTTTAGGTTCTATAATTGCTTTATTATTTTATCCAATATTTATGTATTTTAATGTTCTAAGTGGATTATTGGGATATATGTATACAATATTAATAATACAAGCTTTTCAAACTTTGCTGACCCAATTCATTAGAGCAATTGGTAAAATTAAAGTGTACGCCTTGAATGGAATTATTATGACATTGGTTACAGCAGTCTTTAATATAATTTTCTTAGTAAAATATAACATGGGTATTAACGGGTATTTTTTGTCTATTATTATTGCAAACCTAATTTCAATATTATATTTGACACTATACACCAAAATATTAAGTTATATTAGATTTGATAAAATAAACAAAAAAATAACTGTAAAAATGCTAGTTTACTGTATACCACTCATACCAAATGCTTTTATGTGGTGGACAATAAACGCTTCTAATCGATATTTCATTCTCTTTTTTGTAGGAGCGAGTGCAAATGGATTATTTGCAGTTGCAAATAAAATACCAAGTCTACTTTCTATATTGAATACGGTTTTTTTTCAAGCTTGGCAATTATCTGCTATCGAAGAATATAACGATGAAGGTAAATCGAATTTTTATTCTAAAACATTTAGTTATTTCTCAATGATATTATTTTTAGGAACATCTGGAATTCTATTGGTTTTAAAATTCATTACTTCAACTTTAGTATCAAATGAGTTCTATCAATCTTGGCAATTCGTCCCTTTTTTATTAATTGGCATCATATTTTCTAGTTTCTCGGGATTTTTAGGAACGAATTATATAGCTGCTAAACAAACAGGTGGAGTCTTTAGAACTTCAGTGATTGGCGGAGTAGTGAATGTAATTGCAAATATAATTTTCATACCTTTAGTGGGTACTAACGGAGCCGGAATTTCAACAATGATTAGTTTTTTTGTTGTTTGGGTTTTAAGATATTATGATACAAAAAAATATATCAATATGAAACTTAATGTCAGAATTATTACGCTTAATTTATTGCTTATTAGTATACAAATATTTATATTGTTTATTGATTTTACTATATTTAAAGAATTTTTTATTGAGTTAATATTATTTCTGTTAGTAATTATTGTTAATAGAAAGATTATTAAATTATTTAAGCAGATAATTACTACAACAGTGAAAAAATTTGTGTGATTTTTCGGGTTTCTGAACGATTACCAATGAATTTTAAATAAATATACTACTTGTAAATTAGATGATTTAAATTTAATAATAGATTAGTCTATTAATACATTTTATGATTCTTTCGTTCCTAAATTGAATAAAAGGTGGAGGCTTATTATGAAAGGCATTATCCTAGCAGGCGGCAGCGGTACGCGCCTATACCCATTAACAATGGTCACAAGTAAGCAGCTTTTACCTATTTACGACAAACCAATGATCTACTATCCACTATCTACATTAATGCTAGCGGGCATTAAAGAAATTCTTATTATTTCAACTCCAGAGGACACGCCTAGATTTGAAAGCTTATTAGGTGACGGTTCTCAGTTTGGTATCTCATTACAATACAAAGTTCAACCAAGTCCTGATGGTTTAGCGCAGGCTTTTATTTTGGGTGAATCTTTTATAGGTGATGATTCAGTTGCCATGATCCTTGGAGATAATATCTACTATGGAAATGGAATGCGGAAGATGTTGCAAAGTGCTTCTTCTAAACAACAAGGAGCAACGGTGTTCGGATATCATGTGCAAGATCCAGAGCGATTCGGTGTTGTAGAATTTAATGAAGAGGGCAAAGTGTTGAGCGTGGAAGAAAAACCAACTCAGCCAAAATCTAACTATGCAATTACTGGTCTATATTTTTATGATAACAGAGTTATTGAGATTGCTAAGAATGTTGAGGTCTCTTCACGTGGGGAATTGGAGATTACCTCCATTAATGAAGCTTACTTAAATCTTGGTGAGCTTGATGTGGAACTTCTAGGTCGGGGATTCACCTGGTTAGATACAGGAACTCATCAAAGTCTTGTCGACGCAACTAACTTTGTACGGACTATTGAAGATCATCAAGGAATCAAGATCGCCGCTCCTGAGGAAATTGCATATATTAATGGATGGATTACTAAAGAACATTTGTGGAATTGCGGGGAGAAGTTGAGTAAGACGGGGTATGGTCAGTATTTAATGAAGGTAGCTACAGGTAAAATACAATACTAATAAGTGAAAGTGTGGCAGCGATGAAAATTACAGAAACCTTATTGCAAGGCGTATTAGTCGTTGAACCAGCTGTTTTTGGGGACCACCGCGGTTGGTTTATGGAGACGTATAGCGGAGCTAAGTTTAAAGAGCATGGAATTGACATGGAGTTTGTACAAGATAACCAATCCTACTCTGCGACTAAAGGAACATTACGTGGTTTGCATTATCAATTGCATCCCAAGGCACAGACGAAGCTTGTTCGATGTACACGTGGTGCTATTTTTGATGTAGCCGTAGATATCAGAAAAGGTAGTCCTACCTATAGTAAATGGCTCGGCATTGAACTGAGTGCAGAAAACAAGAAGCAACTGCTGATCCCAAAAGGGTTCGCCCATGGCTTCATGACACTAACAGAAGACGTAGAGGTTCAGTATAAGTGCGATGAGCTTTATGCCCCGGAATGTGATGGGGGTATTCTGTGGAATGATCCTTCTATTGGCATTGAATGGCCTATTCATGTTACACCAGTACTGTCTGCCAAGGATGAGAAAGCGCCTTTATTAAAAGATGCTAATTTGAATTTTTTCTATAATAACTAATAGAGCTAATGGATCGGGAGTGCGTTCATTGAGTAAGCAAAAGATGCTGGTTACGGGTGGTGCCGGATTTATTGGAGGCAACTTCGTACAGTATATGGTAGATAAATATCCGCATTATGAGATTGTGAATTTGGATTTGCTAACTTATGCGGGTGATCTAACGAAACATAAGGATATTGAGTCCAAATCCAATTATCGGTTTGTTCAAGCTGATATTGCTGACCGAGAGGCAATATTGTCTCTTTTTGAGTTGGAAAGATTCGATTATGTTGTTCATTTCGCTGCAGAGAGCCATGTAGATCGCTCAATTACTGATCCTGCGATATTCGTTCGTACGAATGTTATGGGGACACAGGTACTACTGGATGCAGCTAAGAAATTCGGCATTACTAAATTCCTCCATGTCTCTACGGATGAAGTATATGGCGAACTCGATTTTGATCCTACTGTATTTTTTACCGAAGAAACACCTTTGCAGCCTAACAGTCCTTATAGTGCTAGTAAAACGGCATCTGATTTGCTAGTCCGTGCGTATTATGAGACCTTTGGTTTACCAATGAACATAACACGCTGCTCGAACAATTACGGCCCCTATCATTTTCCTGAAAAGCTGATTCCACTGACCATCTCAAGAGTATTAAATGAAGAGAAGGTTCCTGTATACGGGGATGGAAAAAATATTCGTGACTGGCTCCATGTCTGGGATCACTGCGCGGCCATTGACCTTGTCGTGCACCAAGGAGTAAGTGGTGAAGTTTATAATGTGGGTGGTCATAATGAGAGAACTAATCTTGAAGTAGTTAAGACGATTATCAGTACCTTAGGGAAATCTGAAGATTTGATTGAATTCGTAACAGATAGATTAGGACATGATAAACGCTACGCCATTGATCCAACGAAACTTGAGAATTTAGGTTGGAAGCCAACTTATACTTTTGAGACAGGAATTGCACAGACGATCCAATGGTATATTGATAATGCTGAATGGTGGCAACAAATCCTTAGTAACGAATCGCATAAGTGATTTATGCACGAATTAACGGTTAAGAAAAGAAAAGGTAATTTAATGAATAAAAGATTGGTCCTTTTCGTATGCTTACTATTGTTAATTACTGGTTTCTTCAGTGCAGGCCGCTTCTTAGCTCTATCTGACCCTCCCAAACAATCAGATGTAATCATCGTACTTAGCGGAGGCCAAGGTCGTGTGGAAAAGGCTGCTGAGTTATATAAAGCAGGGTATGCTCCTTATGTAATTCTTTCCAATGCTAAAGAGGCAACGAGTAAATCGGGTGACATGGTCCAAACCGCCCTAGCTTTAGGCATACCCCAGGACGTCATTTATACCGAGAACGCGGCGGATAGCACTTATCAGAATGCCGAGTACACTCTTCCTATAATGAAGGAATACGGTTTTAAATCTGCGATTGTTGTTTCCTCTGACTTTCACATGCGTAGGGTGAAATTTCTTTTTGGTCGTGTGTACAAAAAATCGGAGATTGAGCTGACGTATGTGGGTTCTGCATCAGGATATAACGCTAAACGCTGGTGGAGTGACCGAAAGAGTAGAGAAACAACGTTCAACGAGTATGTAAAAATGATCGGCAACACCTTTGGTTACAATGGTCCGGAGGCAAAAAGTACTCTTGATCAGATTAAGAACTGGTTTCGCTAATCTCACCAAAGGCTAAATGAGCAACGAGGATTCAAACTTTTCCCCATTGGTAAAGCTTTTTCTTTTGGCTCACCATTTATCTTCACATTTTGTAAAAAGTGGAGAAGTAGCTTCAATAAAAGTTACCAAACCCGGGAAATTTTGACTCATTGATTCAGGGCTGTATTATTGGAGGATATAAGACGATTTTTAGAATTAATATCTCATATTATTCCCTTCCCACTTCCACCAACTAATAATTAATCACAAAATAACCCATCCTAACCGTAGCGAACCTGCGGTTTTTTATTTATAATAATTATTATCTGGATTTCATAAAGCGTTCAAAAAATCTGTAAAAAGTCGTATTTTCGTGTGATATACTTAACACAGTGTTTTGAGATGTTGTGAAAGTGAATATTATGTAAAAATATTCTTTAATATAACTGTACACAGTAATGAATAGAGACTAGGATGGTGAACTATCGATGCACATCGTCGTCGTTGGCCTGAATTATCGTACGGCTCCCGTGGAGGTTAGGGAACAGTTTGCTTTTGCGGAGAGTGATCTTCCGGCAGCGCTTCATCAATTGATGAAGACGAAGGGTGTGCTGGAAGGGGTCGTAGTAGCCACCTGCAACCGTACGGAAATTTATGTGGTCATGGACCGCCTTCATATGGGAGGGTATTTCCTCCGCGGCTTTATGGAGCAGTGGTTTGGAGTGAAAAACGAGCAATTTGCACAGCATATGTATATATATGAAGACGAGCAGGCGATTGCGCATTTGTTCCGCGTGACCTGCGGCCTGGATTCCATGGTGATTGGCGAGACGCAGATCCTGGGACAGGTGCGAAGTTCTTTTCTCACGGCTCAGGCTGAGGGTGTAACTGGAACTTGGTTCAATCGGTTATTTAAACAAGCGGTGACACTCGGCAAGAGAGCACATAGTGAAACGTCAATCGGCGAAAGCGCAGTATCTGTCAGTTATGCGGCAGTGGAGCTGGGCAAGCGGATTTTTGGCATGTTCACTGGTAAAAGAGTGTTGATTCTCGGCGCCGGCAAAATGAGCGAGCTCACTGTAAAGCATCTATATAGTAGTGGTGCGGCTGAGGTGATTGTCGCTAACCGTACGCTGTCGCGTGCGATTGAACTGGCAGAGAAGTTCTCGGGTAAGCCGAGTACGATTGAAGATGCGCTAAAAACTCTTAATGAAGTGGATATTGTGATCAGCTCGACGGGAGCTGATGGGTATGTACTTTCGGCAGATCAGGTAGCGAATGCTATGAAGCGTCGCCCTTCGCGGCCACTTTTTATGATTGATATAGCTGTACCCCGTGATATTGATCCTGCGGCGGCTAATGTGCCAGATGTTTTTTTGTATGATATTGACGATCTGGAGGGCATTGTGGAGAGTAACCTGGAAATGCGCCGGAGTGAAGCTGCGAAGATTGAAGTGATGATCGGTGAGGAAATGGATGAGTTCCAGCTGTGGCTTAAGACGCTTGGCGTGAGACCGGTAATCCGGGCGCTTCAGGATAAGTCGAATGCGATTCATGAGGAAACGATGGAGAGTCTGTTCAATAAGCTGCCTGAGCTGGACGAGCATCAGCGCAAGGTGATCCGTCGCTTGACCAAAAGCATTGTGAACCAAATGATGCATGATCCAATCAATGTAATTAAAGAGATGTCCGGTGGCAAGCAGGGGAATGAAGCTCTTGATTATTTCTCCAAAATCTTTGCGCTACAGGAACAGCTCGAATCTAATTCAGATGGCGGAGATTCCGCCCCGGTTAAGCAGTCTAGTTCCACAGAACGTACTGCCGGTAGCGGCGATTTTTCTGTGCCTAAGACGGTGCTTGCTCCGGCAGGCCTGTTGGGTAGGTGAGTGATATGCAACTGCTGAACGGAATATATGATGCCGCTCTGCTGCTATATGCCCTGAGCCTGCTGTTTGTTTTCTCGGATTGCCTTTATCGCAACCCGAGTGGGAAGCGGTTAGGCACGGGGCTTCTTGTTGTTGTGGGTCTTTTGCAAGCTGCAGGACTGGGGATTCGTTTCTCTCAGGAGAAGGGACTGCCCATTTTCACACCTTATGATTTCTTGTTCTGGTTTGCATTTAGTGTTGTGCTGACTTCGCTTGCGGTGGCTTTTACACGTGGAGGTGAGTTTACGATTCTGCTGCTTAGTGTGGCTGGATTCTGTGTTTTTCTCCTAAATCGGGTGTGGCTGACGGCGGGGGGACATACGCTTGAGACTTGGAGTTCGGTGTATGGCTGGTTGACAATGCATGTGATTTTGGCCAATTTGAGTTTTGCAGCACTGACACTAGGGACGGTATTTGCAATATTGTACTTATTCCTGCACACCAGACTCAAAAGCAAGCAATGGAGTGACCGAATTCGTCGTTTACCGAACTTAGAGACTACAGATAAATATTCTTACACCGCTATTCTGGTGGGGACTCCTTTGCTGGCAATCTCTCTGGTGGTGGCTAGCTTATCTATTGTTTCTGAGGGACGGACACTATTATTGAAGGATTTAAAAGTACTAACGACACTGATTGGCCTTGGAATTTACATATTTTATATTATCTTTAAGAAATCCGGGCGGAAAAGTGGAGTAAGTATGGCTCGCTGGGCGATTTTAGGATATGCTTTTACTATCTTGAATTTTTTGTTGAATTCTTTATCTGGTTTTCACGGTTGGAGCGGGGAGTGAAGAGCATGACTCGGTATTTGCCCATAATGCTGGATTGTGAAAAGCAACAGGTTGTGGTTATTGGCGGTGGTGCCGTGGCTGAACGGAAGGTGAGTGGGCTGCTGGAAGCTGGAGCGGTGGTTAAGATGATTAGTCCCTGTTTGACAGATACGCTTGCCTCTCTAGTGAAAAAGGGTCTCATGACCTGGCATGACCGCCCTTATGCTCCCGGAGATCTCCGTGGGGCCTTTCTCGTATATGCAGCCACTAACGATAGAACGGTTAATGAAGAGGTTGCGCAGGAGTCTAGGCGACTTGGCATTCATGTGAATGTGGCTAGCCATGCGGAAGCGGGGGATTTTATCACGCCCGGAGTTGTACGTAAGGGGCGTTTGACGGTAGCTGTATCTACTTCGGGTTCTGGTCCGCTTGCGGCTGCGAAGATTAAAAGTGTGCTTGAAGAGGCGCTGGATGCGGCGTATGAGCCATATTTGGATTTTGTACATACCATGCGAACCCGGATTAAGGAACAAGAATCTTCTGCTGAAGTTCGTGGAAAGCTTTTGCGGAAGCTTGGGGCGCTCGATGTGTTAAATGAAATAAGAAACGGTAGCTTTATTGCGTGGAGCCCGGAGGATATGGATGTTTGGATTGCTGATCATCGGGCGGAGTAAAAGTGCGCGTGGACACTGTGAAGATTACAAAATTAGGTTAGATTAATGATATGAGTACGGTTGAAGTGGCTGAAATAGTCGAAAGAGCGGCAAAAGTACCCCTTAATTGAGTAATAGTCGCCGATAGAGATAAATGAAGGGTATAAATACCCTTGAATTGCTCTAAAACGCTCATATTAGACAAAAGAAGTGCAGAAATACCCCTAAATTGAGCTATAACCGACGAAGGAGCTAAATAAAGGGCATAACTGCCCTTTAAATAGTGCGGAGTAGCTTTTGGTTAGTTTGGATTACTATATACGGTCTACGGTGAAGAGTAAGAGGCAGACGTAATCAGGAGGAATGGACAATGCGTAAGATTATTGTGGGGAGTAGACAGAGTGCGCTTGCGTTGACGCAAACGGGGCATGTGATTGCGGATCTGGAGCGACTGAGCGAGGAGCATGGTTTTGGATTCACTTTTGAAGTGAAAAAGATTGTTACCAAAGGGGACCGCATCCTTGATGTCACCTTGTCCAAGGTAGGCGGCAAAGGGTTGTTCGTGAAGGAAATCGAGCAGGCCATGCTGGAAAAGGAAATCGACATGGCGGTGCACAGCATGAAGGACATGCCCTCCGAGCTGCCGGAGGGGCTGATCAACGGTGCTGTGCCGAAGCGCGTCGATCCGCGCGATGCACTGATCTCTAACGGAGGCGTCTCGCTGGACGAGCTGCCTCAGGGCGCACGCGTAGGCACAAGCAGCCTACGCCGTTCCAGCCAGCTAGCTGCGCTGCGGCCTGATCTGGTCATTGAGCCCGTGCGCGGCAACATTGACTCGCGGCTGGGCAAGCTGGAGAGCGGCGAATACGACGCGATCCTGCTTGCAGCAGCGGGGCTGTCGCGCATGGGCTGGCAGGATCGCGTGAGCGCCTACCTGCCCCCGGAAGTTTGCCTGCCCGCTGTAGGGCAGGGCGCACTCGGCATCGAGTGCCGCGCAGATGACGCCGACCTGCGGAAGCTGCTGGCGTTATACAACGACGCCGATACAGCGTTGACGGTGGCGGCGGAGCGCACGTTCCTTGGCGCGCTGAACGGCGGCTGCCAAGTGCCAATTGGCGCTTATGCGGTGCTTGACGCAGCTGTGGAAGCCACTACTGCGGAGCACAAAATAATCTCCTTAACCGGGATGGTGGGGACACCTGACGGTTCAACGATTTTGAAAGAAACTTGCACTGGAGTGGATCCGGTACAGCTCGGCGAAGAAGTCGCTAAGAAGCTGATCGCAAGAGGAGCGGAGAAGATACTGTCAGACGTTAGGGGATGAGGGGATTGACGGGGAAGGTTTATTTGGTAGGTGCAGGTCCCGGGGACGCAAAGCTGATTACTGTAAAAGGCCTCGAGTGTATTCAAAAAAGCGACGTGCTGGTGTACGATCGGCTGGCAAGTCCTAGATTGCTGAAATGCATGAAGCCCGGCGGCGAGAAGATTTATGTTGGCAAGTTGCCGGATCGCCACACGATGAAGCAGGAAGAGATTAATCAATTGTTAGTTGATCTGGCTTTACAGGGGAAAACAGTGGTGCGGCTGAAGGGTGGGGACCCTACGATTTTTGGCCGCGTAGGTGAAGAAGCGGAGCTGCTGCGCAAAAATGGGATCTATTACGAAATCGTACCGGGTATCACGTCGGCGATCAGCGTACCTGCTTATGCGGGTATACCTGTCACGCACCGCGATCATGCTTCTTCCCTGTCGATTATCACCGGACATGAGAGTCCAGATAAACTGGATCATTCCATTCATTGGGATAAAGTAACGAATGCCACAGGGACGTTAGTGTTCCTGATGGGCGTAGCTAAAATAGGATATATCAGCGCCCAGCTGATCAAGCATGGGCGTCCGCCAGAAACACCAGTGGCGCTGGTGCGCTGGGGTACCCGCGCAGATCAGGAGACGTTGACGGGAACCCTCGCCGATATTGAAGCGAAGGTGAAGGCGGCGGATTTTCAGCCGCCGGCCGTCATCGTCGTTGGCGACGTGGTGCTGCAGCGTGAGCAGCTCAAGTGGGCCGAGGCGATGCCGTTATTCGGCAAACGCATCGTGGTGACACGGGCTCGCAGCCAAGCGAGCGAGCTGGTGGATATGATTGAGGAACTCGGCGGGGAACCCTACGAGTTCCCGGTGATCGAGACGATCATGCCGGAAGGCGCAGAGAAGAAGGAGAAGATTGCAGCGGCGTTTGGCGCGCTGGAATCGTACGACTGGGTATTCTTCACTAGCCCGAACGGCGTGGAGTTTTTTTGGCGCCACTTGGCGGAGCAGGGGGCGGACATTCGGAGGCTTCACCGCGCAAGGATTGCAGCGGTGGGGCCGGGTACAGCAGCCGCGCTGGCGCAGCGCGGGGTGATTGCTGAGGAACTTCCGGCGAAGTTTCAGGCGGAAGGTCTGATTGAGACGTTCGGTCCCCGGCTGCTGCCGGGGCAGAACGTGCTACTGCCGCGCGGCGATCTGGGGCGCGACTGGCTGCCGGACAAGCTGAGAGAGCTTGGCCTCCAAGTGACAGACGTCGATACCTATGAGACGGTTGTGACGGGTGAGGATGATGACGAGCTGTTGAAGTTGCTGGAGGAGGGGCGCGTACACGCGGTGACTTTCACCAGTTCTTCGACGGTACGCAATTTCATCCACATTCTGAAAAGAATGGGGCTCGAAGATCCACTCCCACTGCTAGCTAACGTGAAAATAGCCTGCATCGGACCATTAACCGAGCAGACTGCCGTGGAAGCGGGGCTTACCCCAGGACTGCTACCTGAAGAAGCAACTATTAATAGTCTGGTGCAGGAACTCTGTCGCTGGAATGCGGAGACTAGGCTCAAGTAGTTTCATAGAGATAGGTGAGCAATAGCCATATTAATATAAGTAATCTTAGACTGGTTGTAGTTTGTACAATAGAGTCTCTTAAATTTAGAATCAATTTCAATTCTAAGTCTTTTCTATTGCACATTCTGCAATGAAATCAGATTGTTAACTAACTGGCAGTTAGACGGGCAAACTATAAATGTCCGTTGCGTCTATATATTTTATTTTCAGGAGGATGAACAAATGAGCTTTCCAATTACACGTCACCGTCGTCTACGCGGTTCTGCTGGAATTCGCGGTATGGTGCGGGAGACAGTACTGAATGTACTGGATTTTGTACAGCCTATATTTGTGACTTATGGAACAGGTGTGAAGAATGAGATTAGCTCGATGCCGGGCGTGTACCATTTTTCGCTGGATACTTTAAAAGCTGAAGTGGACGAGATTGCCGCACTAGGCATTCCGGCTGTACTGTTATTCGGGATTCCTGAAACGAAGGATGCTATCGGTTCTTCCGGTTTCGCAGAGGATGGAATTGTGCAAGAGGCTACTCGCTTGATCAAGCAGTGGTACCCTGAACTGTTGGTCGTTGCAGATACCTGCCTTTGTGAATTTACGGATCACGGACATTGCGGGATGGTGCATACGCATACGGTAAATGGTGTGGTACACGGTGATGTCATCAACGATGCATCGCTAGAGCTGTTGACCCGTACGGCGGTATCTCAAGCTAAAGCTGGAGCAGATATTATTGCCCCTTCGAATATGATGGATGGATTCGTACACGCAATTCGTGCGGGACTAGATGAGAATGGCTTTGAACATGTGCCGATTATGTCGTATTCGGTCAAATATGCTTCGGCATTTTATGGCCCTTTCCGCGAAGCTGCGGATTCAGCACCACAGTTTGGAAATCGCAAAACCTATCAAATGGACCCTGCCAATCTGCGCGAAGCGCTTCGTGAAGCAGAATCCGATGTGCTGGAAGGCGCAGATATGTTAATGGTGAAGCCGGCTCTGGCTTACTTGGACGTGATTCGTACGATCCGCGACCAGTTCGATTTGCCTCTTGTGGCTTACAATGTGAGTGGCGAATATTCCATGGTAAAAGCAGCAGCGCTGCAAGGCTGGATTGACGAGCAAGCCGTTGTGCTGGAAATGCTGACTGGCATGAAACGGGCCGGAGCGGATATTATTATTACTTATTTTGCAAAAGATGCTGCGCGCTGGCTGCGTGGTTAATCTATACCTGTGTGACCAAGAACAGAATAGGAGTGAAGATAGATGAGTAATGAGCCAATGGCGCGTAAAGAGGAAGCGTCCCGCAAGGCTTTTGATGAAGCAAAACAATATATTCCCGGTGGGGTGAATAGCCCTGTACGGGCGTTCAAATCCGTAGGATTGACTCCAATTTATGTGGATCATGGGATCGGCTCGCGTATTTATGATATCGACGGCAACAGCTTTATCGACTATGTATGCTCATGGGGACCGCTGATTATGGGTCATGCGCATCCTGAGGTTGTAAAGGCATTGCAGGAGACGGCGGTAAAAGGGACAAGCTTTGGTGCACCTACTTTACTTGAAACTGAAATGGCAAAAACGGTTGTCGAACGTGTAGCCTCTGTAGATATCGTACGTATGGTTAACTCCGGAACGGAAGCGACGATGAGTGCGATTCGTTTGGCACGTGGTTATACGGGACGCAGCAAAATTTTGAAATTCGAAGGCTCCTACCATGGTCACGCAGATAGTCTGCTTATTAAAGCGGGTTCCGGTGTAGCCACTTTAGGTTTGCCGGACAGCCCAGGTGTTCCCGAAGGTGTGGCAGTAAATACGATTACAGTTCCATACAATGATTTGGAGTCCACTCAGATTGCTTTCGAACGTTTTGGCAGTGAGATTGCCGCAGTGATCGTAGAGCCGATTGCCGGCAACATGGGTGTTGTGCCACCACTTCCGGGATTTCTGGAAGGACTTCGCAAGTTAACTTCAGACCATGGATCTTTGCTTATTTTTGATGAGGTAATGACAGGCTTCCGTGTCAATCGTGGCTGTGCTCAAGGCTTGTTCAACATTACTCCGGATATTACCTGCTTCGGCAAAGTCATCGGTGGAGGACTTCCAGTCGGTGCTTATGGCGGCAAAAGAGAGATCATGGAGCAAATCGCTCCTACGGGACCGATCTATCAGGCTGGCACACTTAGCGGTAATCCATTAGCGATGGCGGCAGGACTCACTACGTTGAAGCTACTGACACCGGAAGTTTATGATCGTCTGGAACAATTAGGGGCGCGTCTGGAGGCAGGCTTGAAAAAGAATGCAATCGAGACCGGTGTTCCGCTGACAATTAACCGCGTGGGCTCGATGGTCTGTCCGTTCTTCACGGAAGGACCAGTAACTAACTTTGAAACGGCCAAGACTAGCAACACGGATCTATTCCGTCGTTATTTTGGTCATATGCTGAGCCAAGGCATTAGCGTGCCACCTTCACAGTTTGAAGGCATGTTCGTGTCGGCTACGCATAGTGAGCAGGATATTGATGATACCATTGAGGGCCACTATAATGCCCTGAAGGCCCTTTGAGTATTGGAGCCGGAGAACGAACCGGTGGTGGAGCTTGGACTAGACGTGGGGAGTGGCTGGAAGTAACACCCGGCAAAATCATTACAGGAGCCGAGGATTCTGAAGCTGCGATTGACAAGTGGCTGCTGGAAACTGTAGGTATGCCTGAGAAGCTTCATCTGCGTCTGCGCCGCGAGGGGGGCATTCAGTGGAAGGGAGATCGACTTCGACTGGCGCTTTTTCCGGATCGTAAAGCCGGCATTGAACCAGTATGGGAAGAGCTTGAGGTGCTGTATGAGGATGATTTTTGCTTGGTGGCCCACAAGCCGGCAGGCATGGCGGTTCATCCGGATGGCAGTGGCTTAGGTGTAACGCTGGATCACCTTGTAGCTGCGCATTATGTCGCTACCGGTGTTAGTGCAGCTGTAAGGCATATTCACCGACTGGACAAGGATACAACAGGTCCGGTGATGTACGCGAAGAATGAGTTCGCACAGCTTGTCCTAGACGAGAATATGCGTGAAAAAAGCATCTCGCGGCTCTACGCCGCGATCGCCCGAGGCACAGTGCCGCCTACGCTTAAAGTGATCGACGCGCCGATAGGGCGCGATCGTCATCATGCGGCGCGGAGAAGAGTCTCACCCGGCGGACAGTCCGCCGTGACTCGAATCATCGGACGCGAAGCACTGCATGGCGGGAGCCTGGTGCATGTGCAGCTGGAGACCGGACGGACGCATCAGATTCGCGTCCATCTCAGCCATATGGGTCATCCCTTGTATGGGGATGCGCTATATGGCGGCCCGGTCTGGGCTTCCAGCGCTAGTGGCCGACATGCGCTCCATGGCGAGACGCTGTCTTTCCGCCACCCTTGGAGCGGTGAACAACTGGAAGTAAGCGATCCATGGCCGGAGGATATGCTTCAGCTGCGGGAGCTGCTGTCTGAATCGCCTTGACGGCTACGTTATAAACCTGAGAATCGTGGTATCAGCAAATGCTGGTATAACGGTTCTTTTTTTATCTATTTTTTCGTAGGGTATATAATTTTCTGTTTTTTCAGAAAGAAGCATCTATCTATGTCCTAATAGCAAAAGCAGCATATAATACTTTGTTCATGCGGAGTAGTACATCTATTGGCCGGCAGATAGGTTCGAATAGTCCCTGAATTTATGAAATTAATAGCATCCTGTCCGGTTAGTGCTACCAAAGTTGTCATGCCTTTCTGTTTGAAGCATATACATGTGGGGAGTAACATTTTGGGCTTATGCTCTGGGCCTGTCTCAGGGTTAGATTATGCCAAGAAGGAGGACATATCCCGTGTTTGATCAGTCCCACGGCTTGCGGTTTGATATTTATGAACGCATTCACCTATCGGAAGAGCTTCCGGGAATAGCTGAGCTGGAGGAGGTTGAACTACTTCCGGAAATCCAGGTGATTCAGCGGGAGGATCGTGCCGAGTTATATGGTCAGCTGTTGCTTACCGGACTCTACCGGAGTGAAGATGACCGAACACAACGTCTGGAGCATGCCATTCCCGTAGAAATCACTGTTCCGCTTACACGCGTCAGCTCGATTGAAGATATCGGGGTGGAGATCGAGAATTTTGATATTGATCTGCTCACGATGCGCACAGTGAATATAACAGGCGTATTATCACTGCGGGGAATCGGTGGTGCGGAGCCTCAACCACAACCGGCCTGGCAGCAGGAAGAGTACACAGTTGCCTATTCCCCTCTCAGTGATGACAGGGTAATCGAAGCATCTGCAGAGAACCAAGAGCACGAAACTGATGCACTTTATGAAAATTCTCAGTGGACCTTTGGCGAGGATGCATCGGAGGTTGCCGTAGAAGAACATGAGCATGCTGAAGCTAATGCAGACGCATCAGAGGCTCCACTGGTCTCGAGTGGAGCTGGTCATTCGTCCCCTATAGTGAATTTCTCATCCGCTCATGAGAAGGACAAGGGCGCGAAAGCTCGGACGCATAGTCTGGATTCGCAAACAGAGGATTCCAAAGCAGGAATAGCGGATTACTGGTTTAAAGCTGAGTCACAGAATGAAGCTGAGGCCACTCAGCTGAATCAAGTTAGCCAGGCGAGTCAAGCGGATCAGGAGCAAGAAGCTGAGTATACTTTTGCTTCAAGAGAAACCGCTGTTCCGGCAGCTAATGCTGATGCGGATCAAGATATTGCTGTATTCGCTTCGGAAAACGAGGCCAGTAATGAGCTTCATGCACAAGAAGAGAATGCTCAGCCGATCCACGAGAATACGAATGAAGTTTTTGTTTCTCAAGAGACTGTGCCACAGTCAGAGGAGAAGCAAGATCTTAAGATTGCGCTAGGAAGCAAGAAAGAAGCAGAGGCTCCAGTCAAAGAGCATCTCACCTTCTCTTCATTACTCAGTTCTAGTCGTTCTCGTAAAGAACAAGAGGCTCTCCTATCTGAAGGAAATGCATCGGCTGCAGCGATCATTCCAGAGGCCGGAAATAATACGGAGTGGAAGAGCAGATTCATTGCTGGAGCAGATGGCGCTAACCTATTCCGTAAGGTTCGCCTTTGCATCGTGCAGCGTGAAGAAACGCTGGATACAATCGCAGAGAAGTATCAGCTAAGTGCGCGGGAGCTGGGAATGTATAATCGATTGTCTGGGCAGAGTGTAGAAGAAGGGCAAGTATTGTACATTCCGTAATTGAATTACAATGCGTACTCATATGAATAGGTGAATCCCGATCTGATAGTAGATCGGGATTTTTGTCTAAATATAAGAATATATAAGTTTCACGTTATACATTATCCTTATATTTCTCGAATAAACGCTTACCGTCCGTAAAAGGACGTCGAAGGCGTTTATTCTTGTGTGACCGGAGAACGTTAGAATGTGGGGTATCTAACCAACGCAGAGTGATGAATCGAATGAAAATTCGACATATGCACGCTATAAGTCGAAATTCCGCTTAAAGTCCCGCTGTAGAAGCCTATTCAGGTTGACTAGGGATGACTCAAAATGTATTATGGAGTAAGCAATATCTAAGTAAAGACTGGGAACGGGAAGAGTAGGCGGTCAGCCCTTCAGAGAGCGGAATGCAAGTGCTGTGACATTCCGTAGGATACAGCCACCGAAGTCGCCCCGGAGTCGCCCTTCTGAGCTTGTCTTCATGGATATGAAAGATAAGTTAGGATGTGGCCGGTAGCAGCCGTTATCTGTACGAGTGTCGCGCTAAGCTTCTGAACCGCAAGGTGAAAGAAGTGCAGGTTTATTTTTCATTGGCGCGAAACAAAGGTGGTACCGCGAAAGAATGGCCTTTCGTCCTTTGAGACGAGGGGTCTTTTTGTTTTTTAGAAACCAACTACAAGTAACCAAGTGGAGGTATCAGAGAATGGCTGACCAAAACAATCTAACAGCGGCAGAGTTGCCGAACTTGCAAGATACAGCGGCAGATGCTGCCGCTGCAAATGATTCTAAGAATGAAATGCCAACCACGTATGATCCGAAATCGGCAGAAACCAAGTGGTATTCCTATTGGACAGAGGGTGGATATTTCCGTGCAGGCGGGCGTCCAGATGCAAAAGCATACAGCATTGTAATCCCGCCGCCAAACGTAACGGGAATGCTGCACATTGGTCATGCGCTTGATTTTACGCTTCAGGATATCCTGATTCGTACAAAACGGATGCAAGGCTTCGACACGTTGTGGCTACCAGGTACGGACCATGCCGGTATCGCAACGCAGACAAAGGTAGAGCAAAAGCTGCGTGAGCAGGGAATTTCTAGACATGATCTCGGCCGCGAGAAGTTCCTGGAGCAGGTGTGGGAGTGGAAAGATAAATATGCGAACACCATTCATGAGCAGTGGGCTAAGATGGGGCTTTCCCTTGACTATTCCCGCGAACGGTTTACCCTGGATGAAGGGTTGTCGAAAGCTGTACGCGAGGTATTCGTTAAGCTCTATAATAAAGGCTTAATCTACCGCGGCAAACGCATTATCAACTGGGACCCGGCGGCTCGTACAGCATTGTCGGATATCGAGGTTGAATATAAAGAAGTTAATGGTCACTTGTATCATCTGCGTTACCCGCTCAAAGACGGTAGCGGATTTATTACAGTAGCTACCACACGTCCGGAGACCATGCTGGGTGATACAGCGGTTGCTGTTCATCCGGAAGACGATCGTTATAAAGATCTGATCGGCAAAACGTTGATCCTGCCGATTATTGGCCGTGAGATTCCGATTATCGCTGATGATTATGTAGACAAAGAGTTTGGTAGTGGTGCGGTTAAGATTACACCAGCTCATGATCCGAATGACTTCGAGATGGGTCAACGTCACAATTTACCGCAGATTAACGTAATGGATGAGAGCGGTACGATGAATGAAGAAGCAGGACCTTACCAAGGTCAAGACCGGAGCGTATGTCGTAAGGCTATCACTGCTGACCTGAAGGAGCAAGGTGTGCTGATCAATATCGAAGATCATGTGCATCAAGTAGGACACAGTGAACGCTCTGGAGCGGTTGTTGAGCCGTACTTGTCCACACAATGGTTTGTGAAGATGCAGCCACTCGCTGAAGCTGCCATCAATGCACAGAAGGATGGGAACGGGGTTAACTTTGTACCGGACCGTTTCGAGAGAACTTACCTGAACTGGATCGAGAACGTACGTGATTGGTGTATTTCCCGTCAGCTGTGGTGGGGACATCGTATTCCAGCATGGTATTCCGAGTCTACTGGTGAATTGGTTGTGGCAAATGACGAGGAAGAAGCGCGCCGGATCAGTGGCCTAACCGACTTGAAACAGGACGAAGATGTACTGGATACCTGGTTTAGCTCTAATCTGTGGCCTTTTGCCACACTGGGATGGCCAGATGAGAACAGTGCAGATTTCAAACGCTACTATCCGAACGATGTGCTTGTAACAGGCTACGATATTATTTATTTCTGGGTAGCGCGGATGATCTTCTCAGCTCTTGAATTTACCGGAGAAAAACCTTTCTCAGATGTATTGATGCATGGTCTGGTACGAGATTCCGAAGGTCAAAAAATGTCCAAATCACTCGGAAATGGCGTAGACCCCCTTGAAGTAATCGAGAAGTATGGCGCAGATGCAATGCGTTACATGATTTCTACCGGAAGTACAGCTGGACAGGATCTACGCTTCCGTTGGGAAAAGGTTGAGCAGGCGCGTAATTTCGCCAATAAGATCTGGAATGCATCACGCTTCGCGTTGATGAATTTGGAAGGCGTAAGCTTTGAGAATATTGACATTTCGGGTGAGCTAAGTACTGCTGATCGCTGGATTTTGCACCGTCTGAACGAAACTTCTCGTGAGATTACGCGTCTAATTGACTCGTACGAGTTCGGTGAGACCGGTCGCCAGCTGTACAACTTCATTTGGGACGATCTATGTGACTGGTATATTGAGTTCGCGAAGCTGTCACTTTACGGATCAGACGCCGCGGCCAAAGCGAAGACACAGTCTGTACTTGCCTATGTACTAGACCGCACGATGCGCCTGATTCAT
Source organism: Paenibacillus sp. B2(2019) (assembly GCF_008370385.1). NCBI lineage: Bacteria > Bacillati > Bacillota > Bacilli > Caryophanales > Paenibacillaceae > Paenibacillus > Paenibacillus sp. B2(2019). The sequence goes on from NZ_VTZR01000018.1 coordinate 73,555, forward strand.
CCGTTTATGCCGTTTATTTCGGAAGAAATCTGGCAGCACCTGCCGCATGAAGGGGAGACGATTACCCTGGCTGCATGGCCGGAGTATGATGCTGCTCTGGAGAACCCGCAAGCGGTAGCGGAAATGAATCTGCTGATGGATGTAATCCGGGCCGTTCGTAATATCCGGGCTGAAGTGAATGTACCGATGAGCAAAAAGGTTGAATTGATCATCAAAGCGGGTAATGAAGAGACGCTGAGTATTATCACCCGTAACGACAACTACATTGGACGCTTCTGTAATACATCTTCCTTCGAAGCTGGACTGAATCCAGAAACGCCGGATAAGGTAATGTCCGCTGTAGTAACAGGAGCAGAACTGCTTCTGCCATTGTCGGGACTCATTGATATTGAACAAGAAATCGCTCGTCTGGAAAAAGAAGTACAGACGCTGAACAGCGAAGTAGAACGCGTAGAGAAAAAGCTGAGCAATCAAGGCTTCGTGGCCAAAGCTCCTGCTAAAGTTATCGAAGAGGAACGGGCGAAGCAGGCAGATTATTCTGCTAAACGTGAGAAAGTACTTGCCCGCATCGCAGAGCTGAGAGGATAAGAGACATGGATGACCTAAATCGGGGCGGAAGTACCGCCCCTCTTGCGACATACACCGAAGCGGTTGATTGGATCAAGAGCCTAATCCCTTTTGGGATACGGCCAGGTTTAGATAGAATCGAGATGTTGATGGACAAGCTGGGAAATCCGCACCGTCGGCTGAAGTTTATTCATGTGGCGGGTACGAACGGCAAAGGTTCAACTTGTGCTTTTTTGACTAGTGCACTTATACAAAGCGGCTATTCAGTAGGCACCTTTACATCTCCGTATATTACAAAGTTCACGAACAGGTTCCAATATAATAATACGGACATCTCTGAAGAAACGCTTGTCGAGCTGGTTAACCAATTACGTCCACTAGTCCAAGAAATTTCGGAAACGGAGTTTGGCTCACCTACGATGTTCGAGGTAACTACAGCAGTGGCCATTCTATTTTTTGCGGGCGTCTCTTGTCCTGATGTTGTCGTATGGGAGACCGGGCTTGGGGGAAGGCTGGATGTAACGAACATCGTGACTCCGATTGTTTCTGTGATTACTAATGTTGGTCATGATCACATGGATATTTTGGGAGATACGCTAGAGAAGATTGCAATGGAGAAAGCCGGAATTATTAAGACGGGCGTACCTGTTGTTAGCTGCGTAACTCAGCCGGAAGTCGTAGCGGTTCTGAAAGAGAAAGCAGCGGCTTGCCGCTCTACTCTTTATCTTGCCGGAGAAGATTTTAGCTATGAGGCTAATGAAATCCGTGAGGATGTGCAGACTTTTCATTTTAAGGGTCCCTTTCGTTCGCTTGAACTTGGGATCGTAATGAAAGGCGAGCACCAGATTAGCAATGCGGCAGCTGCCATGATGGTACTTGAGGTTCTGCGTCAGTATATGGCCTTTATGCTTGAGGATGAAGATGTGCTTGAAGGTTTGCGCCACGCATTCTGGGCTGGAAGGCTGGAAGAGGTAAGCAAGTCTCCAAGGATTGTACTGGACGGAGCACATAATCCGGAAGGTGCGGAGAGTCTTGCAAAAAGTCTGCCTCAGCTCTATCAATACGGTAAATTAAATTTACTTATGGGAATGCTGTCAAATAAGCATCATGAATCCTACTTTAAGCATATACTGCCTATAGTGGATACGCTCATCCTGACCGAACCGGATTTCCAGAACAAAATGGACGCGGAGAATCTGCAAGTTATCGCAGAAAGTCTGCGGGAGAAATATGCCAAGGAAAACTTGGCAATCATAGTAGAACATAATTGGGGAAAAGCGCTGCAGCTACTGAAGTCGATTACAGCGGAGGATGACCTTGCCGTCGTATCTGGTACGCTGTATTTAATCTCTGACGTACGCGGTACACTTTTGCAGCAACCCGATACTGAAAAAGGCTGGTGACGACTGTTGGATACTACTGAACGTGTGCATTTTATAGGGATCGGCGGCTACGGAATGAGCGCGATTGCCCGGGTAATGCTAGAAATGGGATATACAGTTACGGGCTCCGATGTGGCTGCCCAAGAATTAACGGATAAATTGATTGCTAAAGGTGCCAAGATTTATATCGGGCATACAGCAGAACAAGTAAAAGGTGCGGATCTAGTCGTATACTCTACGGCTTTGTCTAGTGATAATGTGGAATGGGTGGAAGCTGAGCGTCTTAAGATTCCAATTCTGCATCGTTCGCAAATGTTAGCCCGTTTATTGAATGAACGTAAAGGGGTAGCCGTTGCTGGAGCACACGGGAAAACTACCACCTCCTCCATGATTGCACTTGTGATGGAAGAGTGCGACGTTGATCCAACGTATATTATCGGTGGAGAGATTATGAATGTAGGTACGAATGCAAAGGCGGGACAAGGTGAGTTTGTAGTAGCGGAAGCGGATGAGAGTGATGGCTCTTTCCTGCACTATCACCCTTGGCTTGGGATCGTTACGAATGTTGAAGCGGATCACTTAGAAAATTACGACGGAGACTTTAACCGTCTTAAGGCTGCATACGTGCAGTTCATGAACCAAACGCGCGAAGATGGAACTGCTATAGTATGCGCTGACGACGAGAATGTGATTTCTCTTTTACCTGAAGTAACAGGTAAGGTGATTACTTATGGCATCAAGTCGAACACTGCGGATTATATTGCCACTGATATCGTTCTAGGCGATCGTCAAGTATCGTACACGATGAATCATAATGGAGAAGTGCTTGGACGGATTGAACTCTCCGTTCCCGGACAGTACAATCTTTATAATTCAATGGCAGCGGTAATCGCTTGTTTGAAATCAGGGATTTCTTTCGAGAAAATCGCTGAAGCGATTGTGAAATTCCATGGTGCGAAGCGCCGTTTTCAAGTGCTCGGAGAAGTCAATGACATTCTGGTCATTGATGATTATGCGCATCATCCTACAGAGATTCAGGCAACGATCAGTGCTGCCAAGGCAACAGGAAAACGGATTATTGCGGTATTCCAGCCTCAGCGCTATACACGTACTTTCTTCCTGTTAGATGCTTTCAGCCGTGCCTTTAGCGAAGCTGACGAAGTCATCATCACTGATATTTACTCTCCGGCTGGAGAGAAACAGATCGAAGGTGTTACTTCTGCGAAGCTGGTTGAGCTTATCGTTAAGAACAGTAATGCGGGCGCGAGACATCTGCCAACCAAAGAAGATGTGCTAGCTGATCTGACACCTCGTATTGCTCCAGGTGATCTGGTGATTACGATGGGCGCGGGCGATATCTGGAAGGTCGGATACGCACTGGCAGACGGTTTGAAGAAGAAGCATTAAGTTTGCAAATTGAGGCCAATTCGAGGATATTTATATTCTCTATTCAATAGCACTTCCCCAAAATTCCCTTCAGATAATCCTTGTGTTTATCTGAAGGGAGTTTAGAGGGAAGTGTTTTTTTGGTATTGTTAACGTATTTACTGATATAGTTATAAAGTGCTATAGTGCTGTCAGAAGAGGATCGATTTTTCAACGTATATTTGGGATCCCCACAAAGTACCCGAGTACGCATCGAAGCAAAGCCGCACTTTGTGGGGATATTTTCGCATAGGTGGTGACGTATGAGCTCCCTGCTTGAAATTAGAACACTGATTTATTTGTTTATTTTCGGAAATTTATTTATATTGCTGCTTATAACCAATTATCGAAGTACCGCTGTTAAAGATACAGCCTCCACCTTGTTCATCCGATCAAAGGAAGTGCAGCTACTCTTTTGGTGTTCGATTTTATTATGGGATTATCTCCCTCATGCGTTGTCCATTCCGCTTAGCAATGCTCTGATGCTTGGAGGGTGCTGTCTCGAAATTACAGCGTTACTGCTGATGATGGGAGTACTGGGGCCAAGAATAAAGCGATATTACATCATTCTTTCGATATTGAGTGCAATCAGTTTTAGTATCATCGCATTATTTTTTAATCAAACCAACTTGCGTATCGCCTGTACTTCACTTTGGTCTATACTGTTTGTAGTTTATCCGGCTTATCATCTAACTGTGAATAAAAAGGCTACACCTCTTCAAAAAATATTAGGTGTATTATTTTATGTATTTGCAGCGATTATGCTGATGCGGGCACTTGTTGCACTGATTTGGGAGCCCGAGATGAATGTGTTCTCCACCAATCTTACGCAGTATTTGTATTATCTGGGGATGTATTTATTATTTATTGTGGGGGCTGCCGGTTTTATTCTACTCTCAAATGAGCATTCCTTCGTCAAACTAAAAAGAATAGCTAGTTATGATGATTTGACTGGGATTCTAAACCGTGGGGCATTTCTTCAGGAAGCGGAGATAAAGCTTGAAAAGGCAGTTCGAGCGCAGGAGTACTTCTCATTTTTGCTATTGGATTTGGATTATTTTAAACAGGTCAACGATACTTATGGTCATGATACCGGTGACATTGTGCTGGAAGAGTTCGCATCGACGATTAAAGATAATCTCGGAAATGGCGATTTGTTTGGCAGACTGGGGGGCGAGGAATTCGCAGTCATACTCTGTGGGGTAGATGAGCAAAGCTGCGATCAGAAAGCTGAAGCGCTTCGTGAGACGATAATGAATACTTCCACTAATAAGGTTCAACAGGGGTACACAGTTAGTATAGGTGTAATTACGATCATGCCAGATCAGGAGATCTCGATAAATAAGTTGTACAAGCTAAGTGACAAGGCATTATATCAGGCCAAACAAGAGGGAAGAAATAGAGTCATCAGATACCGATATGTATACTGAGAGTCAGGAATACTAGGGGAGGTGAACTTCACTTATATGCATCTGGATCTCCAGACACTGCTGGTGTGTCTCTTTTTGTGGCAATCGTTCACGGTGCTGCTTATCGTGGTGTATCGTTTGCGTTATGCGCAGGAACAGACTTCTTCATTGTTTATCACAGCAAAATATTTGCAACTAGCAGCCTTGATCCTCTTATTACTGAAGGATTTTATAGATACACCACTTAGTCTACCGATCATAGTACTTCTTGCTTTGGCTGGGGGCACGCTCGAAAGCTTGGCGCTACTAATGCTTCTCAGAGTATTCGGGAGCAAGGTGGAGAGATATTATTCTATATTATTCGGAGTATCCATTCTCGTTGTGGTGCTTATGTATTTGTTGTTGCCTAAGGATCCTCTCGTTATTCCAGTCGCTTGTCTGGCTGGAGTTCTGATTATAGCCTATCCTGCTTATATACTATGTCTGAAGGTCATGGAGACTTCGCTACAAATAATAATGGGACTGCTATATTGTCTTGTTATCTTATCTTTGGTGGGTAGAGCCTTGGAACCGCTGTATTCCGTATTAGGAATCAATACACAAGTTGCACAATTTCTTTATTTGTTTTTTTATCTCGGGATTTATTTGTATATGTTTCTAGGAACCGCGGGAATTATGCTGCTTTATAGAGAGGATTCCTTTGCAGAAATGGAGCGGGTAGCAACTTATGATGAGTTGACCGGTATTTTGAATCGCAGGTCGTTCGTTCTGCGTGCTCGGCCTTTAATAGCTGCTTCAGCGATGAAGAAACTGCCCTATTCTTTTTTACTGCTGGATGTCGATCACTTTAAGAGCATAAATGATAATTACGGCCATAATACAGGTGACCAAGTACTAACTGATTTGGCGTCTAAAATAGAGCAACAGCTTGGCCATGGTGATCTGATCGGAAGATTTGGGGGAGAAGAGTTTGCAGTGCTCCTGCACAGAGCCGATGAGAAGAGTAGTGATGTTATTGCTGAAGGAATGCGCACAGCTGTTATAGGTTCTATGATTCGTGGCGTACCGCTGCACTACACGATAAGTATTGGAGTCATCACGATAGAATCGGGCGAACGTTTTTCTCTAAATAATCTCTATAAACTTTGTGATAATGCATTGTATCAAGCTAAGAAAAAGGGTCGGAACTGCGTTGTTAGAAGCTACGAAATATAAAAGTGTCTTCCTTTCGTCATTAGATGAGGAAGACACTTTTTTGTTTGCATAGGGAATAGTTCAGAATACCTAACGAGTATAAAATTTTGGAATAGAAAATTCATGTTCGTGTATTACTGGAAAAGTAGTTTTTTTGCTTGAATCTTCAAAAAAATAGCGATATATATAGGTTTATCGCAATGATTTTCGAATAAAGCATGAAAATATTTAAAAATTTTAAAGGTTTCCCTATAAATCGACAAAAATTTTATGTGAAATGAGTTACTATTGAACTGCATCTAAAGTTGCAGTGATAAGTAGAAAGGATTTATATAAAAAATTCAAGGAGCCAGAGTCATGCGAGAAAGAATGCTGTTCCTTTCAGCACAGAATCAAAGCGCAGAGGATCTAGAAGGAGAAATGAGAACAGGGAGTATTCTCGAGATTTTGCTAGGGAAATTTGATATTGATTTGCTGACGTATGCCAGTACGCACAAGGATATGTCTACAAATGATGGAGCTGCACTAACGGTTCATTACATTAACGGGTGCATTACCTCGTGGAGATCTATGCTGCGTCCCTTACATATATTACGGAATTTCACTAATCGAAGTCATGCGGAGAAAGACATGAAGAGTACCATCGTGGAGCTTTGTAGATCGAATAATTACAGACATGTATTTATATCGCATAGCTTGCTGGGAAATTGCATTGATATGGTTCGTAATCTGCTTCCTGAGGCCAGTGTTATTACAGATACGTATCGTTTTGAGAGCGGGCTTGCCGTTGGAAAAGAAATTGGGAAGCCGAGCAGCAGTAATCCTTATTATAAACTAAATGAGGCTTTGGTTCGGCGGAATAAGCGGAGACTAATGAATAAAACGGGTGTACTATTGGCAACCTCGGAATGGGATGCCCTTTCATTCAAATCTCTATCCTTTGCGGATGCCCGTAAGGTTCATGTTGTTCCTCATTTCATAAAAATGAATGAATACGACGCTTTTACTGAGCCTGTTGCAAAAGAAAATTCAATGGTTCTGCACTGGAATATGAACACCAGACAGGGGATTAAGGCTGCTCAAAACTTCTTTAAGAAAAGCTACCCTTTGATTAAAGAACAAGTGCCTGATATCAAGTGTTACATCACCAGTCATGAGGTTCATACGGATGTGTTGACGCTTGTAAAGGATGATGTATCGGTCATTATCACTGGACCTTTGAAACCGTCTGCTGATTATATACGTCGTGCAAAAGCGGTTCTTGTGCCTATCCTTGAAGGTTGTGAAGTCTCCAGAAACATTCTGGAATCATGGGCACTCAAAACGCCGGTGGTTACTAGTTCTATAGTATGCGAGCGATTGAACTGTGAGCATAACCGTAATATTTTGCTTGCTAATACCTCAGTTGATGTTGTTGCTAGTGTAATAACGTTGTTAAAGAATCCTGAGATGGCAACGATTATTGCTGATCGGGCGCATCGCACATTGTTGAAGGATTACGAAGTGAATTATGTGAAGAACAAGATTCTTAGTCTTGTGTAAAAAGTACGCCGGAGAAGGCACTGCCTGCAGTATATAAAAAACCCGCGAGGACGTTTTAGGGTCCTACGCGGGTTTTTTCATTCTTGTATGATTTTACAGCAGGTTGCGGCGCAATTCTTCTGGAGATTTCGGAGACAACATTCCAAGTGGAATATCGAATACTGTACGCGCTCCGCTCTGTCCTTCTTGACTCATACGCTGAGCGGCTCTGGCATAGGCCACGAGAACACTAGCTGTAAATTCTGGATTGCTCTCTAGCTTCAGGCCGAATTCAACAATCTGCTTCGTGCCTTCCCCTGTTACACCACTGCGAATAACAAACCCGCCGTGCGGAATTCCGCTATGCTGAGCTGCCAATTCTTCTTCAGTGATGAAAGTAACCGTAGTATCATAATCTGCAAAATAGTTCGGCATATTCACGATTTCTGCACGAATGCGTTCTTGATCTGCCCCTGCTTCAGCCACTACAAAACACTCTCTAAGGTGTTTTTGACGAGTGGTAAGCTCTGGTGTTTCACCAGCGCGAATGGCCTCAATAACCTCTTGTACTGGAACGGTATATTGTACACCAGCTTTAACTCCATCTACTCTGCGGATCGCATCGGAGTGGCCTTGGCTAACGCCTTTGCCCCAGAAGGTGTATTCTTTACCTTGTGGAAGAATAGCTTCAGCGAGCAGACGATTCATTGAGAATAAGCCTGGATCCCAACCAGTAGAAATTACGCTGAGTGTTCCACCTTGTTTAGCTGCGGCATCAACGGTCTCGTAGAACTCGGGGATTTTGGCATGAGTATCAAAGCTGTCCACGGTATTAAACATCCGGGCAATGGCTGGTGTTTGTTCTGGCAGATCGGTAGCCGATCCTCCACATAGAATCATAACATCCACTTTACCCTTATATTGTTCGACGGCAGAGATGTGTTCGAACTTCACACCGGCTTCTCCGGCTTCCAGTTGTCCAGGTTCTCTGCGCGTAAAGATCGCAACTAGCTCGATATCTTCACTTTGGTTGATAGCCTTACGTACACCTTTTCCTAAATTTCCGTAGCCTACAATAGCTGCTTGAATTTTTTGTTTCAGAAGAAGCCCTCCTAATCAGTAGTGAACTAAAGCATCATTTCTAGCTTACCTAGTATAGTGTACACTTTTAGCTCTTTTTATATAGTATATAAAAGGTACATGTAATGTAAACTGAATCTGCATAATCTTTCATAATTCCTATGGCTTAAAAATAGCATATCTCTCTATTGTCTATCATATATTTACTTATAGATTAGATGAGGTGAGGTGTAACTGTTGAATAACGGAAGAATGACATTCCGATTTGACGTGAACAAGGACGAGCCTAAACCAAAGCCTAAAGTGGTGGAGCGCTGGTCAAATGGCGGATTGGGCACAGCTGAAGAGTACGCTGAGGGACTGCGTCAAGAGGTAGGTCCAGCACAGCAAACATGGCTTTATGAGCCTGATTTTCGTTCCACGCATGAGGCACCACCGGAAGATTCCTATGACTATTACTCGGGTACTGTAGATCCACGCCAGGAAGAATGGGACGAACAGGATAAGGATTTTAGATATACACAGCAATCGTATCTTCTGTCAGATATGGTTTCGGATAGCAGGGATAAATTAGAGAATGTATCCTCTGGCAGTTACGGAGGCTCTTATCATACTCGACGTCCTTCGTATTGGTGGAAATTAGCTCTTTCTGTTACGGGAGCCATCGGCACAGGGGTACTGCTTGGTTATGCTGCACTTTCTTTCTTTTACGGAGGGAATATGGACAGTAGCTCTGGAAATGGGACAGCAGACATGGCGGCTACTTCAGTGCAGTCCAGTGGAGCTAAAGATCCGGCAGGTGTAGGTACATCAGGATTACCAGTGACGGGTACTGAAAATGCAGGGAAGAACACCATCCCAGTTCAAGTAGCTGCGCAAAGCTATTATCTGCTGCAGTACGGAGTATTCAGTACACCTGCAGGTGCTGAAGAGGCTCGCCAGGAGTTGTTAACCGCAGGATTGGCTGCGGGTATGGATCCTGCCGACGGCAATCGTGTGTATGCTGGAATATCATCCGACCGTGAACAGGCCAAGCTACTAAGCAGCGGACTAAAGAATCAGGGTATTGAGCTGTATGTGAGGGAGGTGGCACTTCCCGGGGCTGAACAGCTTGTCTATACAGGTAATGCAGAGGAAGTGAAGAACTATTTCTCCGTGAGTGGGCAGCTGCTCAGTGAACTAAGTAGTCAATCAGCTTCTCTACTTAGCGCTGGTCAAACAAGTACGACAGCAAATACCTCCGCTGTGAGTGATCTCCACCTGCAATGGAACGAAGCAGTAAAAGTGCTGGAACAAGGCGTATCTCCTGAAGCCAAAAGCATTTGCGCAGCGTTAGAGAAATCAATGAGCCAAGGGATATCAGCCTGGAGTGAATATAACAAGAACAAGGCTCAGGGCCTACTTTGGGAAGTGCAAGAATCGATGCTGAGCTTTTTGACTAGCCAGAAACAGCTACTAACTGCAATGAATTAACTGATAAATTGTTGACTTTAAAGACAGCAAGCCTCCAGATGTGGGGGCTTGCTGTTTTGGTGCGAAAGAGGAAATTATCCCTATATATCTTAAACTATAATTGATACGGAGGATGGTATCGCTCCGCAACTTTTAGTGCAAATGGTGGTAAACATTACCGTAAGGGATTTTACGTTTGTATTGATCACAATTTCACCGTATAATAATTAGGGTGTCAAAAAATGGCGAGGGAAGACTGAGATGAAGAAGAAAAATGTAGGAACACTGCTGTTATTTCTAATTCTAGGCTGGCTGGCTGGAGCCTGGATCGCCAAGCTACTGCAGCCGGTAAAGGCTCTTTCTTTTCTAACAACATCGACTGTGCTTAAGTGGTCTCCGCGAGCCGATTTGGACATCATAACCTATGACATCACTATTCATTTGAAATTGTGCATGCTAAGTCTCGTCGGTATTATTACAGCTGTATGGCTGTACCGAAGACTGTAACTCTCGTTACTGATCAAGAAGGGACGTTTACAACGTGGACAACTCACAACACATTATTTTAGCCTCAGGTTCACCGCGTCGACGAGAGCTTTTGTCTTTACTGGGCTTGCCTTTTGAGGTCATTACCAGCGAAGCTGATGAAAGCACACCACCGGACTTTACGCCGGAGCAAATCGTGCGCAGTTTGGCCCTGCGAAAAGCAGAGGCTGTAGTGGCTGCAGCAGGGGAGCGTAACGCAGTAATTATTGGTAGTGATACGATTGTTGTACTAGATAACACTGTGCTAGGCAAACCGGTGGACGAGCTGGACAGTAAATCGATGCTTACCAGACTTCAGGGCCGGAATCATAAGGTATACACGGGTGTAGCCTGTATTGGACTTCCGCATGGAAAGACTATAGTGGAGCACCGTGTTACTTCCGTAACGATGAGAGCAATGACGGAGGATGAAATTATTGCTTATATAGCTACGGGAGAGCCCGCTGATAAGGCTGGCTCTTATGCGATACAAGGGCTTGGCTCCACCTTGGTGGAACGAATTGAAGGCTGTTATTTCAATGTTGTCGGATTGCCGCTGTCGCTTCTTGGCGAAATGCTGTCCGAGTTCGGTATAACTGTATTGAACCGGTAGGAAGCTTGGGAAAGAGGGATAGGGATGGAGTCGCAATCAGTAATGCTGCGGGACCTCCCCCATGAAGAACGACCAAGAGAGCGCATGATGCATTATGGGGCGGAATCATTAAGTCAAGCGGAGTTGTTAGCCATTCTGCTGCGTACGGGAACACGCCGTGAATCGGCTATTCATATTGCACAGCAGATGCTGGGGAAAATCGGTGGCCTGCGTGGGCTAGTTGACCTTAGCATCGAAGAACTGACCGAAATCAAAGGTATCGGCCCTGCCAAGGCCGTGCAACTAAAAGCAGGCATCGAACTTGGAAGGCGCCTTGCGAACTCCAGGTTTAACATGCCGGTCATTATCCGTTGTCCTGAGGACGCTGCGGAGATACTGACTGAGCAATTGCGTTATCTGCAGAAGGAGCATTTTGTCTGCTTGTTTCTGAATACGAAGAATCATGTGATAGGACAAGAAACGTTGTCTATGGGCAGTCTTAATGCTTCGATTGTTCATCCTCGTGAGGTATTCCGAGCAGCTATAAAATGTAGTAGTGCCTCTATCATATGCGCACATAATCATCCTAGTGGTGATCCAACGCCTAGTCCGGAGGATATCTCCTTGACCTCAAGACTGCTTCAGGCAGGCGAGATTGTCGGGATTGACGTGTTAGATCATCTAATTATCGGTGATAGCAGCTTTGTAAGCTTGAAAGAAAAAGGACACATGTAATATAAATGTGAAGATTTACTTAGGAAAAGGAGAATTAGCATGTTGGGTAGTTTTACGAAAGATTTAGGAATTGACTTGGGGACAGCGAATACGCTTGTCTATGTACGCGGTAAGGGGATCGTTGTAAGAGAGCCTTCCGTTGTAGCCATTAACACTGACACTAAGACGATTGAAGCCGTGGGTGAATCCGCTAAAAAGATGATCGGTCGTACACCGGGAAACATTCGTGCGATCCGTCCGATGAAGGATGGCGTTATCGCTGATTTTGACACAACGGCTACGATGATAAAATATTTTATTCGTCAAGCACAGAAACAACGTTCTATGTTCCAACGTCACCCTAATGTAATGGTCTGCGTACCATCCGGCATTACTGCTGTAGAGCAACGTGCCGTAGAAGATGCTACTAGACAAGCTGGTGCTCGTGAAGCTTACATTATCGAGGAACCTTTTGCTGCAGCGATTGGTGCAGATCTACCGGTATGGGAGCCAACAGGAAGTATGGTTGTTGATATCGGCGGTGGTACTACTGAAGTTGCTGTAATTTCACTCGGCGGTATTGTTACTAGTCGTTCCGTACGTGTTGCGGGTGATGAAGCGGATGAGTCCATCATTCAGTACATCAAACGTCAGTACAATCTGATGATTGGTGAACGTACTTCGGAACAGCTTAAAATGGATGTAGGTTCTGCCTTGCCACTTGAGAAAGCTGAGACTATGGAAATTCGCGGACGCGATCTCGTTACAGGCCTGCCAAAGACGCTTACAATTACTTCTGATGAGATCTGTGAAGCATTGTCCGATACAGTGAGTTCTATTATTGAAGCTGTTAAAGTAACTTTGGAAAAATGTCCACCGGAGCTCGCAGCAGATATTATGGATCGCGGGATTGTCTTGACAGGTGGAGGCGCCTTGCTTCGTAACTTGGATAAACTGCTTGCGCGTGAAACTGGAATGCCAGTTATTGTCGCTGAGAACCCTCTGGATTGTGTAGCGATTGGAACAGGAAAGGCGCTTGATAATATCCATTTGTTCAAGAGTCGCAGCAGTTCCAGTCTTCGCTCTAAGAGATAAGCCTATGTATTGCCACTTGTGTACGTCAACCCCTGTTATGGGAGAAATACTGTTGTTAGAGGGTGTTGAAACTGTTTAAACTCTTAAGCAATAAACGTCTGTTTATTCTGTTGATTACACTGGTGCTGTTCATTGTGGTGATGGGCTTCAGCTTGGCATCAAGGAGTTCCTTGTCCTGGCCGGAGAACTTTCTTAGAGATACTACTGGTTTCGTGCAAAAAATGTTCTACAAGCCCGCTGGATATGTAGCGGGCTTGTTTGAAGATATCGGAAATCTGAAAGATCTTTCTAAGGAAAATGAGCAGCTGAAGATTCTAGCCGCCCAATATGCACGTGATAAAGCGCAATACAATTTCATTCAGGTAGAAAATGAGCAGTTAAAGGAACAGTTGAAGTTCACGAAAGCTCAGGAGGAATTGTATAAATATCAATACCATATTGCGCAGGTGGTTAGTCAGACAACAGAACCAAGCAATAGTACGATTGTAATCGATTTAGGTGCTAAAGATGGCGTTAGACCAAATATGTCTGTGATCTCGGTTGATGGATTAGTAGGTGTTATTAGTCAAGTCAGCAATTTCACCTCTACGGTGAAGCTGATGACCATGATGGATACGAATGACCCTAATTCTCAGCCGCCAATTGCGGCAACCGCTATTAACAAAGAGGGCAAAACCTTTGGTATGATTGAAAGCTATGATCCGAAGACAAACAAGTTATTGATGAACAAGATCCCGCCAGGTGATCCTATTGCGCCGAAGGATGTTATCGTTTCTTCTGGTATTGGGGGATTGTATCCGCGAGGATTGACCATCGGTACAGTTGAAAGCGTTGAGGTTGGTGAATTTGGATTAACCTCCACAGCAGTGATTAAGCCTTCAGCAGAATTTCAAGACTGGAAGCAGCTGATTGTTGTTTTTACGGAGGAGCGTGCTGAATAGTGAATATGCGCAGATCTGTTCTTGTTCTGTTACTGTTCCTCTTGTTCATTCTGGAGGGAACCATTCTGCCTTGGCTGATTCCAGATGTATGGCAGATGCGAATTATTCCGAATCTAGTGTTCGTTGTGCTATTGTTCGTGGCTGTATATCATCATCGTCATACAGCGCTTATACTGGGCCTAACTTTCGGACTATTACATGATGTCGTTTTTTATGGCAGAATTCTAGGAGCACATTCTTTTGCGATGGGTCTGTCGGCTTATTTAATCGGCCTTCTGTTTCAGATTCCGCGTGCGCCACTGCCTCTTATGATGACTGTGATTCTGCTCGGAAGCTTGCTAGAGGATAGTGTGTTATTTGGTATTTATAGTGTATTCAATCTCAATCAGGAGCCTTATAGCTGGGCTATTTTGAATCATATGCTACCAACGATGCTCTTTCATTTTGCTATTGCTCTGATCCTCTACATACCGTTACGACGCCAGCTTGAGCTGATCAAGAAAGAGAAGAGTACGGAAGAAGCGGCATAAAGAAGCTTCTATTTTCTTTCTTAATAAAGCAGGAATTTAAGGGGCCCGGCACGAATGAATGAGGATAGGGGGCCAGGCATATGACAGTAAAATCCAAGCATGTAAGGATTAAGGGCATCAAGGATGGCCTGATATTCCTGCTAGACGACAAGTGTCCCTTCGAAGATCTTCTGAGCGAGCTTCGCTATAAGCTGGAGCACAGCCATCAAAATATTTTGACTGGACCGATTGTCCATGTAGATATTAAGCTGGGCAATCGTCCCGTAACTGAGGAAGATAAGGAAGCTGTGCTGGAGATTCTGAAGGGACAGGGAAATCTACTGATTCGTTCCATAGAGGCGCTTCCAGTGCCCGGCAGTGAGGATAATGACGCGTTGTTTCTTATGAGCGGGATTCTTCGTTCCGGTCAGGTGCTGCACCATGATGGAAATCTTTTATATCTGGGGGATGTGAACCCAGGAGGAACCATTACCTGTTCAGGCGATATCTATATTCTAGGATCACTTAGAGGTATGGCGCATGCTGGAGTAGATGGAAATGAAGAGGCGATTATCGCTGCTTCCTTAATGTCTCCGACACAACTGCGAATTGCTGATATTATCAGTCGTCCTCCCGATGAGTGGGAAACCCGAGAAAGCAGTATGGAGTTTGCATATTTAACGAACGGAGCTATGCAAATCGATAAAATTCATAATTTAGTCAAAGTACGTCAGGATTTAAATGTGTTTAAAGGGGTGTAGCCTCCATGGGAGAAGCGATAGTCGTAACCTCGGGCAAAGGCGGAGTTGGCAAAACAACCACAACAGCCAATATTGGAACCGCACTTGCACTGCAGGGTAAAAAAGTATGTCTCGTCGATACCGACATTGGACTGCGTAATCTGGATGTAGTAATGGGGCTTGAGAATCGTATTATTTATGATCTTGTGGATGTAGCGGAGGGTCGTTGTCGCCTAAATCAAGCACTCGTTAAAGACAAACGCTTTGATGAGTTGTATATGTTGCCCGCAGCTCAAACGAAGGATAAAACGTCCGTCACTCCTGAACAAGTAAAAGATATTATTCTCGAACTGAAGAAGGAATATGAATATATTTTGATTGATTGTCCAGCAGGGATTGAACATGGCTTCCGCAATGCGATTGCCGGTGCGGATAAAGCGATCGTGGTTACCACACCAGAGCATGCTGCTGTGCGGGATGCGGATCGTATTATCGGACTGCTTGAGCAGTCACATGTGGAATCGCCAAAGCTGGTGGTAAATCGTATTCGCCCAGGTCTTGTAAAGTCTGGGGATATGCTTGATATTGAGGATATTTTACAGGTGTTGAATATTGATCTTATCGGAATTGTTCCGGATGATGAACTGGTCATTAAGGCCGCAAATAGTGGAGAGCCTACAGTTATGAATCCCGATTCGTCAGCAGCTATTGCCTACCGCAATATTGCTCGTAGAATTTTAGGTGATGCTGTGCCGCTAATGCAGCTTGATCGGAAACCGGGAGCATTTAAGAAGTTCAAGAAATTTTTCGGTATGGCTTAATTCTGCACCAAGCAATCTTACTATAGAAGCATTAACGGTCCCACCACTAGAGAAATCTATGGGTGGGATTTATTTATTTAGTGGTATTTAAGTGCTCCACCTTGGGTGGGCTTGTTCTAAAGAGACTTCCATGCTTCATAAAATGGAAGTAAAACAAGCCCGTCCGGAGGGATAAACATGGATCTCAAATCAGATATCAAGAATCGCCGCAAGGAGCGTATTCGTAGTTTGCTGGAGGAAATCCCGAATATAGAAACAGCAGAGGTGCCTCCGTTATTCGTTATGCCCGAAAAGAGTACGAGCTTCAAGGAGTGGGGTACGGGGTTTAAGAAAAATGAGGAGCAATCATCTATAGAGCCTGATCCGGAAGTGATGTGGAAAGAGAGACGGGGTGGCTGGGAGGAACCAGGAGGAGGAGGTTCTAAATTTTCTTCCGGTTTTATTCGACGGGTTATAGCCAGTGTGCTTGTGTTTGGAGCGGTGTGGGGAGTTTTTGCAGTTCACCAGCCATGGTCCTATAAAGTCCAAGCCTTTATTAGTGATGCCTTGAGTAATGACATGGATTTCACAGCAGTGCGGGTCTGGTATGAGGAGAATTTTAATGGTGCACCGGCGTTCATACCGATTTTTGGTGACAAAGACGAACCTGCTCAAAAGGCAGCAGCTCAACATGAGCTTAGTGCTCCGGTAGCTGGAAGCATTGTGGAGCCCTTTGCTTCCACGCTAAAAGGTGTAGAAATTATGCCTCAAATCGATTCAACCTCAAATGTGACGGTGAAGAGTATAGACATGGGACGTGTTCTTTCCATCTCTAAAGAATTGGACGGTGGCATTCGAATTGCGGTTCAACATTCTGGAGGAATTACAGCAGAATACGGACATTTAAATGGCACTAAGCTGGAGATTGATGACTGGATTCAGAGTGGAGATGAACTCGGGTGGATGCTGGAGAAAGAGGGCTCCTCAGCTCCAACGCTATTCTTTGCAGTGATGAAAGACAAGACTTATATTGATCCTACAGAAGTGGTATCGTTTGATTAGGATCTTAGGGATTGATCTGTCACTACATCCATTGTTCGTAATCATTATGTTGTTCTCTGTACTCACAGGACAATTTCTGGAGTTGCTAACTTTATTTACGATCGTCCTCATTCATGAAATGGGACATGTGGTGGCTGCCCTTTTAGTTGGTGTTACAGTCAAATCGGTTCAGCTTCTTCCGTTTGGCGGAGTTGCGGTTATTGAGGATCATGGGCGGCTCACCGCTAGTCGTGAGATTGGTATTGCACTTGCCGGTCCGCTGCAAAATGGAATCATGATTGTTATGGCTCTTGGGCTTCAGCAAGCAGGTTATGGTAATCAGGAATTTTTAGTCTATTTTATAAATGCTAATGCCATCATTGCGCTCTTTAATCTTTTGCCTGTTCTTCCACTTGACGGAGGCAAAGTACTTCAGGCTACAGTTAGTTTATTTCTTCCTTATTACTATACTTTACTATGGAGCGGACGAGTGAGCGTTGCTGCAAGCATTTTTGTGATTGTTTATGCGCTATTGCCTCTTGGAGCAGGTGGAGGATTGAGGCTGAACATGGTTATGATCGGTGCTTTTTTATTGTATTCAAATCTCACGGATCATCGGAATTTACCGTACCGATTTGTTGCGTTTTTGATGAATAGGGAGGCGGTTTATGAGTATCATTTGCGGACAGGAAGTGTGGCTCGTCCAATTGTTGCCTTATCTGCGAAACCTTTAGATGCTATATTGCGTCTATTTAAACGTAATCAATATCATTTTATCTATGTATTAAACGGCGAAGGAAATGTTGTTGCTGTTGTGCCGGAACAGCGCTTAATATCTACCTACTTCGGAATGTAGTGTATTTATGCAGAGCGTGAGAAGGGATGAATGAATGAACGAAACCAGAGGTGAAGCCATGAAACAGATGATCGTTCACTGCACGCAGCACATTACCCGAATGGCTCTTCTGGAGAACGGAAGGCTTGTGGAGTACGCGGCTGAACGCGATCAGCAGCAAGGGCTGGTCGGAAGTTATTATAAAGGCCGTGTGATTAACGTACTTCCAGGTATGCAGGCTGCTTTTGTTGACATTGGACAGAAGAAGAATGCTTTTTTATATGTTGATGATGTATTGCACCCTCATTTGGATAGACAGCCGGATGTGAAGCCTTCTATCGAGACGCTTTTGCAGCCGGGTCAGGATATTGTTGTACAAGTAAGAAAAGAGCCTAGTGGCGGCAAAGGTGCGCGTGTAACGACCCATTATACATTGCCCGGTCGCTGGATGGTGTACATGCCTTTTGCCGATTATGTTGGGGTATCCAAAAAAATAAGTCGCGATGCAGAACGTAGCCGGCTCAAAGGAATTGGTGAACGTCTGCGAATGAAAGAAGAGGGGGTTATTATGCGGACCGTCTCTCAGGATGAGCCGCATGAAGCAGTGGAGGGTGATCTTTCATTTTTACGTGCGCAATGGGATAACATTACACGTCGGGCACAAACTGCAGAAGCCCCAGCTCTACTTCATCGTGATCTTAGTATTGTTCAGCGCTTTATAAGAGATGCTTTTAATCCACAGCGTGATCAGTTGATTATAGATTCTCCAGTTGCAGTTAAAGAAGCCAAGGCATTTCTGGATGACATGGCACCTGATGGGTACAAGCCTGTGAGTTTATATAATGGACCGGAGTCCATTTTTACAGCTTATGGGGTACAGGAACAGTTGCACAAGAGCTTCAGTCGCAAGATCACGCTGGAGGGTGGAGCGACAATGATCTGGGATGAGACGGAGGCGCTCACCGTTATTGACGTGAACACTGCGCAATACATTGGAGGAGCATCCCTTGAAGAGACGGTGACGAATACTAATTTGCTTGCAGCAGAGGAGATTGGTCGTCTGATCCGTTTGCGAGATACGGGCGGAATTATTATTGTTGATTTTATTGATATGGAAGAAGAAATACACCGTAAAATGGTTACCGAGCGGCTGGAGAAAGTGATCTGCAAGGATCGAACCAAAACCCATATTCTCGGTTGGACAAGACTTGGACTCCTCGAGATGACCCGGAAGAAGGCAAGACATGATTCAGCCAGCTTCGCACCTATCCTTTGTCAGTGCTGCGGAGGGACTGGGAAAGTTGGAGAATGGATGGAATGAGTTGACGATGGGCGATAAGTATGATAATATCTTCAAGTATGTGTTTGATTGATTCGGTCCTGCACATGCTGTAACCGCTCCGATCGGGTACATAAGTGCAGTTCCCACGGGAATCTGCCACCTAGACTAGGCGAGTCTGAGACATGAGGAGGTGCAAGTAAAATGTATGCAATTATCGAAACTGGCGGTAAACAATACAAAGTCCAAGAGGGCGATGTTTTGTTCATTGAGAAGTTGGAAGCTGAAGACGGCGCAAGTGTAACTTTTGACCGTGTATTGGCTGTTTCTAACGAAGGTGGTCTGACTGCAGGAACTCCGCTCGTAAGCGGCGCGTCTGTAACAGCTAAAGTCGAGAAACATGGTAAAGGCGCTAAGGTTGTAGTTTACAAATACAAACCTAAGAAGAACTACCACAAGAAACAAGGCCATCGTCAACCGTACACGAAAGTAACTATCGAGAAGATTCAAGCGTAAGAAGGTGCGTGAATGATTAACGTACGGATTACACGATCTTCGGATCTAGGAACTATCGTTGGCTTTGAGGTAAAAGGGCACGCGGGTTATGCAAAGCGTGGCGAAGATATCGTATGTGCCGGAGTTTCGGCCGTAACGGTTGGAACCGTCAATTCGATTGAGACTTTGACCGGAATCTCCATGGATACATCCATGAAGAACGGATTCCTAAGTGGAACATTAGGTTCCATTGATGATTTCGATACTTCCGCGAAGGTGCAATTGCTGCTTGAATCCATGGTCGTGATGCTAAATGATATCGCAGAATCATACGGAAAGTATCTTCAAATAGAGCAAGTAAATATTTAAAGAAGGAGGTTGACAACATGTTGAAATTGAATCTTCAATTGTTCGCATCGAAAAAAGGTGTAGGTTCCACAAAAAACGGACGGGATTCCCATTCCAAACGTCTTGGCGTGAAACGTGCTGACGGTCAAGCAGTAACCGGCGGTAACATCTTGGTTCGTCAACGCGGAACAAAAATTCACCCAGGCACTAACGTAGGCATCGGTAAAGATGATACGTTGTTCGCATTGGTGGATGGCGTAGTGAAGTTCGAACGTTGGGGCCGCGATCGCAAAAAAGTGAGCGTATACCCAGTTGATGTCGCTCCGGTAGCAGCGGCACTGGAAGCGTAAGCTTACGGAACCATATTTGCATGTAGAAGCCTCCGGCATGAGTGCCGGAGGCTTTTTTGTAGAATATTTAGAAGCGTTTGTGGATACCTCTTTGAGCACTTTAGAAATGTATACCTTCAGAGTTTTAAGAAAACATAAACATCCTTAGACATATGTGAAATCTCACGGTTATCTCTGGTGAACTACAGGGAACTGCTGTGTTATACTAGGAAATGGTAATTGATGAGGGTAATAATCTAAACGAAGTCATGAATTTTGCGAACTGAGGGACGGGGAGAAAGAATGAAATCCTGGAAAAGTGCAATCTGGGCAGTCATGTTATCCGTAATGCTTCCTTTAGGACTCGTGTATTGGCATACCTCCCTTTTGACGTGTCTGTTGCTTGGAATTTGGGTAGCAGCAACGGTTGCTTTCAGCTTGATTTGGAATCAGCGTCATTGGGAACGGGAACTGCGTATACAAGAGAACACTCTGCAACAGGCGGCGATTCGGACACTGAATCATCATCGTCATGATTGGATGAATGATTTGCAGATTCTTTACGGATATATTCAGCTTGGAAAGCCTGATAAATCCGTGGAGTGTGTGGAAAGAATAAAGGAACGCATAGCGCTTGATAGTCGTATCGCGAAGCTGGGCATTCCTTCATTGGTCTTCTATATCCAATCTTTCCGAACTTACCGGACTAGTCTGGAACTGGAAGTTCAAGTGGAGGAAGGATTGCAACTGGAGGAGAAGCTAAACCGGGAAGCAGGAGATGAGCTGACTTCAGTGATCATGCAGACCGTACGAGCTTATCAATATAACGGACTGGCTCCTCAAGGTGAAACGCGCAAGCTGCGTCTTGGCTTTATTCAGGATGGAGGAGACATTCTTATCTCCTTCGAAGGTGAGGGAGAGCATGGCAATCCCGAGCAGCTCAAAGGGCAAATTTATAATATAGTACAAGGGAAAATCATGAAAGCGGAGCAGTTTAAGCCCAGCAAGGCTTATGTAGAGCTGCGTTTGCCGCTTGAAATGTGAGGAAGGTGAACATTAATGTTCGTAGATAAAGCTAAGATTTATGTTAAGGGCGGAGACGGCGGGGATGGTATCGTTGCGTTTCGCCGGGAAAAGTATGTACCGGATGGTGGTCCAGCAGGTGGTGACGGTGGCCGTGGTGGCGACGTTATCTTCCGCGTAGATGAGGGCTTGCGTACGCTGATGGATTTCCGTTATCAACGCCATTTTAAAGCGGACAAAGGGATTAAAGGACGTAACAGAAGTCAGCATGGGGCGAACGCTGATCATATGATCGTGCGGATTCCACCTGGAACCATGTTAATTGACGATGATACTCAAGAGATCATCGCCGATTTGACTCGTCATGGTCAGCAAGTTGTTGTTGCCCGTGGGGGTCGTGGGGGTCGTGGGAATGCTCGTTTTGCAACAGCAGCTAATAAGGCTCCAGAGCTAGCAGAGAACGGCGAAGAGGGTCAAGAGCGTTATATTGTTATGGAACTTAAGGTCATGGCTGATGTGGGACTTGTAGGCTTCCCGAGTGTGGGCAAATCTACGCTACTGTCGGTCGTATCCGCAGCTCAACCAAAGATTGGTGCATACCATTTCACTACGATTACACCGAACTTAGGTGTAGTAGATGTTGGGGATGGACGAAGCTTTGTAATGGCGGATCTGCCAGGATTAATTGAGGGAGCTAGTGAAGGCATAGGGCTTGGTCATGAATTCCTGCGTCACGTTGAACGTACACGGATCATTATTCACGTAGTGGATATGTCTGGTTCAGAGGGGCGTGATCCCTTCGAGGATTGGGTTCTCATTAATGACGAGCTGAAGCAATACAATGCGGCTCTAATTGATCGTCCTCAGATCGTGGCCGCGAATAAAATGGATATGCCAGAGTCAGAGGAGAATCTCATCGCTTTCCGAGAACGCGTAGCTGAGCTGCGTCCGGATCTTGAGGTTATGCCAATCTCCTCGCTTACCCGTCAGGGTGTTCAGGAACTGTTATATCGTGCAACGGATATTCTTGATAGTATTCCGGTGGCACCGGTAGTTGAAGAAGTATCAGGAACAACTGAACGTAAGGTTTATAAGCTAGAAGCGGAAGATAATAACTCGTTCACCATTACACGTGATAATGAAACATATGTGGTCAACAGCCCTCGTATCGAGAAAATGTTGAAACGTATGCAGCTTAGCACACATGATGCGATTCTAAAGCTCGCCCGGACATTGCGACATATGGGTGTAGATGCAGAGCTTCGTAAACGTGGAGCTGTAGAGGGGACTATTGTCCGTATTGGTGAGTTCGAATTCGAGTTCGTAGAGAATAGCAGTTACTATTAATATTTAGCTGATTACAAAGCGCGACTTGTGTTCTCCTGTAAAGGAAGACACAAGCCGCGCTTTTTTTATTTCCATATCGAGTATATTTTTTTCGTGAAAAGAACCCAAATCACGATATATATCGTATACAATTAATATCGAAATACACAATTTCCCATCCGGGAACGCATACGTTATTCATATATCATAGATGATGAAAGAGGGAATAGCAGATGGCAATTATAGAAGTGGTGAAGTACGACGGTCCTCCGGGGATTTTCGCATGGAAATATCCTAACCAAGAGCTAGGGACATGGACTCAGCTAATCGTTAATGAATCTCAGGAAGCGATCCTATTCAAGGGCGGACAAGCGCTTGATTCCTTTACGGCAGGGCGGCACACCCTGAGCACCGCCAATATTCCTATTTTATCTAATATCGTTAATCTTCCTTTCGGTGGGAAGTCGCCGTTCACAGCAGAAGTATGGTATGTGAACAAGACCAATTCGATGAATGTTAAATGGGGAACCAGCGCACCTTTACAACTCCAGGATCCTAAATACAAAATTATGATTTCTGTTCGTTCCTTCGGACAGTTTGGTGTAAAGGTTGATAATCCGCGCAAATTTTTGTTGCAGCTTGTTGGAACGCTTCCTCAGTTTGATCACGATACGCTCGTGAATTATTTCCGCGGCTTGCTTATGTCGAATATAAATGAACTGATCTCATCCTACCTTGTACATAAGCAAATCAGTATACTGGAGATTAATGCCTATGTTGCAGAGATCTCAAAGCATATCCAGGGGCGGCTAGCATCAACTTTTCTGGATAATGGACTTGAGCTGAATAATTTCTATATTGATTCCATTAATATTCCTGATGATGATCCGGCAACGATTCGATTAAAGGAAGCTTTAGCTAAAAAAGCAGAAATGGATATTATCGGCTTCAACTATCAGCAGGAGCGTGGCTTTAACACGATGGAAAAAGCAGCAGGTAATCCTGGTAATCTTGGAGTAGGTATGATGAACACCGGGATGGGGCTTGGACTTGGTATGGGATTCGCTGGACCGGCTATGGATATGGTGAATCGTATGACCCGAGGGATGAGTTTTGATTCAGGGACTACAGTTGTGCGCCAAGAGCGCTCCTGTTCGAAGTGTGGAGTTATGAATTCTGTTGAGGGAAGGTTCTGCAGTGGCTGTGGGCATGCTCTGGAGAGCATTCAGCAAAGCACACCGTCCGGCAACAAGATCAATTGCTTGGAATGTGGACATGAATTGAAAGCAGGAGCCAAGTTCTGTCCTGGCTGTGGCAATCCTTATCGTGCTTGTCCAACCTGTGGAGCAGATAATCCTGAGGGTGCATCTTCCTGTGTCTCTTGTGGAAAAGAAATGCCTAAAGCCTGTGGTAAATGTGGAGAGATGGTATCGCCAGGGGTGAAATTCTGTCCTCACTGTGGAGATAGCTTGGTTATTAAATGCGGAGGCTGTGGGCATGAACTGAAGCCTGGGCAAAAATTTTGTGCAGAGTGTGGAACGAAAGCAGGCTGAAGGAGGACGTTATGAACAAGGGCAAAAGCTATATTCGTATCATCACCATTATTTATGTGGCTGCTATAATACTAACGGTGTTCTCCTTTATAGGGTTAGGCTTCTCTGAATCACTGTTTCGATTCGTCACTTCGCTAGTTGCTGTCCTGCTCGCGGAGAGTGTGGTGTATGGCTATTGTATTTTTTGGCTCCGTGCTGCAGGCAGTGTGCAGCGGACCTCACCCGTTCTTCTAAGTGGTGCATTCATCACGGGAATCTATGCGGCTGTCGTATTCGTATCCGCTATTGTTTTTGATTGGCTGCTGGAGATGTCCCCTTTGTGGTATGCTGCCGTTCAACTGCTGATTCTTTTGATTGGTGGAATCACACTGGCTGTGATCGGGATTTATGGATGGAATGCCGGAACTGAAGAACAGCAAATGAAGAGGTCCTTGCAAGCTTTTCGGCAGCATCAGAGTGAATTGAACGAGATCAGTACGCTGGCAAGCAGCTGGAAGAATCCCGAAACTGAACAGCTTGTAAAGGTGCTCAATAAGTTACGAGATCAATTCAAGTTCAGTGATCCTGTATCAGATCCATCTTTATATGCTACTGAGGATATCATGCATCAGCAGATCTCCCTGTTGCATGATCATGTGAAGCTTCTGCTCATGACAAATGAGCCACATGAGAACTGGCAAGCTGAAATCAACGAAATGGCCGACAGTATTAAAGCTACACTAGAGCGGCGAAATCGGGAATTAGCGGCACTTAAATAGGAGGAAATAACTACATGAACAGATTGAACATACAAGAGCCGTCACCGACCCCAGCGGGGAGTGCAGCGGTTCCTCTGATTAAATTAGACCGGACTGGGTTTGATTATGTCATTCTTGCGGCAGCTTATCTATTCACACCCATTGGACTCGTTCTTGCATTGTTACGTTTGATGCTAACTCATTATAAAAATCATCGGAGACCCACCAATCTAAATCTGATCATGCATGTATTTATCGGAGGATTTGTTGAACTCTCTATTGCAATGTTTGTGGATACCATGAGTGGAAACACTGGAACTTCCGAATTATTAACGATCCAGATTTTCCTTGCAGTCATATTTTTGATTCCGGCACTTATTCTTGCGAGTGTGACAGCAAAAGCTAAATATACACTTTCTAAGCTTAACACTTCTTATATAGAGCTGATTCAAAATAAAAATATCCGATATGTCGGCAGTATATCTGAACGGATAGGTCAAAGCGATAGCGATGTACGGAGAGATGTCCAGTATCTAAAGAATAAAGGATTATTGGATATTGATATTGTACTTTCCGAGGGGCGTCAGACGCCAGATCCATCCATGGCAGCACCTAATCTTGTACACCCTGGAAGGGCTTCAGGCTTCGGAGCCCAAGCTTCGGGGCAGCAGATTCATTCTCAACCGCAGTCCTCACCGCTGCTGCCTAAGTCCATCCGTTGTCCGGGCTGCGGAGCACAGAACACGGTTCAGCCTAGTCAGTCAAAGAGCTGTGAATACTGTGGCACGATGATATCGTACAGTTAATGCCAAGGTTCTCCCTGAGCATTGTAGATATAACTTAACTAGGGGAGATAAAAGATGAGTAAATTGGATATACGTAGGCAGCCACCAATAACAGGCAAACCGATATATAAGCACGAATATGAGCGGACGGCGTTTGATTATACGACTATTGTGTTTGCGTATGTATTTGCTCCGGTTGGCTTTATATTGGCTGCCATTCGGTTATTATCTACACATTCCAAGAGACAGCGCAAAGCAAGCAATATTAACCTGTTTTATCATGCGTGTATGGGTGCCTTTGTAGAATTGGCGATCTATTTCATTATTAGCAAGCTACTCGGTCAAATCGATTATGTCGCACTCTTGATCAGGCTGGTGATTATCTACGCATTGTTTAGGATTCCCGCCATCAAATTGTCGGTTAGGGCCGTAGGATGGAGAGAGGGATTCACCTATCTTTGCAATGACTATATCGCATTGGTTCTTGTGGACGGCATAAGGCATATCGGCAGCCTATCCGATATTCGCGGATTCAGTGAAGAGAACGTCCGCGAGGTTTTGGAATATTTAAAAGATCAGGGAGTACTTTCTCCAGATATTGTTTATTATGAAGGACGTGTAGACAATCCATTTGTAAAATTGCCGCCGAAGCTTATTTATTCCAAACGGGCACAAGCACTGGTGCGTGCGCCTGAGAATAACCTTCGCTACCGTAACAAGCGAGACCGGACAGTGTTTGATCGAATCATCATGGCGATTGCCTATTTGTTTGCTCCGCTTGGGTTTGTACTTGCGATGCTTCGTTTTGTAAGCACTCATTATAAGAATGAGCGGAAATCATTTAACTACAAATTGCTCTATCATGTATGTATGGGAGCTTTTATGGAACTTGCCGTCCTCTTCGCCGTGGGGACCTACAAAGGGGATTTTAAGTGGTTCACTTTATTGATCATTCTGGTGGTCCTCTACTTGATCTTTATAATTCCGGCGGACAGCTTTGCAGGGAGGGCTACCTTCGCAACAGAAAACTTTGATTTTCTGTGCAAGAAGTATCTCATGCTGATCATAGTGGATGATGTTAGACATATTGGTAATTTAGCTGATATCACGAAACAAAGTGAAGATGATGTACGTAGAGACCTACGGTATTTGGTGAGATGGGGGTTACTTGCTTCTGATCTTGTCTATTATGAAGGACGTGTTAAGCTCTTAGATAAACAACCGCCCAATCTTGTGCATCCTGACCGGGCACAGCCCTCCGCGGCATCAGAGAACCAGCCATCATCTGGGCGGCAGTCATTACCGGAGAATAGGCCTAAGCCACCTGTCCAACTGCCGAAATCCATCGTTTGTTCGAGTTGCGGTGCTAAGAGTAGAGTACTTCCTGGGCAGGACAAGATCTGTGACTATTGCGGGACGACGATTCCATACAGTTAGTGTACATACGATTGCCTGCTGCCCCCGGGAATCCGGGGGTTTTGCTGCACCGTACTCCCTGGCCTCAGAGTATACATATAAAGTTATTGCATTTTATAAGTCTTTTCCGATATAATGTCCACTAAGAAAACACAAAAGTCTTTGAGGTGAGGACGTTCGTGAAAGAACGCTATTATTTGGTCCGTGAGGACATATTACCTGATGCCGTACTTAAGACTATGCAGGTCAAACAATTGCTTGAGGCCGGGGATGCGAAGACCGTACATGAGGGTGTAGAACAGGTAGGATTAAGCCGGAGCGCTTTTTATAAATACAAGGATGGCATTCACCTGATCCATCAGCTCGAACGTGAGCGAATTGTTACGATCTCCATGGATTTGGAACATGAATCGGGGATGCTCTCCAAGGTTCTAGGATCTGTGGCGGGGCATGGGGCTAACGTGCTGACGATTCACCAGAGTATTCCGCTACAAGGACGAGCGAATGTGGTGATTTCCGTGGAAATCTCACATTTGAATGAGGAGCTCGGAGAGATGCTTGATAGTCTGAAGAATATTCCGGGAGTGAAGCGCGCCCTAATCGTTGGACAGGGATAGAGAAATTATATACGTAAAACTTTTAGGAGGATACTGATGAAGCCGGTTAAAGTAGGTTTGCTGGGTCTGGGAACAGTTGGTACAGGTGTAGTTCGTATCGTGGAAGGAAATCAGGAGGATTTGAGCAGTCAAGTAGGCTCTCCAATACTCATTGAGCGCATAGCGGTGAATAATTCCAATAAGCTACGTGATATTGAGGTCGACCCTGCCAAAATAACAACAGATCCATGGGATGTTATTCGTGACCCTGAGATCGATGTAATCGTTGAAGTGATGGGTGGTATCGATGGAACAAAGGAATATATTCTTGAAGCTTTGGACCGCGGTAAACATGTCGTAACTGCGAATAAGGACTTGATGGCGCTGCACGGTTCGGAGATTCTGGCTAAGGCGCAAGAGAAGCAATGTGATGTCTTTTATGAGGCTAGTGTTGCAGGTGGTATTCCGATTATTCGGACGCTTATCGAAGGATTTTCTTCAGATAAGATCATGAAGATTATAGGTATTGTGAATGGAACAACTAATTACATACTAACCAAAATGAGCCAAGAAGGCGCATCCTATAATGATGTGTTAAAAGAAGCGCAGGATTTAGGATATGCAGAGGCTGATCCAACTTCCGATGTTGAAGGTCTGGATGCTGCCCGCAAAATGGCGATTCTCGGGACCCTAGGCTTCCGTACTAACGTGGAGCTACATGACGTCAGTGTGAGCGGGATTTCAGAAGTGAGTAAAGCCGATATTGCCTTTGCAAAGCGTCTCGGATACGAAATCAAGCTGCTAGGCATTGCTGAACGTCAGGATGAGGAATTCAGTATCAGTGTTCAACCGACCTTGATTCGAGCAAGTCACCCACTTGCATCTGTAAATGGTGTCTTCAATGCAGTTTATGTGTATGGTGAGGCAGTAGGAGAGACAATGTTCTATGGTGCGGGCGCGGGTGCAATGCCAACGGCAACTTCGGTAGTAGCTGACTTGGTAGCCATTATTAAGAACCTCAAGCTGGGCGTTAATGGATTGAAGCAAAAAGTACCTTATAAGCAGAAGAAGCTTAAGAGTGATGAGGATATCTTTTATAAAAACTTCCTACTTTTACACGTTGATGATAAAGCAGGCGTATTGGCCAAGATTACTCAGGTGTTTGCCGAGTATGACGTGAGTCTTGATTCGGTAGTTCAGCAAGCCAATCCAAATAATCCTGATGCGGAGATTATTATTGTTACCCATAACGCCAGCAAAGCAAGTATGAATAAAGTGCTGCGCCACTTTAAGGAACTGAAAGTCATCCACAGGATCAAGAGTCATTATCGTGTGGAAGGTTAGCACTGTAGATGGACTATACTTTCTATATTTAAACAATGAGTAAGGAGATTGCACCTGTTATGAGTACTTATGGAGTAGCAAGGGTTAAAGTACCTGCTAGTACTGCCAATCTTGGTCCGGGCTTCGATACTCTTGGCATGGCATTGCCGCTGTATGCCTGGATTGAGATGGAGGAAGCAGAGGAGACAGTTTTTCATCTATATGGTGACGAGATGAAGGGAGTGGCTCGGGATAAGAGTAATTTACTCTATCAGGTCGCTCAAATGGTATTTGCAGAGGCTGGCGTTACGGTGCCTGAAATATCTATTTCGATGTACTCTGAGATTCCGCTTACGCGTGGACTCGGCAGCAGTGCCTCGGCCATCATTGGGGGCATGGTCGCAGCAAATACGATGATCGGCTCTCCGCTCGATGATGCGAAGCTGTTTGATATGGCTACCCAGCTTGAGAAGCATCCTGACAATGTAGGAGCTTCCTTATTTGGTGGCATCATTACCGCAGTGTGGGACGGTGATCATGCGGATTACGTTCGCCTTGATCCACCTCAAGACCTTGAGGTTCTCGTGGTTATTCCTGAATTCGAGCTGGAAACCACAAAAGCACGGGGAGTGCTTCCAACAGAAATCTCAGTTAGTGATGCTGTGTACAACATCAGCAGAACCTCTTTAATGACAGCCTCGTTTGCATCAGGTCGGCTTGACCTGATCAGTAGAGCGATGCAGGATCGTCTGCATCAGCCCTATCGTGCAGCACTTATTCCAGGTATGGAGAAGCTGCTCGCGGAAGCACCTAACCATGGTGCTTTAGGAATCGCACTTAGCGGTGCCGGTCCTACCCTACTGTGTTTAGTTGATCGCCATGAGACTCGGAAGCGAGAGCTTGAGGCTTTCCTGATGAATACGATGCAAGAACACGGCATCTCTGCTCAGACTTGCTGGCTGATGCCTTGTACTTCAGGTGTTACATCAGAGCTTCTTGAAAGAAACGAGATGCAAAACGTATCATTTTTGGATATGATAAAAGGAGAAGTACGGTTATGAAATCAATAGCGGTATTGCCTCAGGGCTCGGTATCTCACGAAGCGCTGCTGCATTTGTTTAACGGCGAGCCTGTAAAAATTGTGCATCACAAGCTAATTTCCGATGTCTTTCTCTCTACGGCTGGTGGCACCACTGATTACAGCGTTATCCCGATTGAGAATACTATTGAAGGCTCAGTTAGTCTACATATTGATTGGCTCATTAATGAGGTCGATCTGCCTATGCAGGCTGAATGGATCTTTCCATCGATACAGAATCTCATCGGTCACCCGCTGGAATTCAGAGATACGAACGGCAATAAGGATTTCACTAAAATTAAAAAAATCCTTTCGCATCCTGTTGCAATGGCACAATGCATGCAATTTGTTCGGAAGCATGCACCTTGGGCTGAACTGGAGTCGGTCGGAAGCACCTCTGAAGCTGTTGAAATCGTTAAGAACAATCCTGACAAGGGCTGGGCTGCGATTGGTACTGCTCTTGGCGCAGCAACTCATGGGCTGGAGATTGTTGATCGGAAAGTTACAGATCACAACAACAACTACACGCGATTTGTCCTTGTCGGTCCGCAGAAGATTGATCTTCCACGGAGCAGCAATGGTGTAAAGACGAGTGTCCTAGTTACGCTGCCGGAGGATTTTCCCGGTGCTTTGCATCAGGTCCTCGCTGCCTTTTCTTGGCGGAAGCTGAATTTATCGCGTATTGAATCACGACCAACGAAAAAGAAGTTGGGTACTTATTATTTTTATATTGATGTGCTGGAACCGATAGAATCAGTCCTGCTACCAGGAGCGATTGAAGAGATTAGCGCTTTAGGCTGTCAGGTTCGGATTCTGGGCTCGTATCCCACATACACCTATGAGGAAGAGAAAGCGGAGGTGCAGTAAATTCATGGCTGAACAATGGATCTATCTGGATGGACAACACGTAACTAAGGAAAATGCAAAGGTATCCGTTTTTGATCACGGTTTTTTGTATGGAGACGGCATATTTGAAGGTATTCGTATTTACAATGGTAATATTTTTAAATGTAAAGAGCATTTGGACAGACTATATGATTCGGCGAAGTCGATCATGCTGGACATTCCGCTCACTTATGACGAGATGCTGGAAGCTATGGCTGAAACGATTCGCCTTAATGACATGCGTAACGGTTATATTCGACTGATCGTATCCCGTGGTCCTGGTAACTTGGGTCTTGATCCACGCCGTTGCCCTAAAGCCAGCGTAATCATTATCGTTGAACAATTAGCTATTTACCCAGAGCAAGCGTACATTAATGGGCTTCGTGCTGTTTCTGTATCCCAACGTCGTAATATTCCGGATGCACTGAATCCGAAGATTAAATCGCTTAACTATCTCAACAATATCTTAGTGAAAATTCAGTCCAATCTGGCAGAAGCCGATGAAGCAATCATGATGAATGCTCAAGGATATGTTACTGAAGGATCTGGAGATAATATTTTCATCATCAAAAATGGTGTGGTCTTCACTCCTCCATGCTATTTGGGAGCGCTTGAAGGAATCACACGTCTGGCGATCATCGAATTATGTGAGAAATTGGGTATTAAGCTAAAAGAAGAACCATTCACTATGCATGATGTTTACATAGCGGATGAGGTATTCTTCACAGGTACTGCTGCTGAAGTTATTGCTGCGCGTGAAATTGACGGCCGAATCATTGGTGAAGGACAAGCGGGTCCAATCACTTTGAAATTGCTTGAAGAGTTCCGCAATGTTGTTGACAAAGATGGCTACAAGGTTTGGGAATAACAGTTAATCGTACAATTTGCTCTTTACATGCTAGTCGAGTAATGAGTATTGAATAGGCATTAGATATCCTTTCATGCATATGAAGAAGATGGCCGGAGGTCTCTGGTAAATCTTTTCATGTCTCATGAAAGGATT
The DNA here is from genome assembly GCF_008370385.1 of Paenibacillus sp. B2(2019). Taxonomy (NCBI): domain Bacteria; kingdom Bacillati; phylum Bacillota; class Bacilli; order Caryophanales; family Paenibacillaceae; genus Paenibacillus; species Paenibacillus sp. B2(2019). Next base: position 105,553 of record NZ_VTZR01000018.1, read on the forward strand.
TTTTTTATTTCAGGGATGTCATTCGCCCATGGGCTGCATAAGATGTAGTAACGAAGGAGGCGGCTGTACCGCATATAACTCTGTAAGAGAGCAACGTTCCATCCAAAGGGTGTTTGCTTTCAAAGCCAGTTTTGCTGTGTAGCTGTAAGAAAGCAATACTCCACAAAACTTTTAGGAGGTTAATGCTACGTGAAAATACACATTGTCAAACAAGGCGATAGTCTGTATGCATTATCGCAAAAGTACGGAGTGCCGTTACAAAAAATTATTGAAGCTAATCCACAGATCAGTAATCCGAATGTGCTGGCACTTGGTGAAAAAGTAAAAATACCTACGGCTCCTGTATCCGTACCGGATAACAGTGAAGTTTACTACAAGCATACAGTCAAACAAGGAGATACCTTATGGAAATTATCTAAGGCGTGGGGAATCCCTTTAAAAGATATGGTTGAAGCAAACCCCCAGCTAAAGAATCCGAATGTATTGATGTTAGGGGAAGTAGTCAACATTCCTAAAAAGACATCAAACGCTTCACCCGTACAGCCAGGCTACATGCCTTCTAATGCTTCTGAGAAAACACAAGTTGGCGGGAAGGAATATACGGGTCCAAAAGAACAGCCAGTAGCTGAGGTAGTTCCTGCACCAAAACCGGAAACTAAACCAGAGGTCAAACCAGAAACTAAACCGGAAGCAAAAGCAGAAAATAAACCAGAGGCAAAAGCAGAAAATAAACCAGAAGCTAAAGCGGAAACTAAACCTGCACCTAAATCATCGCCAAATATCTCGCCTTTGTACAATTCTGCACCGCACCCATCGATGAACATTGCCCCTATTAATACTCAAAATGCTGCACCTAATGCTGCACCGAATATGCAGATGGAAGTTGCTCCTGTGCAAGAAATTGAAATGCAGAGCTTATTTGTTCAGATCACAGTTCCAAATCAAGAGCCTGTAGCATATCATGAGGCACCAAAAGCTGAGATGAAGCCAATGGCTTGCAAAGAGGAAAAGGCAGATGCTTGTGACAACATGGGATATCCAGGACTAGGAGGAAATCCTTATCTCTATGATTCTTATCAAAATAGCCCTAATATGAACATGAATTGGGCACCAAGTTATGTTCAACCGGCGTCATATGGACCCGAATGCATGTCTCCATACCACTTTTCAGAAAATATGTATTCACCTAACATGAGTCCAGAACAATGGAATCCGAATGCTGCGCCTAATGTGAGTCCAGAACAATGGAATCCAAACGCTTGGCCTAATGTGAGTCCAGAACAATGGAATCCAAACGCTTGGCCTAATATGAGTCCGGAACAATGGAATCCGAATGCTGCGTCTAACGTGAGTCCAGAACAATGGAATCCGAATGCTTGGCCTAATATGAGTCCGGAACAATGGAATCCGAATGCTGCGCCTAACGTGAGTCCAGAACAATGGAATCCAAATGCTGCACCTAACAATATGGAGGCTAATGTTTCAGGGATGAACCCGATGTATGGGATGTCATCGAACCTTCCTTGGCCAACTACTTGTGGGTGTGGGGGAATGCATGTTCAACCCTATTCATATGAAATGCCCGTATATAATACCTATCCTGCATATGGAAACCCAAATGCATTCTCTGCTTATGGAGCGGGAACACCTAATCAGGGAATAGTTCCAGCATCTCCTCTTGGAGCTTTTGGCGGGCCGATAATGTCGAGTATTCCGTCTAATCCGCAGTATCCAGGTATTGGTAATTATTCGCAGCATAATCGGGTTCCAGAAATCCAAGATCCTGAAACGTTTGTACAGGACACTCCCGAAGTTGTTAGAACAGTGAGTGAGGAATCTACTTCTGGCGCTTCTCTCAAGAGCAAGGGAACTGCAACGAAGGAAACGGCATCAAAAGCAAAGACCTCGAGTCAAAACAGCAGTAAGAAAAACAATACAGGTGTGAAGTCTCAACGTTCAAATGCTGGTGGTCGTACAGAGAGCTCAAAGAAACGCAGAAATCCGTGGATTTCTAATTAATACAGTTCTAAACTAACATCCAATCTCTATTTAACGTGTAGGTTCTGATTATTAGAATCTGCACGTTTTTTATGAGAAGATGGGAACGAGAAGTAGGACTGAGGCGAAAGTACTTATTTATGTTTTTTGAATTTAGGGGTTGTTTTTAGAGTGGGTTATATGTTACATTATAAATCCAGTCGCAAAGAGGAGATATAAACTTTCGGTTGGTGAATGTTAATCCGGATGAAATTACAAAAGACTTTGAAAAAAAGTGTTGCAATTCATCGGAAAACATGATATATTATAAAAGTTGCTGCTGAGACATTAAACGGCGCCAACGAGAACTTGATCTTTGAAAACTGAACAACGAGTGAGTAGGAAATCACGAAAGTGAAATCCAAAATTAGAGAATTAATTTTCTCGTCAGATGTTTCAAAATGAGCATATCGCTCTTTTCAATACTAATTGGAGAGTTTGATCCTGGCTCAGGACGAACGCTGGCGGCG
>NZ_VTZR01000019.1:0-306599 GCF_008370385.1 Paenibacillus sp. B2(2019)
TGCGGCAAAATCTTTAATGTGTTTATACATATCCAACATCTCCTTTTTGTAATGGAATCAAGTTTATTATACCGAACGCTAGTTCGCAAGTAAATATTTACATTTACTTAAACTACCCCCGTTAACCAAACGAAGCTGCCGAAAATCATTGCGCTAATCCCGAAATGTAATTAACTACGTATGGTTAATACTTTTGTTCATTTTGTTTACGCTAGCCTGCCCGTTAGCTTAATGAAAAGAGCAGGATACCGAAGCACCTGCTCATCAATGTATATTGTTCAACTATCGTTTCCCGTTACATTAAAACCTAAATCGAACTGAATGCAAACATTATTTCAGATTCGCATACCAATTCATTATTTACCGTGGCGATTCCCTTTCCCTTGACGATTTGTCCCTTGATTCGAATTACATCAAATACAAGAAGGAGTTGGTCTCCTGGTTTTACTTGTCGTTTGAAACGACAATTATCAATACCAGTCAGTAAGCCTATTTTATGATTGTTGCTTTCAACGTTAGACATAGCGATTCCACCGACCTGTGCCAGTGCTTCTACAATTAAGACTCCAGGCATTACGGGATAGTCAGGGAAATGACCGAGAAAATAAGGTTCATTAATGGTTACATTTTTAATTCCAACAGCTCTCTTCCCCTCATTAATCTCCAATATTCTATCGACCAAGAGAAATGGATTCCGATGAGGAATAATCTCTTTAATTCTTTCAATATCAAACATGGATTTGCCTCCCTAATCGGTTTATTACCATTTTATCGCCTTTGGGGGTTAAATTGGCCCGAAAAAAACTCAACATAACTCTTGTTAAATTATCCTATCTGTTAGCGTAATAACTGCTCGAAATCAATAACCAAAGGGTATATACTCTCCAATGAATTGATAATGGTAGCCGTTATCTATTCGGACATATCCGAGTATACAATGATCTCTACCCCTGAATGAGACACTAGAGTAGTTTTTATTGTCTTTATTACCTTCAGCAATCAAAATTCCATTGTCTTCACAAGCTAAAACAATTCCGATATGATCGTGAGAATTATCGGAGAGAAGCTTATCGAAAATAACAATATCACCACGTGCCGGAATAAATTCTTCTTGTTTAGCGTCATAGAAAAATCTAGTTTCGTGCAGCTGAGCCCAATCCAACCACGCACCAACCCCAGCTAGACGATACATTCGGTTAGGATATCGAATTGGAAGAAGTATTCCAACCTGCATACAGCAGTAGTATACAAATGCAGCACACCAGTTACCTTCTAGTACTTTATAGATATCTGAGTCCGGCCAATACTTGCAAATTTCCCGATAACGTTCATCTTCCGGTACCCCGATTATGTTTTGCTCTGCGAGATTTTCCGCAAAATCAGCCAGCATAAGTCGTCTGTCTTTAGTTTCTCTATTTAATGCTTCCACATCTACGTTTAATTCTGTATCTACATTTCCCTCCGGAATCCCTAATTCAATAAATACATTTTGTAGTCTATGTATATCCGTCTTAAGCAAATGATTTCCTGTATTTTGAAAGTACCTCTGCAATAAAATAGCGTCTTTAATAACTTCCTCATCTGGTCCATGAACTCGATTTCTATCTTCTTGATAAAAGATTGATCTAAGAATTACTGAGATCTCTTCGTCGGTAAAGATTTGAGTGCTACGTATTATAGGTCTTACCGCGTCTGCGCTATTGTGACCAGGAAAGGTATTTATTCCAGTTTTATAGAAATAAAAATCGTGTAGCACCCCCGCGATCGCAGCTATTTCCGAATCTTGTCCTCTTCTCATAGCGAGCATCGAAGCGAAGGTAGACACTCCTGAAAGATGAGCCCAAGCTTTCTGATTCTTGAAGCTGCTCTGCATTTCATAAACAAGGGATCGAACAATTTCAAGACGCTTAGATTTCTTCTCACATATCATAATTAATTCCCCAATCCCCGAACTAACACAGGCTTATGTCCATAGCCTCTCTGTACTCATAAAACTAACGTCCCCCATTAGTTCAAGTAAGTTCTTTTAAAATGTTTGTATAGATCCATGTGAGTCTTGCTGTACTAGTTAATCCGTATCCGTGCAATCCAGTACAGACTTGTGGCATCTATGACTCCGTTACCAACTCCTTTACTTTAGATGCAAAGGTCTCCCAGCTTGTATCATATCCTACATTAAACGTCCACCCGTTAGATCGAAGCTTCTCACCTAAATAGATGTAATCGGCGCGTTGCTTATCATTTAGGTTTACATCTAAAATCTCGTCACCAACCTTGAACTCATTCATGTAATCGTACATTTTCATAAGGATATCTTCCTTATCCTTATCTCTTTCCATTCCACTGTGTAAGATAATTGAATCGATAGCATCATCTAGTTTCTGTGTAACAAGAGTTTCATTATTCCAATTATGATCTTGTTGATACTGTATAGTTGCTTCAAGTTGAGCTAGATCTCGGTGAATGTTAGCATTCAATAATTCATATTTCAATTCTTGAATTCTGCTATCCTTTTTCTGATTCATAAATAAGACAACATTACCGAATAGCGATACTATTAGAATTACTTTAATCCAGTCTATCTTCTTCATACTTTCTCCAATCTCTCCTGAAATATCGAACACTTCTAATAATATTCTATGCTTATTCCACTAACATTACCGTTAGCTCAACGAGTCATTTGAGGATATATCTCGCTAGGTGGTCTGCTCAATCGAGTGTCCGGTTTATAATATTTTGTTACCCAATGGTTTAATGACTTTGCTTTGAAACCAAGACTCTTATACAATTTTATTGCAGGATTTCCTTTCACAACCCCGAGTGTCACTTTTTTCCCACCTCTTCGCACAATTTCATTTACAAGAAATGAAATAAAAGCTCTTCCGTATCCTCGTGATTGAAGATCTGGACGAACGGACACATGACTCAGTTCAACCCCGTCAATAATTCCGACTGCTGCTATTTCACTATCAATAAGCATCACGAATCTATTGCTTCTATCTTCGGCGAATCTCATCCGCTCCGTTTCGTTAGGAGGATAATAGTAAGACGGAAGAATACCCACGCGTTCATGCATTTCGTAAAAAGCTATTTCACAAATGTTATGGCATATTACATAATCATCATCTTCGTATTGCCTTACAGTAATATTAGTTTTAGGAAGAAGTGCACCTTCACGCTCCATGATAAAGGATGAATAACTTATGTAATAACCATGCTTATATAAAAACTGCTGAGAACAACGGTCGCCATCTATACAGAAACCTATCGATCGTTCTACTGTTACGTTTTGAGAAAGTATTTTATCCGCCTTTTCCATAAGTGTGGCACCGATACCCATTCTTCTATATTCTTCGTTAACAAATATCGTCGTCAACGCTCTTCTCTTAAAACCATCAAAAGAGAGAAAACCTACCGTTAAGTCGTTGTAACGAGCAACAAATATACCGTCTGAGAGCATTTTGTTACTCTGTTTAAACACATTAAATTGTTCATTTTCACACAACATGGCTGTGATTGAAGCTTCGTCCCTTTCGGGTTTATAGGGTTGAATTTTCAGTTGTTCCATCTGCATTCACCTTTGATCATAAGTTTAGTTTTGCTGCAATTTTCATAAATCCTCCTTAATCCTTAGGACTGGAACTAATACGTACTCTATAATAATTAGACCATAATTTACAAAAATAGGTTTCTCTATACAACCCGATTAGTTGAACAAATAAAACGGCTGCCGAAGCAACCGCTATTCCACTATCGTTCTCCGTTAGCTTAGTTTCTAAAATACAAATTCTGTCTCGTTGTTTTCCTTATCAAGATATATAACCCTACAGGAATCTTTCCAACTATCCCAATTTAATACGCTATCAACATCCACACGGAATAACTCATTATATGGTACATTCATAGGATTAGAAAAATCATAAAAAACAAGTTCATAGGGGCATGCCCAATAGCATCCATCAATCACTATTAGTTTTTTTTGTTGGAAATATATTATTTCCCCCCAGCAAAATCCATGCCCTTTATAAGCCTCTTCGGGAACATAATGATTGGTTTCTTTATTTGATAAATTAACAATTGAATACCCCTGATAATCTAACCCACACAACAGATATTCTGTGCCATTTACCCCCAACCAACTGAATAAGAATGGGTCATAATTTCTATATATTATGTCGATGATTTTATGCTCACTATCCGTAACAATCCCTTTTGTGTAATTATGTCTGTTAAAACCTTCAACATGGTTATAGTGATGGATTTCAAGTTTGAACTTTCCTGAAGGTGAATGAATAATTTCAGTTTTCTCAGAAATGTAAAATTCATCTTGAAAATAGCACATCATCTCAGCTCTTTCACTGAGAAACTGTGAGTCCTCAACAATATTCCTCAAATTCTTTCACCTCTCTTTAGTATTACAAATTGTACCATATTTTCAGACAGGCTATTACGCTATCTTGCCGTCTAGTTGAATAAAGGCGGACTTTAAGGGAAATCTGCTTAGGATCACCAAAAATCCCCTCGACCTGAGGGGATTTTTCCTATTGCAATGCATTACGTCTCTCCTAACATTTCCTACAAACGCTAATAATAGATGAAGATGACGGTGAGAACGGCGTTTTATCCCAGTCAGCATATTGATGTTCGACGCGAAAGCCGTGACGGATTAATAAAGATTGCAGCGTCGCCTGATCTGTGAACCGACAAGCAATTCGGGAAGTCGTTCGTTTATTCCCCCAATCACGCATCGTGACCCAATGCATAATATGCTGGCTAGCATCGTAACATTGTGTACCTGATACCTTGACGTTTTTCCCATCCTTATCAATAAATGATCCCCATTCTGTCTCCTCTTGATCGGATAAATCCGTTCCCTCCGGATTACGGGTCTCAAATGCAAAGATTCCATGGGGTTGTAAATGTTTGTGAATGGTAGTAAGCAAATCGTTTTGATCTTGATCACTTAAGAATGCCTGAAATGCATTGCCAGTCAAATAGATCATCGAAAATCGCTTGTCCGATTCGAAGGTACGGGCATCGCCTTCCATAAAAGTAACAGTCAACCCTTCCGCCTTCAGCCGCGCATATGCGAGCATCGCCGAAGAGATATCTACGCCGGTCATCGTTATACCGGCTTTTGACAGGGGTATCGTTGTTAAGCCTGTACCACAAGCAAGTTCTAACACTTCGCCAGGACTCGATCTTGCAAGTTCAAGATAGAACTGATATTTGTCAATTTCACCGTCAAATTCAAGATCATAATTTACCGGATCCAGATATTCTTCAAGATTGCTATGTTCAATCAACGCCATCCCCCTCTTTCCTTTCAATGTTACATTGGAGAAAAAATAATTTTCATTAGGAAAAACATGTACTTATATAGACTCAGAAAGGATAATCAAAATAAAAGCCCTCTCGATAACCCTCGTACTTAACAGTATTATTTTACTATTTATTCGATAAACCGTTTGGTAATTCATAGTTATAATCAATTTTTATCAAACCTTACATAACTACTTTTTAAGTCGATAATCACTACTTTATCCTGACCGCAATAGAATAATTAGAGGCCGACCAACAAAATGGTCGTCTTTTTTTCGTATTCGGCATAGCATCTTTCTTTATTCGTTACAGGTGACCGTGTAAACGAAATCTCGTTCCCATCTTCAAGCCGAAACTGGTTCGCAGACACCGTGTCGGAACAATAACCGGACCAGATGACGCAAAATTATTTCGACTGCGGTCCCATTCCGTTAACCTGCTGTTAGCTTAAATGAAAAAGAAGAGCTACCATATAGGAAGCTCCTCCACTAACGTTCTCCGTAAGCTCAATGACTTAACTAAAATCGGAGTAAAACGCTGCTAACGATACAAATATCAGAATAGGTGGGCTCCGCCTCTACCGGAAATTTTCTACACACTCATGTAGAAAGGCGTCTAGCGTGCGTGGCTCTCTGCCAAGCAAGCCCTTTACAGTGTTATTTGGACTTTCTGGCACCATCCTAGACATGGTTTGAATTTCTACAACGTGGTTCGCGAGCCAATGAGGCAGATTCCCGTGCTCGATAAGATTACGGAGTAGTACTTGGGGTTCCAAGTTGATGTAACTTATCGGCCGATTAAGCAGGGCAGATAGTCGACTCGCGATCTGGGGATAACTGAAAATCTCCGAACCAGTAAGCGTATATATATGGCCTGATACCTTGTGGTTGGTCAGAACTTCTGCGGCAACGTCTGCAATATCGCGACAGTCTATAAAGTTACACGGTGAAACGCCCATGGAGCCGAAGAAAACATTTTGGGTTGTAATCGTTGGTGCAAAGCGTATTAAATTTTGCATGAACGCATAGGGGCGCAATACGGTGTGGGTGAGACCCGATTCTCTCAGCGTTTCCTCAATTTCTTGATGCCAGCCCGCTACTGCCACTGGAGAGCTATGCTCAAAGGCTGGACTGGATATTTTTACGATGTGTTTGATTCCAGATTCGGCGGCAATCTGAATGATAGAGGTTTCCAATTCGATTTGTCTTGGACTGTTGGACATGGCAAGGAAGAGCTGGCTAGCATCTGTAAACGCGCGGCGCACCGATGTGGGGTCAGAAGCATCCACAAAAGCGACCTCGATAATTGATCGGCCTTTTTCTCCGATCTGATCACGCAACTTCTCTGGCTCTCTGCTTAGCGCCCTGACAGGAACGCCAAGATCAACTAAACGTTCCAAAAGCGCACTACCTATCGTACCTGTTGCTCCCATAATAACTATCATTTTTTATCTTCTCCTTTTAGATGAAAAATTAGTTGTGACGGCAAGTCGCCACCGCCATGTCACTATCGTGCTTGCTATGAATCCAGACAACGGGAAATCGATCCATACACGATCGACCCAGGCCAAGTAATTAATCGGAATCATAAATTCTACAAAAACAGATGTCACCCATGCAGCGTATAGTCCAAATGTGGACCCGGCCATTGCGAATACCCCTACTACAACCAAGTGAGGTGCACCGATGACCCATCGCAAATGGCCCACTCGGCTGCGCAACAAAAGGCCAATCATCAAGGCCATCAAGGCCGATGCGCCGCCAATTGTGGTTAATGCCGCTATTTGAAGCCCCCTATCTGCAGTAACCAATCCCCCGATACCTGCCATAATGGCAGGAGCAATATAGGCCATTACAACTTCACGCCATAGTACAAAAGTCTTTTTCTTGGGACCAGCAGCCTTGATGCCGTAAACATCATCTGTCTGATTCGAGTATTTCATCTGGTTCATTTACTTGCTCCTTTCTTCTTTGAAGTAGTTCAATGATTGCGTTCAGCTAGATATAATTAGGTGCCTAACTATATATGAGTAAAAATAGGCTAGCTTCACTAGCCCATTCTACTCATTACTGATGTTTCCCTTTGGTTTCGAGCCTAATTCGCCCGTAAGTGCTGAGATGCCTTGTGTAACTCGACCTAACAAGTCGAGAAATACGCTGCGTTCTTCGATGTTGAGCAAGCCCACCATTGCTTCCAACCGAGCGAAATGCTCAGGAGCCATTTCACGGAGCTTCTTCGCTCCTTCTTCCGTTAAAACGACTGATTTCTGACGGCCATCGTCTGAGCTTGATCGCCGAGATACTAGCCCATCTCGTTCAAGAATGTCGATAAGACCAGTCACTGTAGCACGTGTAACGCCTAGATGCTCCGCTAATTGCGAAGGCAACTCTTCTCCTTCGTTATCTTCAAGATCTGCCAATAAACGATAACGCCCTGTTGATAAACCGAATCTAGAGAAATGAATCTCTGAGGCGTGTCCAAGCATGGCTCCCGCTGCCATTAGCCTAGACGCGACGAGTATAGCCTGTGCGTCTATGTCTAGGTTATAGCGATCAATCTGACGCTTGGATTGTACAAGCGAGGGAATAGCCTCAATGTCATTTATTTTTTTATTATTGTTGTTCATATATGTAGTATGGTCCCTAACTACTTTTGTGTCAACTCATTTTTATTACACAACTCTTTATTTCTCCCAAAGCTCGATCAGTCGACCTTCAGGATCTTCAATCCAAACAAACTTTCCAAATTCACTAATTTCTTTTTTCTTTGCAAGTGGTATACCAATATGCTCAAGATGCTTAATAGTCTCGTCTAGATTATGTACTTGGAAATTTAACATCACTTGTTGTTCTGTTGGAAAATAACTGTCATCCTCGGTAAAGAAAGAAAAGATAGTCTCATTTCCTGATTGGGGCTTTATCACAGTCCCATTCCAATGATCTATTTCAATCTTCAAGGCCTCACTGTACCATTTTTTTATAACTTCAAGATTCTTAGTTCTCCAAAAGATTCCTCCGAAACCTTTTATCATCGTATTTATCTCCTGTCTGTCATCAATTTTTTAGCTATCCGTTCTCAAAAGATATTCGAGATTTAAATTTAAGTTCCTTTTTCAACTATCTTGCCCATTAATTGAACAAATAAAAAACTTCTGCCGTAGCAACCGCTATTCCACTATCGTGTCCCGTTAGCGCAATGAGTCTACTAGATCCAATGGACGCTGTATGGAAGATTTTAGATAGATGTATTCATAGAAAAATGGTACATTATTTTGGAATCAATAGCGCGCAAGTCAGGATATACATTTAAACTAATATTTTTATATTGGGGGATGGTACTGGCATGGACAAGAATTCTGTTTATAGAACAAATATTATAGGTGCTGGCGAGGTTGGTAGCGCTATCTCGGTCGATATGGACAAGAATGTTATTCATGAAACTAACAGCTTATTTTGGGATACAAAAGGAAATGATATTTTAGGAGCAACCGCACTTCCTTTATATGGAGCATTCGTCTCAGAAGAAAAATGCCAGCTTTTTGGCGATATTTCAGGAAAAAAGATGTTGGAGATAGGCTGTGGAAGCGGTCAATCATTGCAATATCTCGGGGAACGTAAAGCATCTGAACTATGGGGTATGGATATATCAGAAAAACAAATCGAAAAAACAAGAGAATATTTGTCAGATCACGGACTTTCAGCAAAATTAATCTGTTCTCCCATGGAAGAAAAATGTGGCCTACCTGAGGATTATTTTGACTTTGTTTATTCGATTTATGCTATAGGCTGGACAACCGATCTTGAGGGTACTTTTAGCAGGATTGCTTCTTACCTAAAAAAAGACGGCGTATTTATTTTTAGTTGGTCTCACCCTATACACAAATGTGTTGTTGCAGAAAATGATATGACTGTTTTTAAAAAATGTTACTTCGATGAATCTTGGTATTCGGTAACCCTTGACGAAAGTACGCTAACATTAGCTGACCGTAAACTATCAACCTATGTGAATGCGCTCTCAAAAGCGGGATTTGTTATTGAAGAAATGATTGAGCAATCTGATGATGAAATTATTCAATTGCGGGACGATAACGACGATTTTGCAAAAAAAGCAAAGATGCTTCCTGTAACTTTCGTAATCAAAGCAAGAAAACTATAATTAGTAGTTGAAGATAAATGCCCGTTAATTGAATAAAGGCAGCCGATCATGTTGACTGATTGACTGCCTTATCGTGTTTATATCGAACTATCGTCTCCTGTTAGCTTAATTATGATTCCCGAAAGTCCATACATTCATCAAGTACGTCCGATTCCTTCATTCCTCTAATATTTGCACATTCTTAGCTGTCCTGCGCTGAGAATCAATTATATTCGGAAACTCGAATAGGTCGAATTCAACTTTTTGACCCTCTTTAAGGAACCGAAAGCCGTTCGGTAACCTAATAGGGTCTGGTAGTATTTCGCTGAAGTGTACAAAAACATGGTTACCTTCCTGCCCGTCTAGCATTAACCGTCCGTAACCTTTATCTTCTTTGTACCATTGGACAATACCCCATCTTCTTTTCGCCACCTAAGCACCTCCTCTGTAACTTTATGGTACAATTCATAATGTGCTCACATCGTGTTGAATGAGTTATCTTATTTGATTTTTTTCGGAAACCCATATACGAAAAGTATCATACCGAGGAACGCAAGGATTGGCACAAAGATATTATCGAAGAAGCTTGTAATATGAGTTTCAGGTAGGGCATTGAACATGTTTGCTTCGTACAACGCTGCAATTTCATGGCTGCGCGCTATCAAAGAGCCTACTCGTTCGATTGCATAGATTACTCCAGCGGAAATTAAAAAGGATGCACCTAGTTTTCTGTAAAAGTCGTTGCCCATGAAATATTTGTCTCCTCCTCTATTTTTTATTGAGTACTTCTCCCACCATCCCACTTTACCACATTGTTCCAATTTTCTGAGTATCAGAATATCATTACATAACCTAATGCTAATAATGTGACGCTATAGCGCCACAAATTGTAAGTATTCTGCCGGCTAATTGAACAATAAAAAACGGCTGCCGAAGCAGCCGCTATTCTACTGTCGTTCTCCGTTAGCTTAATGATTTACTTTGCTTCGGACGAATCATATTGCTCTTTATTGAGAACTTCATGGATTATATTTGTTATGTCGTTAATTTTGCGGGAACAATATTTCAAAATAGGGTTAGCCCAATATCCGGGTCTAGTTTCTTCATCACCTATTTTCACTAAATTCAATGTATACGCACCCTCTGAACGCATAGCTGGATACCATCCTAAATCCAAAATCAAACCTGTCTTTTCATTTCTAAAAAAGAATATATCCTCATGTAGCTCCCATACATAAGGAAATAAGTCGTCATGAAAGGCATCGGGATTAATTTCGTAAAAATGATTCTATACAACAGTCCAATCTGACGGAATATTTAATGGCACCAATTGTAGACTCATTTTAATAACACATCCCTTAACAATCTTCATATTCAAATCTCCGTGACTTGTCCAAGTTATCCTGCCCGTTACTTCAATGAAAAAAGCAGGCTACCGTAGCGCCTGCTCATTAATGTGTATCATTCAACTAAAGTTCTCCGTTAGTTCAATAGTCTTATGTTTTAATTAGAGTCGCTGCTTATAGTTGTGAGGCTTGCCGAACACCTAATCCAGTGACGTCCCGACGGGCTTAGGGGGCTGGATGTGGTCACTCGCTTCTCAGAGTGACCCGGAGCGTCAATATGGTGTTAGCCGAAGGAAGCTCTGGAAGCAGCCATTGCATTTAAGGCGTTCTCAAAATAGCTATATACTTCATCTGCAATTCCCAGAAACTCTTCAACAAGTACATTACTATCCAAGTAACAAGCATACAGATAATCAACTAAAGCGGAGTCAATCTCACAATAGTTTAATATGGCATTCTTCATCTTAATAATGTCATCTTGCCATACACCTGTATCTTCTAAAACCAAAGAGTACAATGCACGAATTAATCTCTTAGAGTAACCTTTAATGTATCTAGTTTTCATTGTGTTATCATTAGCATTAGAAAGTAAACTATGTATACGATCTACTTCCTCCTTGGTCTCTGTATTTAAGTCTAAAATGAACTCTGGAGAAATAATTATCGGTGGTACTTTTTCACCAACGTCATGACCATATATGCAAACACAAATTATCTTTACCCAAAAACCCCACTCATTTGGTTTACTTAATACATCGTCAATCGAGCAAATTATCGTATCAATCTTAGTTACTACTGGATATTCTTCCAAAAGCCTGTCTTTAATATTTGACAATCTTTCGTAATCAATATCTTTGGGATTTACACATACAATAGTAAAGTCTGCATCTGACTTAAAAGGTTTAGCAGTTCCTTTTGGAATCGAGCCACACATATAAATGCTATGAATCTTACCTTTAAATTCGGTAAGTATATTTTCTATATACTTATCAACAAAATCCTTATATTCACTTTGTATTACAATTCTATTTATAACTTTTTCTAATATCATATAGACTCCTCCTAAACTAAGAACTTCTTTCGGCTAACGTCTTTTTTGCGAACTTCGTAAATTCGTCATGACTTAAGTTATTCGCGAAATCATTCAACTATCCTGCCCGTTAGCTCAACGGCATCCACGATTTGACGCCTACTTCAATAAAAAAGAGAACAGGCCACCCGTGGCAGTCTGCTCCCTAATTATCTTGAATGCTCCTTACTTCGATATAAAGGAGTAATAAAACACCACTTCACTTCGACGGCCTTGATTTTAACGAGCGAAACTGATGAAACTAGCCGGTCATATGGCTATTCGGAAGGCTCGACAGGGCAAGAAAGGCATCGACAAAAACCAAGCAGACACCTATTATTTTAACGTGGAACAGTGCAAGCGTTGTCCGTTTAAAGAGGGTTGTTATAAAGAAGGATCGAAGAGCAAAACCTACTCTGTAACGATTAAATCTGAAGAACATTCAGAACAGATTGCGTTCCAGGAAACAGAGTACTTTAAAGAAAAATCTAAGGAACGCTACAAAATTGAAGCGAAGAATAGCGAACTTAAACATGGGCACGGGTATGATGTAGCTACATCCTCGGGTCTGATTGGTATGGAATTACAAGGTGCGATGACGATATTCGCCGTGAACTTAAAGCGGATATTGAAGTTAACAGATTGAAAAGATAGGGATAAATTGAATAAAATAGAGCTAAAAAAGAAGACATTCTTCCTAAAAATGGGGTTGAATGTCTTCTTTTTTGAAGTTTATACATACTCCTTAAGAAAAACGTAAGTTCTTCAGTGCCCTCTCCAATAGATTGATGCTTTTTGCAATGGTATGGAGCCGAGCTTAACCAGTTGAGAACCCTACAGATCCCTTCGGATCGTCAGTTGATTTCTATGGTCAGGGAGCTTGTGAAATTCGCCCCCGGCTCCAGGGTGATTATTCCCTCTTTAGCTTGAAGTTCCCCTTCGAAGACGTCCATATCCGCTACTCCTTGCCAAGGCTCGATGCATATGAAGGGAGCGTTCAAAGGCTGCCAGATGCCGAGGTCGGGAAAACCCTTATAGCTGACAACTACGCTTTTGGAGGAGTGCTTGCTTATAAGCGAAATCTGCCGAGAGCTCACATTTCGGAAAATCAATGCGCCTTCGGCGAACATTTCATGGGATAAAGGCAGGATGGTCTCTTGTTTCAAAACGGGCTCCGATTTGCCGCTGATCAGCAGGCCGTCCGAATTCAAGAACAACCTTTCAAGGTTTTCCGATTCAGCGAACTCCAGATAGTAATCGTTCAGGCTACCGTTGTCATCAAGCGGACAATTGAACGCCGGGTGGGTTCCGAGCTGGAAGAAGATATCCTGTTCATCGCTATTTTCCACCCGGTAACTAAGTTCCAGTGTGCTTGCATTCAGTTTATATGTAATATATAGGTTGAATTTAAAAGGATAACTGGCCAGGGTTTTCTCATCATAAGAGAGGCGGTAAACCGCGTGGGTGTCGCTTTCTTGGACCAGCGTAAATTCGCTGCGTCTGGCGAATCCGTGATTGCCGATCTTATAGGCTTTGCAGTCCACCTTAATCTCTCCGTTCCGGGCCGCACCAATAATGGGAAACAGCACCGGAGAACGGCCTGTCCAATACGTGGCGTCACCCCTCCAGATGTATTCAGCTTCCGGATCCAGCTTTCTGAAGCTGATCAGTTCCGCCCCAAGAGTATTAATCTCAGCTTCCGCCGAGCTGCTGCGCAAAATTTTATTCATTGTTGTACTCCCCTTTCATACTTATAGTCCAGATACCCATATTATATCAAAGTTCTTGAGAGAGTTGAGAAAAAGACAGCCAATTCATCAGCTGCCGTTTCTTCGTGCTTATTGAGCTATCGTGTCCCGTTAGTTCAGCGAACTGGTGTATTAAGATCTAAGTATATTTGTATTCCCGTTTAGCATATCTTCAAAGACTGGTCGTTGAACTTTGTTTATTTGATCCAGTGAGATATCGTTAATATCCCAAAACTGTAATTTCAACGATTCGCATAGATCGTCCTGATATCTTATCGCATCCCCATCCTCAGATAAATACTGATTATAATCAGTCCAGGCATTGAAAAGAAACATAACAAAAACAACCTTGTTGCCATCAGGATAGGAGTATTCCATCCTTGGACCGCTATATACAGCGTAAAATTCACAATCCGTAACAGTTAATCCTGTTTCCTCAATAACTTCCCGGATCATTGTCTCTTGGATAGTCTCACCTGGATTCATGCCTCCGCCTGGTAATCCCCAGTCTCCGTAATCGGATCTTTGCTGCAATAAAATTCTTCCTTTACTATCTCTTATAATTGCTCCGCCAGTTACAACAATCTGCATTTATAGTAGCTCCTTACTTGGTAGAAATACATAAGTTGATTATTCTAGGCTTTTAAGGTAAAGTCCTTTCAAGAATTGAATTGTTGAATTATTCTGCCCGTTACTTTAATAGGCTTCAGATAAAGCCGTCAGCAGTTGTTATTGTGCTATCGTGTCCCGTTAGCGTAACGAATAAGCATGTCATCCTGGTTAAGCTCATCCCCTGAATAAGATAATCACCGCACCGAATAATGCTTTTGAATACACTTATATCCACGTTTGAAATGATTTATTAACCATCTCCACATTGTTCATTTTTGCCCAACTCTTTAAATCCGAGATACCTCTATCCTCATCCTTTGAATACCTAAATGCCATATCCAATGGGACGATCTTCCTCCTGTAAGGTAATATCCCAATAACAGGTTTAAAGTACCCCCTAGTCATTATCACTTTAATATCCCTTGAATTAATTATTTCCCCATTTAATATGATTTGCTCATTGCATAGGCATAACTCAGTTGGTTTCTTAAAAAATGTTCTGTACAATGCGAGTAACAGTACAACTAAACACATAAGAACCGCTGTTAACGAAGCGTAGAATAAACCCCTATGATCCCATAATCTTAATACAAGAATAGATTGACTCGTTATAAGCGCTATCATGCCTATAATGGTTCCAATCCTTGATGGACTCTTAACTGGATGCTTTATTTCCATCAACATTGCCCCCTGTTCAAATCCTTTACCTTGGAATACCTCATATTGGAACTATTCTGCCCGTTACTTCAATATAAAAAGCAGATTGCATTAGCAGTCTGCTCTTTACGTTATCGTTCTCCGTTAGATCTATAGTTTGATAGATCTAAAGACGTCTATTTCTCTTTTCATCTAAATATATATCGAGCACTGCTATCGCTCTGATTAATAACTTTATGATTAAATACAGTGTATATAATCCAAGCAAAATGAAAAGTCCGTAAACAATAAAAAGGAGCATTGGCAAAAACATCAATAACATTGTAGAAGAACCCATATTCCATCTCCTTTAAACGAAATTTATGTGAGCAATGACTAATAACCGGGAACAGTTAACTCTTTCCAAGGACCAACCTCATATTACCATAATTGGAACTATCCTGCTCGTTAGTTGAACAAAGGCAGCCGATCCATTGACCGGCTACCTTTGTGTCGTTATTGAGCTATCGTGTCCCGTTAGTTCAATGAAACTACGTGTCGTTCACGATCTTCAACGCAAACGGCCTAGCATTGCGGGAGGGGCTTGTTCGATGGCCTCGAGGAACGCAAAATGATCAAAATCAAGGAAAACGACAGGTTGGATGAAGAACTCAATCCGTCTGCTTACGCAAGCATCCTCTGCTATCTAGCCTCGCAGTAGCAAAATAAGCCTATTTGCCCCCTATGGTACGGTGGCTGCAAACAGGCTTTTTGATTCCGCTTATATCATGATATGTCTTCGTTCAATGCCAGCCACTGCACCGCCGACCCGAACCTGATTGATTTCACCGCTCTCGCTCAGGCGCAATCCTGCCTTGATTTCAGAAGGACAATCCATAGAATACCCTTGCCTGAACATGACATTCTCTACTTCCCGCAAAGATCGTTGGCCATGTTGGTACAAATAGCTGAGCAGGGCACCGTTGGATGTTCCTGTCGCGCTCTCCTCGGGAATATCGTACAGCGGCGCAAAATTCCGGCATTCCGCAGCAGCATCGTCTGGAGTATCCATCGTGAACAGATGATATCCAACCACATTATATTTTTCGCTGATGGCGGTTATGGCATCAAAATTTGGCTGAACCTCATTCAAGAGCTTCCTGCTGCGGATCGGGATCATAATGTCCCGCAGGCCCGTCGAAACAATCTGGATCGGCAACCCGGTTTCCAGACCCTCGGCATCCATCCCCAAAGATGGGGCGATTTCCTCACAGGATATCTTTTCAAGAAATTGAGGTAAAGCCTGTGACAAATAAACAAGACCCTCGGAGCTAATATCGACATCCAGAATCCCTGCCTTGGTTTCTATCGAATAGGAGGTCCCTTCCTTTGACAAACCCAGCGAATGCATTAGTCCAAATGCAGCAATCGTGGCGTGTCCGCACAGATCAACTTCGCTGGCGGGGGTGAAATAGCGGATTTTGTAATCCGCAAGCAGGGATTTTTCCATAAAGGCCGTCTCCGAAAGGCCCAATTCCTTCGCTATGAGCTGCATTTCGGCAGCATCCAGAGAAAGGCCATCCTCCAAGACAACGCCTGCTGGATTACCGCCACGCTCCCCTTTCGCAAACGCATTTAACGTATACACTTCCACATTCATGTTCCGCTCTTCCTCTCTTTATCTTCGAAAAACCGATGTGTGCAACCGCACGTCCCACTCGCATTCAAGATCTTCCTTTTATCAATTTATTACTAGGTAAAGACGACAGGAGCGATTGAATGAATTGTTGCGTTAATCTGCCCGTTAGCGTAATGATGATCTGTCATCTATGGTACGGTTCTACTTAATGGCGCGGCGAATTAATTTCATAAAGTACCCTCACTGCTTATAATATTCTAGCACGTAATCTTGCTTGTGCAGAGTGTTAATGCCCACGGATGTCAAGATCACTTAATGGATAGTTACTACTGCCCCAAGTATAAACAATATAATTGTTAATTAGTTTTTCATCTGCTTTCAATGCTTTGAATTTCAAGTTACCATTAAGAAAATCAATGTTATTACTCACTTGCTTTTCAACGATGTAACTCCACTCATTCTCGCGATACTTTGAATAAAAATGATTTAATTCTTCTAAAGTTAGTTCCGATTTGATTAAAATAGCGCCAAAAAATTGCATTCCATTTCCATTCCCAATTAATTTTCCAGCTGATGATAAATCATCTATCAATTCAGTTTTGTCTGGCAAAGATACTTTTACTAGATCTTTTTTTATGGAATATGCAATATAATTGTTAATAAATGGAGTGGTTACGACTAGTAAAACAAGAGCAACTACTGCAATTATTAAAATGATTATGAATGTTTTCTTCAAGTTAACACCTCTCTCAAAAAATATAAATATCCTACCGAACCACACAGGTTCAATACACTTAGAAACCCCTTTTTATTACGCTATGACAGTATAGACGTTAGACATTTTTTAAATTTTAATTTATTGGTATCTAATCCAATATCAACATTTCTGTTACTCAGCTAATCTGCCCGTTAGTTGAACAAATAAAAAACGGCTGCCGAAGCAACCGCTATTCCACTAACGTGTCCCGCTAGGTTAAATCAAGACCCTTTAAAAGCCAATAAATCTTTTGTGTTAATATGTTTAATATCAGAAATTTGCCCACTTGTAAGCATCTCATAAAGACCGTCAGGAACAAGTTTATACTGAAGGTTTTCTTCAAAATCATCTAAGTTCTTCCAAACAGCTATAAACTTTTTGTCCCCCTCAATCCCTTCAAATTCATTCTTGTTATAGTTATCCATTCGACTAAAGCTCGCTTCATAAATAAAATCATATTCATGTCCAATTTCTCCGTACCAAGGGAAGATGTGCTCGATAATCCCTATCAATTTTGGTTCAATAATATCAATATTAATTTCCTCTTTTACTTCTCGTATTACAGCTGATTTGCTATCTTCCCCATACTCAATCGTGCCACCAACTGGGCGAAATGTAATGATACCATCTTCTTCCGGGAATTGTTCAAGTAATATTGATTCTCTTCTTTTAATAATGCAAAGTGAACAAGCTCTATATCGCAAATTTTTCACTCCTCATAGTATCTTATTTTTCAAATATATTCCATATAAGCATTGCGTTATCCTGCCCGTTAGTTGAGAAACAGCAGCCCATCAACTTGGCTGCCGTTTATTCATGTTATTGCTCTTTTAAGTTATAAAATTCAAGATATCATCGGGTTCAATCAGTGAAATATTGTTTTCCATATTATATCGGGCACGCTTCAAGAACTCTCTAGACCAACCATCGAGTGCTTCAATATTTCCGTTTCGATAGAGAGCTGAATAAAGGATAGCTTGTCTCAAATCCATAAATAGTGGTAAGTCTCTTAACAATCTTATATCAATCGTATTTTCCTTTTCGTAACCTTCCAAGAACGAAGTTAGATACCTTTTCACAAAAGTTGGAACATCTTCATCAGGACTAGGCACTGCAATACCATAGAATAAGTTAACAGAAATATCTTGCGTGAACCATCCGTATTGACATTCATCAAAGTCAAATACAGTGATGCTTCCATTTGGTTGAACTGTGTAGTTACCAAAACAAAAATCACCATGAATAAGTCCAAAATTTTCACTACCACGTGATAATTTGTGGACCCTCTGCATCAAGGATTCAAAATGAGCAATTACAAGGTTCTGGGAAGAGGGAATATAAGTTATGAACTCTTGAAGATAACTATTTTTTTGCCAGTCGTATCGTGTTATCTCGGCTGTACTAGGAACATATTTTTTAGCTAGTGCGTGCATTCTCCCTGCAATTTCTCCCAATTTATTAAACTCTTCATTTTGAGATATTTTATCACTCCATGAGGCACCAAGACCTTTATGGAATGCTACAACAAAAAAACCATTCATCTTTTCAATTAGCTCACCGTTACTTGATTTCACTGGATAGGATACTGGAACACCGTTTTTCGCAAGATATTGTATCCATTCTAGTTCACCATGTATAAGCTCCAGCGTCCTGTGCGATTCATGTATAATCCGAATGATGAGATTACATGCTTCGTTTTTACTTCCATAGGTGAAGTTTTGATTCTTCCCCAATAAAATCAACTCTTCAGGCATGAACCCATACCTTTTTGCTGCTTCAACTACAATCTTATCCGTAAAAAAAGCTTCAATTGTTGGATTCATATTACACCTCATTATTTTTAATTCAATGTGTTATCTCCCTTCTAGTAAATGCTCTATTAACACTTCTTTACTCTAAGATTTTTCCCAATAGTATATTTCATTTTTTCCTCCTCTTTCCATATATGCATAAAAAGAAAATACACTAACAGATTCTATTTGTAAATAACTCCCACTTAACCTACCGTTAGTTGAATGATGAATTGTTAGTATTCAATGAGTATCTTGTCGATTTCTGCAATTTCGCTGATCTTTGATATACCATCGCCGTTTCCTTCAAACAACTTGAGGAAGCGCTCACGCTGACTTTTAATGCTCGCGAGTTCTTTATCAATGGCAGACTCGATGGAGCAGGCCGACAATCTGCGCTGTCAGGCATTGATTTTTTTTCCAAAATAGGTTATTTTATAGAAAGCTTAGCGATAAGCAAGTTCCTGACACGAAGGGAGATGTGTTTTAATGGCAACTACTTATATGGTGGTTTGGTCTTAAAACTGAATAGTAGGCATACGCGAAAAAAGCGGGGAAATGCCCCTATTATTTGGTATGCCATCCTAAGTAACCTTTCGTGAATATTGCTGTTTGCAAGATACGATGAAGGTCGTGTCTTTTTTGCGTCCTGATGCCGCGTGACAGCAGCTTCTTTAGAGGCTGCTTGTCCGTGGCATTTTTGCGTCCAAAAA
Source organism: Paenibacillus sp. B2(2019) (assembly GCF_008370385.1). NCBI lineage: Bacteria > Bacillati > Bacillota > Bacilli > Caryophanales > Paenibacillaceae > Paenibacillus > Paenibacillus sp. B2(2019). Next base: position 19,767 of record NZ_VTZR01000019.1, read on the forward strand.
CAACATTAAAGGAGCTAACAAAAAAACTATGATAAATCTGAAAACCTATGGCTATATAGAAATAGAAGCAATTCCCGACGGATTATTGCCCGGCAGGGTGACAGAGCTTCGGCGCGAGCGCTTCACGGTCATGACCGAGCGCGGCGAAGTAACGGCGGTGCTCAAAGGAGCATTCTATCACAGCGTGGAAACACGCGTAGATTTTCCATGCGTCGGAGATTTCGTCTTGCTGCAATACAACGAGAGCGGAGATTCGCTCATCGTTACGGTACTGCCCCGCCGTTCCAAGTTCTCACGCGCAGATTACTCAGGGCATGCCGTAGGCTACGCCAAAACCGTGCGGGAACAGGTCGTTGCAACCAACTTTGACTATGTGTTTATTCTTTCTTCTTTGAATTGGGATTTCAACGTTACCCGCCTCATGCGGTACCTGACACAAGTCAGACAGAGCGGAAGTCAGCCAGTCGTCATTCTGACCAAGGCTGATCTCGTTGAAGATTATAGTCTCCCGCTCGCAGAAGTTACACAAAGCATCCCTGATGTGCCAGTTCATGTGGTCTGCAGTCATACCGGCCTGGGGCTGAACGAACTCGCCCCCTACTTGATGCCTGGTAAAACAGTCGTCTTTCTCGGCATGTCCGGCGTCGGTAAATCATCTCTGCTCAATGCATTGATAGAACAGGACGTAATGAGGGTTCAGGCGATCCGAGAGGTTGATAGCCGGGGGCGGCATACGACAACGCACCGTCAGCTGTTCATGCTCCCCTCCGGTACGATGGTCATCGATACGCCGGGAATGCGTGAGCTTGGGCTTTTTGATGCCGGCGAAGGCATACGTGCAAGCTTTACCGATGTGGAGGAATGGTTCCCGCAATGCCGGTTTGCAGATTGCCGCCATCAGGGCGAGCCGGGCTGTGCCGCGCTTGCCGACGGTTCGTTGCCGCGTGAACGGTGGGAGCATTATGTTGCCCAGCAGCATGAGCACAAGTATGTCCAAGATAAAACAAGCTACCTCATCGATAAGAGGGCTCGAAACAAAACGATAGCTATGTCAAGCAAGCAAACGAAGAAAAACGGAGGATGGAAGAAATGAATATTAAATTTGAAACGCTGATCTATGCCTTAAGCCGAAAGTTCAAGAAGGATATTATCTCGGCTGACTGCCAAACCATGCCGTTACAGGGCGGAACTGTGGGAAATGTGCACCTGGTAAACGGGATCGCCGAAACCGCGGATGATGAAAAAATGCCGTACCGTATCGTGCTGAAAATTCAAAAGAAATGGGAACGTTACAACGATCCAGATTCCTGGCGCCGGGAATATGATCTCTATATGTCTGACTTGGGAACGACGTTCTCGGATACCTTCCGCTGGCCAACATGTTACCATGCGGAGATGAATGCCGAAGAAAATGAATTCCAGCTGTGGCTGGAATATATCGATGGCGTAACCGGTTTAGACTTAACCGGTGACATGTATGAACAGGCGGCGCTGGAGTTAGGACGCTATCAAGGCAAGCTGTATGCGGAGAAGCCCGCTGTGCTGCAGAGCCTGACAAACCTGAGCCATGCGGATCTCATGAAGAATACGTATCTGCATTACCGGTCGTGGCCAGTCGTCTACAATTATATACGCTCGGAGGACTGTGAATTCCCGCAACACATGCGGCAATTGCTCATCGACATCGATGAGCACGCAGATGAGATACTCGCCCGCATCGAGCAATTGCCCCTAGTGCTATGCCACCGGGACTTCTGGGTGACCAATCTGATCTATGCCGACGGGAAAATCGCGCTCATCGACTGGGATACATGCGGATGGGGCTACATGGGTGAGGATCTTGCAAGCTTGATTGCGGATGAAGCGGATATCGATCACATGGTCGAATACTACCAACGATGTGTCCCTGCGTATTACAAAGGTTTTTCGGAGTATGCAGATGCATCCCCTATCGCCGATAATTGCGTCATCGAAATGATCCTTCTCATATTCGGGTACAGGCTTGTAGAGTGGTATCTTCACACAGAGAGCGATGACGAGAAAACAAAGTGTCTTCATACGCTCCAAAAAATCCATGAAATGAAGAGCAGCCCTGCGCAGGGTTGACTCTAAAAAAAGAACTCCGAAACCCCTTGAATATAGTGGGTTTTCGGAGTTTCTTTCATTACTCTCATTCGGTGAATCGACAATGGAAATAAAGTCCTAGACTGTCACTACTCCAATTAACTATCGTGTTCTGTTAGCGAAAAAGTTATTATTAACAGTCTTTTAATAGGACAAAAAAGATTCTAGTTTAATGAATTGTTGTTTCGAGAACTCTGTCCAGATCATGTGATGCTTCAATAATGGCTGGCTCCAAATTACTCAACCATTCGGAATACTCTAAACGTGTTACCATGGATGGATCCTTCCTTAGCTCCTTGCATCTCTTCAAATTCTCTTTCCATCCGCTACTAAGATGTAAAAGCCCCCAGTCTGCTGCCTGGCTTTTAGACAAGATGACACCTTCCTGCCACCAAGCAATAAATTTAGAAGCTAATAGGAGCCAGTCGACGGAATGTAGACTATTCCCCTTGCCAAACTTCCGCATGCACTTGGCATATTCCTTAAAAAAACTAATAAACTCTTCCTTCGAGTACGATGGAATATTGTCTAGATGGGACTCACCATACAACAAGATACTCTGCTCCTTGATCGTGTACAGGGTGAACAGGTCTAATTGATTTTCCGTCCAGACGGATTCGCCCTTTGTTCCCCACCATAAGCCACTGCCCTTTTCACCATTCAGCATATTAATCGTAAGAAAGGCACCCTCAAGCATATCGGTATAGAGGTTGGGGATTTGTCTATCGACGGATCTTCTAAGAAGGGATGATCTATAATTGGACCTTTGTTTGTTTAAAAGTTCGATTTCATTTTGGCTTAGGTCCTCTCCAATTACGACGAGAAAATCTAAATCCCCGTATCCCGGGGATAAATCATTGTGTATGGCCGAACCGTAAAGGTAAATGCTTCGTAACTTTCTATTAAGTATGGCTCGGATATCTTCCACAAATATGGACAAAGATTGCTCAAGTGTTTCGTCTACAAATGATTGGATAAACAATTCAATCGCTCCATTTTGTATTTCTATTTTCAGTAGCGTTCCCGTAGTTATGTATCTGCGTCTACTCGCAATAACCCAGTAATGCTTATGGGTTGGTATCCGCTAAACTCTCGCTTTCTTTAGATTGTAATAGCATGACATGAGCCTCTGCTACGGCATTACGAAACAACTTGTCTGTCAATTCGATGCGATCTACTATATCTTCTACGGTTTTTACACCATATAGCTTTTCCAAGGTTAGTACCACTTCGACAGGAAAATCCCGAGAAGCATGAACCAAGAAGCTGTCAGCTTGGAATGGTGTATAGAGTATCCGAAGTACATCTACAAGTGGATTCACAACATACTTATGATAGTAAATCAACGACTCTAAAAAAAGCCCACGTTTTGTATATTTGACAGCTCGGTTCCTTTGACTGTAAATACCCTGAGCACGTATCAATTGTGATTGAAGTTGTGAATGGTGAGTCGTGTGATCAACGTTTTGATACTTCACGATACCTGTCTTATCTATCAATATAACTGGTACGACAGTTTTGTCTTCGTTAATGAATAAAACAGGGACACTCTCACTTTGGATCGTCACGTCAACTAAGAGACTATCTGATGACTCCTGTAGGTGGTAAGACTTGTAGCGGTTATTTATGGGTCGACCAGTTTCTTCATAGGCAATATCTACTTTTCCTAATCGATGCATACAGGCATCCAACCGGGTGAATGCAGCATCTATGCAACCTTCTTTCGTATAGCACACCAAATCGATATCAGAATACTCGTCCAAAGTTTTAGTACCATCTGAACCCTCTAGCCAGATAGCTAAAATATAATCTTCAATTCCAAGGTCTGATACAATTGCGTTTAGAATGGTCTCACGGTTAATCGTCATAGCTAAACCTCCCATGTATTTTCATCTAATAATAGTTTTATCACCGGTTTACTCCTGTCATTTTGGAAAGTTTTCGTTTTAAACTCTCTTTTTTAATAATTGAATCTTTTCAAATAATCACTAATTATACTCTGATCCTGATGCCACCATAACATTGGAAAATCATATTTTTTTGCAAACCCTAACTTTTTCGCTAGCTGTATCGATCGTTCATTGCCAGCGTCACAATTATAATTCGGCACCAGATTATGGTTCAGACAATGTTCGATAAATGCTACACCCGTGAGTGTTGCTAGCCCATGATTCTGGTATTCATCCACGGTTACGATATCGATATCTGCATACCCTCCACCTACAAAATAAGAATTACAAACACTTGCAAAATCATCATTCACCATAAGACAGAAACCAAATCCTCGATCCGCAAATTGTTGTGCCGAACTCCATAGCGAATCATAAGAAGCGTCCATTTCATTTTTGTATTTATCGAATAGCGCTTTATCCATCCGTTTCATAACAAATTGTTCTGGCAATGCGTTAGTTTTTTTTAGATGTTGGAATTTGGATAGCTCGAATGTAAAAGAAGAACGGTGCAATAATACAGTCTTTCCCGCTAAACTTTCGCTAATTTGAAACAGTAGTTCCGGTGTTGAAGCATAAAGATCGTAGTATTTTGAATGATTTTGATCATTTCGCAAAAATTCAACTACATCGCTCATAAAGCATTCATTGTCGCCCCTCTTAACCAAAAGATACTGTCCATATGAATTGATAATAAGACTGCAGGTAGGATTTTCGTTGTGATCAACGAACACTTTTCCAGATTGATTTCGCTCAATTACGGAATATGCAAACACAGGTTCATATGCTAGATTTTTCAACAGTGGCAGAACGTGAGCGTAGTTTTCTTTAGATAATTCTATCAATTCTTCTCTCCCTTCAAATTTCATCTTTATATAAGTTCCTTGTTAAATTAACCTGAACTCAGTTGAACAAATAAAAACGGCTGCCGAAGCAACCGCTATTATACTAACCTTCTCCGTTAACGGAATGTGTCATCTCGAGCATAGTAATTCAAACTTCATCTTCAAATATACTTTTTAAAATCAAATCTGCGCATTCTTCGGAAGTGTTTAAATGTGTGTTGACTTTACAATTATACCGGATATCTTTTGCCATGATTTTGTGTTGCCAATCAGATTGGTCTTCGGTTCTATTTTCTCGTGCAATATTTCTCTGACGGCAAATGTCTAAAGGGCAAAACACTTCAACAATGTATAATGGGTAACCAGAAAATATATTCTTCACTTTTTCATAATGCGGTTTCAACTCAGGTCTATCTACCATAATGCCGTCAATAAGCACATTTTTACCATGGTCAGAAAATAATTTGGCTGTATGATACATCATGATAATTGCTTCACTTAAATACTTCCAATAATCTTCACGAAGATAACGTTCACCTATCATTTCTTCAAAAAGGTCATTGGCAACAACATAAAAAAATTCATGCGATTTTAACTGTAAGGCATCTACTATTGATGTTTTTCCAGAGCTCGTAACACCGTTTAAAAATACGATTCTACCCTTGTTCATCCTGTTAATGCCCCTTATTAATTCAATTAATCTCATTTTAATATTTAAACTGTAAGTCTGGAAATAAAAAACAACTATAATTGAACTATACTACCGTTAGTGAACAAATAAAAAACGGCTGCCGAAGCAGCCGCTATTCCTCTATCGAGTCCTGTTAGCACAGCGAAGTGTTGTTACTGCACTAAACTGAACAATTATTAATCATTGCGAAAAAATACTAAGCACCGAATTGTCTTAAATGATGGTCTAGATGTTTATAAATCCCTTTACCCCATTGCTCAGGAGTAAACTTGCCAAAAAAAGGATGCGGATGGGATGAACATTTCTCCGGACCGTTACTTTGGAAAGTTAAAATCTTTTGTTTCAGTTTTTCTTTTTCTGTCATAAAGTCTCTTTCACCTAAAATAAGAATGGTCGGAATTGTTGACATATTGTGTGGTACCGGCTTGTCATTATAGAAAATAGAATTCACAAACCTTCCTATTAACCTTCCTAGCCAATATCTAGGGGGAAAGGAATTTCCCAATGCGATGTCTTGAAATGCTGAGCAGTGAGCCAACATTTGAGCAACATTCATTGTTCCCCATTGTGGTTTTGAATTTGGACTTAAATTCTCGATACGGTTCAGTATTTCTGCTGTATGCAATTCATTATATATATTTTCCATTGGCACGCTCCATTAAATTTATCTTTTGTATACGTGAATTTGACTTAGAAAAACCCCTCATCAAGTTCCAATTTGGAACGGTAAACAGGAAAATTCATCTCACCTGAGAAAGTTCACATATGGTGTAGACCGATGCGATTTCCTGTATAATCTAGAATCTTCTGGTTTGTCTATTATATTCATAATTGCTTCAGTACAATTCGACAGCATGCTGTCATTCTAATATTTACTATTTCCCATCAATCTAACCTTTGCTCACTATCCTGCCCATTAGTTGAACAAATAAAAAACAGCTGCCGAAGCAACCGCTATTCTACTAACGTTTACCTATGTCGTCCCTCATCAACCCTATTCTTCGCCATTACTCTTATATCTTCGTCATCATCGTTCAATAAAATAGTTAATACTCGAAATGTCGCTTTTTTGTTATAGACAATTCGTTTTCTAACTGAGCTATCTAAATCTTTTGCCAGTTTCATTTGTAAACTTTCTGGTAGTCGATTTTTTGTAGCAACATTAAATCTAACCCTTTCATCTGCATCGTCAGCTAGAATTTCCATAATCTCAACAGGAATTGATTTATTATGTGCTACCCATTCACGCATTTCAGGGTACGTTTCAATTACTTGTAACCAAACCTCAAAAGGTGCTTCATCCCATGCAGCCTTCAGATATTCCTCCATGTTATCACTAAGCCTTAACCTTACAAATTCTTCAGCCGAATTAATCATCATTCAACCCCGATAAACAGATTTATTCACATTTTAACATAAAAATTTAGTTCAACTAAACTGCCGTTAGTTGAACAAATAAAAAACGGCTGCCGAAGCAACCGCTATCGGTTAACTTTCATCTTTGAAATGAAAATGTTCATGATGGATCGTATCCATTCCAACCAACTTACTACTCTTTCTATGGTAATATGCGAAGTTATTATTTAGCGGCATTCGAAGTAATTGATAATTGTGATCTCTTGGCAAAGCTTCGACTTCATTAATGGCTAACTCACGTGTGGTATAAATACCAACTGGAAAGAAATTCGGAAAATCAGTTGAAGCATCAGCAACGAAAATCCCCCAAACATAATCATTTGGCATATAATTCACCCGTCTCCTTTAGCGCTTAATAAGACAAAGAGCAGCTGCCACGGCGATATGCTCCTTGTTTTAAGTAACTATAGTTCCCCGTTAGTTGAAGAGACTCGATAAAGACATTACAAAATTCAAGATTTTGTGCAGATTTACCCGCGGCTGCTACCAGACACTGTTAAACAATTAAAAGGCCATGATTTTCCGCTTTCGCTTTTCTTATTTGTCTTCTTTTGGCATTGGCAATGGTACTTTCCAATCCAGGTCATAGCTCTTTTTTGCCAATTCTGAAGTAAGACTGAGCTTTTGAGGAAGTTCTTTCATTTCATCACTTTGCAATTTTATTCGGATATGGTTTCTGCCTTGTTCATCCTTTCCTATCATTTTAAAATCTCCACCTGTTATATTGTATATTTTGCCCTTTTCATCCTTTATAGTCCAACCAAAACGATTAATAATTTTATCTGTGTCATCATCCATTAAAATCGTATCTGATACATTTATATATGATATATCCTTTAAATAAGCCTCTAGCAAAATAGTAGCGTGCTTCTCATTCTTAGGAGATGCTTCATTTAATGGTTCGTCAAAGGTTACAGACATGATCTCAATCGTTTTGCCATCCTCATCTACTCTTACAGGTTTTTCGGCAAGCTGTTTTGGCTCAAATGATACACCTAGCTCATACGGTTCTGTTTTTTCTAAAGAATCCAATACAAGTGTATATTGATGAACAGGAGACAGTGGAGCAAATCCATACTTCCGATTAGAATGACCGTATTCTCCCACAGCATTGCGTGGAATATCAAGCGTCCTAGTTAAATCTTTTACTTTCTCTCCTTTTTCATTTTCAACATGAAAATTCAGTTTATAATCATCATAGCGAACATAAGGATCAACTGAATCTAGTTTTCCTTTCACTTGTTTACTTTCCTCTACTAATCTTTTCTTTGCCTCTTCCGTCCATTTCGTTTCATAATCCACACGGGCAGCAGTCGGTGAATGCATAATGCTATTTAGATTGATTTGCAGTCCCTGTGGTGTAGTATACGTTTTATCGATTGGTAGCACCTTGGATGCCTTAATTGCTTTTTCTAAATCAATAGGAATCTGTAAGGCCCAATTTCCTTTAACAGAGTCGATCTGATTCCCCTCAAACTGTAATAAAAGGTTTTGTTCTTCTGTTTCCCCCGGTTTTTTTAGAGTGAGATATCCGTAATTTTCTTGGATTTCTACCATATACGTTTTAGTTTCTTTAATTACATTCCCTTTCAAATCTGTTACCTCTACGTTACTTATGTGAAGCTTATCCGGATGAATAAAGTTCTTTTGCTGATCCTTGATCGAATAAACAGCCACAATTCTCATCGGATCAGCCAATATCTCCTCTATTTCAAGAGTATAGCCCCGATCAGTAACAGAGGCATTTACCTTCTGTGAAAAACCTTCCTGTGCTGCATATTGCAGTTCTTTATCAGAACCATTAAATAGCGATTTAACATAGGCCGCAAAGGTAGGACTTACCGATATCGTTAGAAGTAAAGCGCAGCTGATTAAGACAGGAAGTACCAAAGTGCCTAGTAAACGCGACCTTTTTCTTTTATAGGCTACCACATGGTCAGGAATCACAAAACTAGGCTGATCCAATTCTCCAGCAACATTTTTTAGAGTTTGTGCAATTTGTTTGTCAAGATTAGTCATGCATGTTCACTCCCATCTCGGTAAATACCTGTGTTTCTTTGTTTATTTGTATTTTTTCAGCAATTAACTTTCTGGCCTTATGTAGCCTTGATTTTACCGTTCCCTCAAATACACCAAGGATTTTTGCAATTTCAGCTATACTAAACTCCTCATAATAGTAAAGGATAACTACTGAGCGATGTTTCAGCGTCATCATCTGAATCGCTCGCCAAATCTGTTGCTCTTTCTCCTTTTGAAGAATACTCTCCAATGGGTTTTGCCCAGGGTCAATAGAGTCCAAATATTCTTCCGTTTTTTTCTTTCTACGCACCATATTAAGTGCACGATGTGTCACAATTTTTATAAACCAAGCTCGAAACGATGTCCCTTTTCGTTCATCATATCGATAAAGTGATTGATACGCTTCCCATAGTGCTTCTTGAACGGCATCCTGAGCTAGATGATAATCATGGACGATCAAAAAAGCGACTCGAAATGCACTAGTTAAGTGAGGTTGAACAAGTGTTTCATAATCAACTGGACCTCCTTCCTTGGGTATTGGAAAATGATGATTTTCTTTCACTTAAAAGACCTCCTCGTTTTTCCTTTCACTTCTTATTCACCAGTTCTCGTATTTTGGTTCATAAAAAGAGGAAAAAACTTTTCCCTCACTTGGGTAAACTGCTACTTGCCAGGTTATCAATAAATTTTCTGGCTTGAATTTCTTATCAGACTTTTTTTGCGTTAATTCATTACGACAGCTATTAGAGAAATCACCCATCTTTTCATAATAACCGTTCAGCTGAAGAAGTTTTCAGCCTACATTATCCAGATTTATACTTAAATTATCCTGCCCGTTAGTTGAACAAAGGGCTACCTCTAGGCAGCCCTCTCATTATTGAACTAAAGTTCTCAGTTTGTTGAGCAACTTGTAACTGCAATCATCTTAATCGCCTTTTATTAAATCGTTCTTAGCTAAATCGAAGGCTACTGCGAGATATCTTCACATTGCTGCATTAAAGAATATTTCATTTTCTTCGATTAATTTGAAGCTAGCGTTGATTCATGAACATGATTGTGGAAATGCCTTTTTTACGATGCGGATCAGGTATTTTTAACATACCGATGTCGACTAAATGTTTGAGTACGAAGGCGAGTATGGTTCCCGACGCCATGCAGTTCTGTGACCAGTAACGCACATATTTATGTGCATGATCTGGTTGTCCATCGAGATTCACTTGATAAACAGCTTGATCCAATTTCGTGGCGGCTTCTTTGATTCGTTCGGACGGTTGCGGAATCGCCGCATGCAGACGTTCTCCTGTTTGCTTATCCTTGCAATAAACAATGTTAACTTCAAGGTCAGATTCCGTTCTCAGCAAATATTGTTTATCGAAAAGACGACGATAGGCATCAATGTTCACATCATTTTGCGGTAAATCTCCATTGATCACATGCATCAGACTGATGAAATCCGAACTCAGATTGTCTCGCCAACTGTCCTTCCTGCCACACCACAACGTATCGACCTGCCATGCCTTTAGTGCAAACTCATCGGAATCCCTATTCATATCGCCACTATAATAATATTGTTTAGGATCAAAACTGACGTCAAACTCTCTCTGAATCGTTGCATGAGCGGCGTAATGGCCGCCATCTTTGCGGCTGATGGAAACCTCTTCATGGCTAACCCTATTGAGTTCTTTGAAGCTCAATTGATTACCAGCATACGGAATGAGACTCCACAACAGTAGATTGACATCGCCGCCAGGAATATAGACACCCGTCTCTTGGAACACTTCACCCATCGAGAAAAACGTCTTGAAATAATGCTCGACTGCAATCTCCGCATATTCTTTGAACAATGGGTACAGTACCTCGCTTTTCATTGGGGACGGATCTTCTATGTACATATTGGTACGATACTTTCTACCTGGTAGTTTATCCATGAATCCGTATTCTTCCAGTAGTTCGATCTCATCCTCTATAAATACAGGTGAAATGCCCAGCTCTTCAGCAATTTCATTAATCGTGAGTGCCTTGTAATACGTTGAGAAAGCGATGTTTTGTCTAATCGCCGTCGCTAAAAAGTCAGAGGTGTCGCCTTTGTTTCCTGGGGATCCGTTATGCCCTAAACCTGTCATGCGAATCGGGTTGATGCCGAGATTACCCATTGATCGAATGGTGTTCATTTTGTGTTTCAGCTCCTTTTTCGCTTCGAATAAATGCCATTTGATTGTGCCGCTAGAAAGACCCATCTCAGCCGCGATTTCACTAATTTTCATTCCACCATAATAGTACTTGATAACGATTGCCCGTTGCTGGTGAGATAAAAAAGCTATTTCCCGCCGCAAAGCGCCAGCCGTTTCTTGGCGAATGATCTCGTCGAAACCCTGTTCTCTGGACATCACCTCTTGGTCATCAATCCGCATTTGGTTGGAAGCTTTCACTTTCTCGCCTACGAATTTCGCCCATACATAATGTGCAATCTTAAAGACGTAACTGTTCAGATCCAAGAAGTCTGACTTTTTAAGAAGCGCTTGGTATACTTCCAGCGTAATTCTTCCCGCCAGCTCCTCGGCTTCGGCGATCTTTCCCGTTTTGTTCAAAGCAAAACCATATAGCGGCTTGATGTAATCCTTGATGACACGGTCAGCATGTTGTTTATTCATGTTCTAAAAGCTCCTTCTTATCGGTGGCACTTAAATATATACTGCAGCGAAAACGAAAAAGGTTGGGGAGTTTAGGAAAAATTTATTCAGCTATCCTTCTCTTTAGCTTAATGCGTTCCCAATCTAGTTCTAGATTAGGCTCTCATCAAATAAAAAAAGACCGTTTCGGTCTTTTGTGCAACTTCGAACACCCCAACTCATGTTACAATACAACCTGAACTCATACTTTACGAAGGCGGTTGATACTGTTGATTTACATCATCAAATTTGCATACAGCTTTGTGCTTCCTCCAGGACTTTTCATCCTACTTCTGCTCGGTCTTGTCATTTGGTTATGGAAAAAGAACCGTCGTCCTGCGCTTGTCCTGCTTGGCGTTACACTGCTTATGTATTTCTCCATGACTTCCTTAGTCAGCGATGCGTTAATCGGAGGTTTAGAACGAAAATATCCTCAACCGGATACATTGCAAGGAGATGTCATCGTTGTGCTTGGTGGAGGTGCAAGCTCTGGGACACCGGATATTGATGGCGAGGGCAACTTATATGGATCAGCAGCGAATCGGCTAATTACAGCTGTACGACTACATAATGCAAGTGGTTTACCCATCCTATTCTCTGGTGGACAAGTCTTCTCCGACAGCGGCAATGAAGCGGATATCGCCAAAAGACAACTCCTTGGACTCGGTGTCCCCGAAGAGGATATCCTGACCGACAATCAATCTCTTAACACGGAGCAGAATGCTGTAAACACCGCCGCAATCCTACAAGAGAAGGGACTTAAGCGCCCTGTACTAGTCACATCAGGGTTTCATATGCCCCGCTCGATGCAGCACTTCAAGAATGCAGGGCTAACAGCGCAAGCTTTTCCTACAGATTATATCGCCAGCGCTGAATTTTCGTTGCAACCCTCAAAGTTCACTCCTTCGCCAGGAGCCATCTCCACTACAGGCACAGCCTTGAAGGAGTATTTAGGTCTTCTTGTTGCTCATCTATTTAATTAGATCTGTGAATTTCGCATTTGTTACCCCTGCAAGAAGCTGCGGTGATACATCCATTTGTTGACCAATTTTTCCGGCGCTAACGGCTATCGTTTCCTGACTTTCTGCGCTGCTATCAATGAACGTTGGATATAGCTTCTTCATACCGACTGGTGAACATCCACCACGGATATAACCCGTCCACTTCTGCAAGTCCTTCACTGGCAGCATCTCAATCTTTTTCTCTCCGGCGGCCTTGGCCGCCTTTTTGAGATCCAGCTCCTCAGCAACCGGTATAACAAATACATAAAGATCTGCTCCGCTATGAGCGACCAAAGTTTTAAAAACCGTCTCTGCCGCCTTTCCAATCTTCTCCGCAACTGCCGTACCATGGATTAGTCCATCCTCGTTGTCATAAATAAACACTTCATATCCAATCTTCTTCGCATCTAGCATTCGCATCGCGTTGGTTTTGGTTACTGCCATATCTGATCTACCTCTCTTTAATCTATTCGATACTATATGGTCAAAGAGGCCCCAAAGCCAACATGGCTAACAGGACCTCTTATTGCTGCGTTCCCATTAATCTCTGGGATAATTAACTTGCATAATATCCATAAACGGAACTTTTTCGATACCTTCGTTTTTACTGATGTGTACTTTTCCTGTCCGCGAGTCCATTTCTACAATCGTTCCGCGCACCTGTTCTTCTTTTCCCCATACAGTCAATAAAATCTCAGAACCTTCTTGCTTGGCTTCAACTAGCTGATTGCCTAGCTCCTCAAGTACAAATTCATCTCTAGTGGGCCGCTTGGCCACTTTTGCTTTTGCCACTCTACTCCTCCAATAAGCGATTACAGGTATTAAGTATTTTAAAATACTAAGTATGAATGCTCTCGTTTATTATATCATGTTTCAGTTTAAGGCTCGAACCCCTTCTGGCTCAAGAAAAGCTCATCTTCATTAAAAACACTCCGGAGTCCATCGTACACCCTGCGATAAGCCGCCGGATCGTACCATTCTTCCAATTGCAGCTCTTCATAAAGGGAATAAATACCTAATCTCCGTGTCCGTTTGCCCCCACTGCCATCTCCCATAAAATAATCGTCGATACAGACCCTATCCACCAAACCCCTTAGGATCTCTGGAAAAGAAGTGCTGCTTGGCAATACCGGAGCGATGGTTGCTTGAACAGGAATGCCCGCTTCACGCAGTAATTTCAGTGTCTTTAATCTTGCAGAAATGGGTGGAGCACTTGGTGTGAATTTTTTGCGAATATCTTCACGATCCGTCTCTACAGTCATACTCACGCGAACCTTGTCTTCTAAGCGTAATAATAAATCTATATCTCTGCGTACGAGCGGACTGCGCGTCTGCACGAACAGAAAATCGGGCGGGGACTCCACCATAACCTCCAGCAAAGCTCTTGTTACCTGCTCCTTGTGCTCTATCGGTTGGTATGGATCTGTACTAGAGGACATAAAAATGGAGACCGGTCCTTTGGACTTTGCTTTCTGGAGTTCTTTGCGTAAGATAGCTGCAGCTTCTTGTTTGACATCTACCCACGTTCCCCATTCCTCTTGGCGAAACAGTGAAACAGGCATTTGACGCACATAACAATAAGAACAGCCATAAGTACAGCCGGTATATGGGTTTAAAGAATGACTATATCCGTTCAGATAACCCGTCCCTTTATTTAGTAAGGTCTTTGGGGTTTTGTACTGGATCTCAATATTCATAATTCTAGAGCACTCTTTCCACTTTCCAAATTAAGCAGCCTAGTCTTCATCTCTAATCCCCCGCGGTAGCCAGTTAATGTTCCATTCTTGCCAATGACTCGGTGGCAGGGCACCGTAATTAGTATCGGATTTGCACCTATGGCCGTCCCTACCGCGCGTACTGCAGCAGGCTTTTGAATATGTGTGGCGATGTCCGAATAAGACCACGTTTGTCCATATGGGATTTCACATAACGCTTTCCACACCGCGAGTTGAAATGGTGTCCCACGATAGTCAAAAGGAATGCTGAATGCTTGCCGTACCCCTTGCAAATATTCGATCAGTTCCTGTACAAATGGAACCATTTTCTCATCGTCCTGCACCAGTTTACTTTCAGGAAATCTACGGCTGATCCAGTCACTCATTTCTTCGAATGGCTTCTGCTGCGACCCCACATAACTTAATCCTTTCTCCGACGCTGCGATATAGAAACTCCATTCCTTATAAGCTAGCAATGTCCAGTATATGATTGCATTTTGTCTACTCTCCATTTTTCTGTACCTCCAAGAATAATTCAGAATGATTCGTTAATTCTAATTTGTTAAGCTGTCGATACTTCGTTGGGGTAAGCCCCGTCTTTTTCTTAAATAAGGTAATAAAATACGACGTATTTGGCAGACCCACATGTAATCCAATATCAGCTACATCCCGATCCGTGGTAACCAAATATTCAGATGCCTGATCGATTCTCTTTTGCTGTATATAACCCACTGGAGTGATTCCCGTTACTTTCTTGAAGGTTCGATGGAGATGATAAGGGCTTCCATGACAGACTTCTGCCAACGTTTCAAGAGTAAGAGGTTCATGATAATGTTTGTCGATATATTCAGTCATTACAGCCACCCATTCCTTATCCGGCAGCCGCTCACCCGTCGGTTTGCATCTTTTACAGGGACGAAATCCAGATTCTAATGCTTGTTCTGCATTTTGAAAGATACGTGCATTCTCACGATTAGGTGCTTTGGACTTACAGGAAGGTCGGCAAAAGATTCCCGTAGTCTTCACAGCATAAAAGAATTTTTCGTTATAAGCTGCATCATTTTGCAAAATAGCCTGCCATTGCTCCTCAGTCATCTTTTCCACTTCTCCACTCTTATCCATACGATTCACCTCTAAACCAAGTATACCCCGCTACTGGGTCATCTGTACTCATTCTAGAATGTAAAAGCAAGATAGTGAAATACAAGAATGGTGAGATTGCTCGTAATAACACTTTGTTTATCGAATCCGCACTTCCTTTGTCAACCTTGCAGGGAGCAGCATTTGAACAACGAATTACTCATAACATGACTACCTGAACTGGAGGAATCAAAATGGAAATTCTGAAAACAAAGGATGCCGCAGAGCTGCTGTCCGTTAGCCAGACTACGATCAAACGTTGGGCTGCTATGTTCCCTGATTTTTTTCCAAAAGACCGGTTTGGCCACTATACATTCTCAGAGCAGCAAATCAGCTTGCTTAGTCATATTAAAGACCGCATTAATCACGGAGATCCACTAGAGAGTATTCAATTAACTGACTCGAATGAAAAGCAGATGTCCACGTCACCGCAAGTTCCACTTCATCCTACAGACGCTGAGCCTATGCAAGATATATTATCCCGGATTCATTATATTGAACGTACACTCGATCAAAAAGCCGACGAAGTAGTCATGATACAGTTGCTTCAGCAGCGTGAGGAGCTTGAGGATCTGCGGATAATGATCAAACAATTAGCGGCAACCCTAGAACCCAAGCAAGTTTCAAAAGGCAACGCCTTCACATCTAATGAAGCTTCCCATCCCGTTACTACTGCAAGGTTACCCTCTCCACCAAGAAAACGTGGTCTATTACGCTCATTCTTTTTCCTGTAAGCCTGAAACACAAAAAGAACCTACTTCTAACTAACGTTGAAGTAGGTTCTTTTTAAATATCGTAGGACATAAATGACAAAGTCAGCGATTAACGGTTAGGTGATCCCCTATTGCTTCTGCAATAAAGCTGAGCCTGCGATTCCTGGATGCGTCATTTCGTATGGGTCCAGAATCAGATTGAGCTCTTCCTCGGATAATACATTATACTTAAGGCACAATTCACGAACAGATTCTCCTGTCAAAATCGCCTCACGAGCAATACGAGAAACCACTTCGTAGCCCAAATGTGGGTTAACCGCAGTAATGATTCCGACACTCCGCTCCACATCCCGCTCTAGCTTCTCTTTATTGGCTTCAATACCAGCCAGACAGAAATCTGTGAAGACTTGGAAGGAGTTGTTCATGATGCTGATGGACTGAATGAGATTAAATACTAGAACTGGCTCCATAACATTTAGTTCCAGTTGACCCGCTTGGGAAGCCAGACAGATTGTATGGTCATTTCCTATCACTTGAAAAGCTACCTGATTGATGACCTCTGCCATAACCGGATTAACTTTACCTGGCATAATGGAGGAACCAGGCTGGCGAGCAGGTAGTGAAATTTCATTAAACCCTGTCCGCGGGCCGGAGGCCATGAGTCGAAGATCATTAGCAATCTTGGACATGTTCATCATGCAGACTTTTAGCGCAGCAGATACTTCTGTGTATGCATCTGTATTTTGCGTAGCATCCACAAGATGATCTGCAGTAACTAGCGGCAATCCACTTATTTCAGCCAAATGTTCTACAACCACTTCGATATATCGAGGGTCAGCATTTAATCCAGTTCCTACAGCCGTTGCCCCCATATTCACTTCATACAAATGATGACGTGTATGTTCAATACGTTTGATATCTCTCTCAAGTACTCTGCGATAAGCCTCGAACTCTTGGCCCAGACGAATCGGCACTGCATCTTGTAGATGCGTGCGTCCCATTTTTATAACCGGATCGAATTCCTTGGCTTTGTCTGCAAACACCTCATGCATTCTGCGCATAGTAACAAGCAGTTGTTCCAGAAGAGAAAGCGTCGCAATATGAATAGCCGTCGGAAATGCATCATTTGTAGACTGCGCCATATTCACATGAGAGTTGGGACTTAAATGACGATAGTCTCCTTTTTCATGACCAAGCAGCTCTAATGCTCGGTTAGCAATGACTTCATTGGCATTCATATTTAACGAGGTACCTGCACCACCCTGTATAGGGTCTACAATAAATTGTTCGTGCCATTGACCTTCGATGATCTCATCTGCTGCTTTCACAACAACTTCTCCAAGCCCACGATAGAGCCTGCCGATTTCCATATTTGCAAGCGCAGCGGCTTTCTTTACGATCCCCATCGCTTTGATTAATTCATTGTGCACTCTATAACCCGTAATTGGAAAATTCTCTACTGCGCGTAATGTCTGAATCCCATAGTATGCGTTCTTATCTACTTGTTTGCTGCCTAGAAAATCATTTTCCACACGAAATTCAGTTCCTGTCACAGTAAATCCCTCGCATTCTTTGAGTTAGGTTTGAACGGATTTAAGAAAGCGCATTCATTCATATGTCTCACTTAGATATTAACCTTTATTGTGATAAATGTCTCTCATAAAATTAGAGATTAATGTAATTAATTTCAAATAAGATTACGAAAGCCTTGCCCTTAAAGGAAAGCTGGTTTTTATTAGGAGTAAATTTCCAAATGAAGCTATAGCATAGTATGCGCATTTATAATATAAAAAAGCCGACCTTAAGGTCGACTCCACCAAACTTAACTCACAACTATGTTGAGTTCTTATTAAACCGTATAGTTCTCCAAAGAGATCTTCACACCATTCAGCAAAGCTCGCGGTTGCTCTGACTCACTCACCATACTCAAATGCAATCTTTCGCCATTACTGGTCGTATAATGAGCCGACAATCCGTCTCCCATCTCAAAGTGTGGTTCATTATGGGCCATAGCTATTACGAATGCATCCAGTCCGATGATGCCACGCTCTGCAGACTCCTTAACACCGATCGCCTCAACGATCACCCCACCCGGCATCCCTTGAACGGTTACCTCAATGTATCCCGGACGTTCCTGTAGTTGGTACGATTGAGATAAATATATTGCGAAATAGACATCCCCAACCTGACCGAATAAGGCATTCGGGTCTTGCATCCACTCCCCATGAGGAAGAACACCGATGATCGTATTCTTTTCCCCCTGAGGAATGGGAAATAAAGAAATAACTACATTCTTGTGATAGAGGACCTCCATATAACGGCTCTGATGGCGTGGATCTCCCTCATTGTAGCCTTGACCTGGATGGAAGAAATATAGCTGGTTGGACCCTCCTTCTCCATTCACAGGCAGAGAGAAAGCCCAACGGAGCTGTTCATTATCAAATTCCTCTACCCGTTCCCACATCCCGCCTGCTGCAAAATCCTCAGTAATATAGGCATAAGAATGAAGTAACGGTTGAGCGTTCGGATCTGTTGGGACTACCTTCTGTGTAATCTTGGTGGTTTCCACTGGGGTCCGGCGATTCATCGCAGCTGTTAAAGCCTCATCTGGTGCTTTATAGAATAGGAGTCCAGCGTATTCCGTGCGTGGCATTGCCTCTGAAAGCTTGAAGTCCCCGAACTGAACATAGTCATGAAGCACATTAGCATCCCCTGGTACATCATGTGGCCAACCTCTAGAATGTGCACCCACCCAAGCTCCACGTAAATAAAACTCTGCTCTTACCTTCCAAAGATGATCAAGCATGTCTTTAAGAGTAGTTATTAAATCCGTATCTTCTGTCGGGACAAGCTCCAAAGCGCAGGTAAACGCTTGTAACCAATGCCAGAACCACGGGAGACTGCCGTATTCTGGCATACCCTTAGAGCGGATGTATGTCAATGTGGCCTTCAAACTTTGCCGACCATCCTCAACGAGCACATCATCTGCAAACATAGTGCCAAAAATCAGCTTTGCTGCTGTATATTTCGCTTCATGATGTCCAAAAGTGACTACCGGCTTACGGAAGAAATCACTCCTATAAATGTGCCCAAATGCTGTATTCAGGACAATGCGAAGTTGAGCGTTTAGGGCTCCACCATACCTTTTGCAAAAGTAGGCCATCAGACTGCCCATAATTTCTACAGGTAATTCATGCGGCGAAGCCTCACGTGGAACCGGATTCAATCCAAGCGGCCAGTGCCCGTATAGCTCCGTGCCAGGTTGACGATTCTGTAGCATTAATGTCTCTAGCAGCACATCCTGTGCCTTCTGTTTCGCTTCTTCCCGGTCAAAAGGCAACGACAAAGAATCATCTACTGCAGCTGCAAAAAGATATGAGGCATAATAAAAGTTATTTCGCACATCATCGTGGAACCAGAGTCCACTCTCAAGCAGAGGCCGTCTCTGCGCTTCCAGCGCTATACTTATAATGATTTCTTGTTGACGGTCCTGATAAGTACTCTGAATACCATTCGACTCCAGCATTCAAGTTCAACCTCCCACATCTCAATTTTCAATAGTATGATAACAATCCTATAAATAAGAACTAAGCATTTTAGATCTATTGTGCACACTTTTCGTTCATTTGGCAATTATTAAAACTTAAAAATAAACTAAAATGAACCAACATCTAAAAATAAACACTTGTAATATGAACATAAATGGAGTAAATTGTACCTATACGAACGAAAATATGCTTGTGAAGGAGATTGAATATTCCATGGAAAGACGTTTTGCATCCCATCCTAATGAAGTTAAGCAATTTGACACTGATCGCCTCCGTAAGGAATTCCACATTCCTGTCATTTTTGCACCAGATGAACTGAAGCTTGTACTTACCCATGAGGATCGCATGATCGTTGGCGGTGCTAATCCTGTTAAGGAAGAAGTTGCACTTACAACTGACCTTAAAGAACTTGGGGTTACTTACTTCTTGGAACGCCGTGAGCTGGGGATCATCAATGTTGGCGGTAAAGGTTCGGTTATTGTCGATGGTACAGAATATGAAGTAGATTTCAAAGAATGTCTGTATGTCGGTCAAGGTTCTAAAGATGTTATCTTCAAAAGTGCAGACGCTTCCAAGCCCGCTAAATTCTATTTGAATTCTGCGCCTGCTCACCAGTCCTATCCAACTACCAAAACCACTCTGGCTGAATCCGAATCTGGTGCAATGGGCGGTTTGGAGAACTCCAATGAGCGTACCATTCACCGGTTTATTCATACAAATGGCGTGCAAAGTGCTCAGCTAGTTATGGGTATGACTCAACTGAAGCCAGGTAGCATGTGGAATACGATGCCAGCACATACACATCCACGCCGGATGGAAGCATATTTCTATTTCGATCTACCGGACGATTCCGTTGTGTTCCACTTGATGGGAGAGCCTAATGAAACTCGCCATATCGTAATGCAAAACGAACAAGCGGTTATTTCTCCAAGCTGGTCCATACACAGTGGTGTTGGTACTCATAACTATACTTTTATCTGGAGTATGGCTGGCGATAATAAAAGATATGATGATATGGACCCCGTATCCATGAAAGAACTACAATAGAGATAAATCAATTACGGAAAGCTGAGGCAAGCGGATGAACCCGATACGACGACATGAGATGATTATGGAAGTTATGCTGAACCAAAAAGATGTAACGGTGAATGAACTGAGCGATAAGCTACAAGTTACGGGAAAAACAATTCGTGAGGATTTAAGCAAGCTGGAGGAGCAAGGACTGATCGTACGTGTACATGGCGGAGCTGTGCTGGCACAAAGCGACCAGTTTGGTATTTTGCCCTCTAAGGATCCATTGGATAAGTATTCCGACGAAAAAACAGAGATCGCCTTGCGCGCGCTTGCTCATATTGAACAGGACGATATTATAGCTCTTGACGGCGGGAGCACAACGCTTGAAATTGCCCGACGCCTGGACAATATGCCTCTAACGGTAGTCACCAATGATGTATACATCATCAGCGAACTGGTTCCCAAAGATCATATTCGTCTCGTCGTTCCCGGGGGTTACCGTGTCCGCAATATGTTGGCCGGCCCTGAAGCCGTCTCCTATGTGCAACAACTTAATATTCAAAAAGCATTTCTGTCCTCGACAGCTGTTCATATCGAACATGGACTTTCTATTTATACAGGAGATTTAATTGAGTTTAAGCAAGCCCTTGTGTCTACTGCCCGTAAAGTGTTCGCGGTTGTGGATCATCATAAATTCGGCCAAACTGCGCTGCGTACATTCGCTTCTCTGCAGGAAGTTGACGTTATCTTGACAGATAAAGGACTCTCTCCCGAAACAGCAGAACAGTTCCGCAGTGCAGGCATTGCCATTGAATGTGAGTAATAACGGAATCAAATCCATTTAAATCAAAGGGGCGTAATTTATAATGTCATCATCATTATTCAGCTTGGCAGGTAAAACAGCACTCGTAACCGGTGCTGCTCAAGGTCTTGGACAAGGCATTGCCCTTGCCTTCGCAGAAGCAGGTGCGGATATTGCATCCGTATCGCTTAATACAAGTCAAGAAACCGTAAACGCTGCAAAAGCTTTTGGTGTAAAAGCAGTTAGCATCGAATCTGACTTAAGTGATCATAGCAACCTGCAAAACACATTTGACCAAGCACTTGAACTGACTGGTCATGTTGACATTCTCGTGAACTGTGCAGGAATGATCCGCCGTACTCCTGCAAAAGACCATAGTGAAAAAGACTGGTTCGATGTTATTAACCTGAACTTGAACACAGTGTTCCTTCTGTCTCAGATCGCTGGCCGACACTTCCTGGAAAGAGGATCCGGCAAAATCATTAACATCGCCTCTATGCTCTCCTATCAAGGCGGAATCAATGTCCCTGGCTACACCGCGAGTAAGCACGGGGTTGCAGGTCTTACTAAAGCTTTTGCCAATGAATGGGCAGGCTCCGGTCTGAACATCAATGCGATTGCACCAGGCTACATGGCGACTGAAAATACAGCTCCGATCCGTGCTGACCAAAGCCGCTCGGATGCTATCTTAGATCGTATTCCAGCTGCACGTTGGGGAACACCTGATGATCTTAAAGGTCCTGCTGTATTCTTAGCTTCCGCAGCATCCGACTATTTGAATGGTCATATTCTTAATGTTGACGGCGGATGGATGGCTAGATAAATAACCTGAAATATTTAACCCGCTGCCTGTGGCAGCGGGTTATTTTTACTTAAACAAGCTTGTAATGGATTCCCCATCAAATTTACTAGTAATCTTAAAATTTCCAGAGTGATACTTACTATTACTAGATCGATCGCTGAAATACAAGTAATCTGTGTCATAGAGTATCATTCCAAAGCGCTGATCTTTATTTACATATATTCTTATCCAATAGGTCTCCGCAGGTCGTTCTGATGCATCACTTCTTTTTAATTTCACGTCAGAAAACTCATCTATGATCTTTTCAATTTCTTTCGGGTCATCCACTTTAATTTCTTGTTCATTAGAACTCTTAAGAACTCTAATGGAGGTGATTTGAGTAGCATCGATTCGATCCAGTACAAGATTTTGAAATGAATTATAACTGTGATATAAGGGAACTCCATAAAGAAGCAGATTTATTACTATAAGAAACAATAAAAATAATTTACTTTTTTTCATAATTATTAGCCTTCTATCTCCACAAATTCTCCCGGATGTGCCCGAATATACTCGCCAATCAACCTGTGGCTATCTACGGCTATGTTCTTAAATCGTTCAAATAAACCACCCATCTCATTCAACAACTCAGGATCTCGATCGAGATCCGTGATGGTAGCATCAACCCACTGTATTCCAAGTCGATTGTTTCTTTCTTCGAGAAATGCCTTTGTTTCCTGAAGCAAAAGAATCATCGGATCATCGCCAAAAAATCGTATGCCTCCCATCACCCCTGTCCAATACCCCGGCAGGTCTTGCATGTAAGAAATCCAAGCATAATACTCCCCTTCGGAATTACGGCTGTGATCATGCATTACTCTGAACATACAAAGTGCTTTCTGTCCATCTGTGAGCTTTGAGATCACTTCGGATTTGATCGATGCTGATTTTGCGCGAATCTGCTGAAAGGTAGGCTCCATACAGGCCCATCCTAATCTTTCATCACTTAAAGTGTCCAAATCCTTCTGCTTCATGGTTACTAAATTCATTTAACTCCTCCTTTGATTAACATCCAAAAATATACATTTCATTCTAGCGGTTGTCAATAAGAACCTCCCTAACATTTAGGGTAATTCGAACGTTTTTATGATAGGCTTTAGAAAGAAAAAATCATCACAAAGGAGCTTTTCTATGCATAATGAGATACTTACCATTTTTGATGAAGCAGGCAACCGAACAGGTACGGCTCCACGTGAAGAGGTACATCGGTTAGGACATTGGCATGAGACTTTCCACTGCTGGTTTATAAGCAAAGATCAGGAAATACCCTATATCTATTTACAACTTCGGAGTGAACAGAAACAAGATTATGCGGGACTACTGGACATCACGGCCGCCGGACATTTGCTAGCAAACGAAACTGTAGAAGATGGAACACGCGAGGTTCATGAAGAGCTGGGACTGGATTTATCCTTAAAAGACCTGATCCCGCTAGGAACAATTCCTTACAGTATGAAAAAAGAAAACCTTATCGATAATGAACGAGCGCATGTCTTTGTTTATAACAATCCCTATCGCCTAGAAGATTTTCAGCTACAAAAAGAAGAGGTCACCGGCATTGTCAAAGCAAAGTTCTCTGATTTCCGCAAATTTTGGCAGGGAGAAATACATAGTCTACAAGTCAACGGTTTTCAAATCGATCCGCATGGACATAGAATTACCATTGAGCAGGATGTAGACATGACCCATTTTGTACCCCATGAAGTGGGTTATTATACTCGTATTATCGAGGGTATCGAAGCTATATTTCTAAAATCACCAGTAGTAACGGAGGACAAATGATTATTGATCAACGAACATTTACCGTGAAAGGCATCCATTACACCATAAGATCTGCAATCACTACGGATGCTATGATATTGTCCAAATTAAGAGTACAAATTGATGGTGAGACCGAGAATTTAGACAGAGAACCAGGGGAGGCTTTTATAGACGAAATAGGGTTTCAGCAGCTTATTCTATCTGATTCAGAGAAACTAAGAAACTTATTTCTGATCGCGGTAGTTAATAATCAAATCGTTGGGTTCTCTAGATGCGAAGGCCATTCATTAGCAAGATTCGCTCATAAAGTCGAGTTCGGAGTATGTGTGCTGCAGGATTATTGGGGTTATGGAATTGGAAAGAATCTTTTAGCAGAATCTATTGCTTGGGCCGATGCTAATGGTGTCCAAAAAATCACTTTAAATGTCCTCGAAACGAACGACAAAGCTATTACCCTTTATCAGAAGCTTGGCTTTGAGATCGAGGGAATATTAAAGAATGATAAGTGCCTTTCAGATGGAAAATTCTATAACACGATTATGATGGGACGATTTATGGATTGATAGTAAAAAGGCAGAACCTGAATCCCTCAGGTCCTGCCTTCTTTTTATACTAACGATTTACGCTTCAACATTGCGAGATCATTTATAGCTAGATTTAACACAGACGGAGCAGCAGTGCCTGAGCACAAATCCGTATAATCCGCTCCATCTAATTTAACCGCTTGCGGACTGCCGCTGTAGTTTTGCACAAAAATATAATCACTCTCTCCATCCGTACGAAGCTGCGCTGTCACACCAGTTGGAAGCTCACTATCAAGCGCACGAGTAATTCCCGCTTTTGCAGTGATTGCAGCATACAATTCAACATAGAAAGAGGCGTCTTTTACACGAGTAGCGAGATGATACGCATTTCCTTCACCAAAACGATTTACCGTAAGCGCTGGACGGCCAGCATAGAAATCGCTGCGATAAGTGCCTAATGCTTCCGCACCTTCCAAGTGGATCAGCTCAGCAATTTCATGCGCATCATAATCACCACTTAGATTAAGTGCATTGCTCGCCTGCATTACAACACCATTCAAATCACGGCTATGCAGCCCTTCGGTCTCTTCTGCCCAAATGCCGAGCGTTCTACGTAGTGGTCCAGGGAATCCACCCAAATGACATAAATCCGTTTCGTTAACGACACCAGACCAATAGGTTGCCAGGAAAGTTCCGCCCTGCTCAACAAACTTCTCGATGCGGTTTCCATTCTCTTCACTGATCAGATATAACATAGGTGCGATCACCAGCTTGTAAGCGGACAGATCATCTCCCGATCCGATCATATCAACTGGAATGCCTAGCTCCCAAAGGGCACGATAATGCTGTAGTACAGTCTCCTCATAACGCAATCCGGAATTACGAATGCCTTGCGCATCCTTGATCGCCCAGCGGTTGTCCCAATCGAAAATAATCGCTGTTTTTACTGGAGTTGATGTACCTACTACTTCTGTCATTCCGGCCAGTGTCTTACCTACCTCTGTTACATCTTTAAATACACGAGTCTCGGAGTGGCCGCTATGGTCAACAACTGCACCGTGGAACTTCTCACTAGAGCCCCGGCTTTTACGCCATTGGAAGTATTGTACAGAATCCGAACCATGTGCTACCGCTTGAAGCGAAGACAGCTTGTGCATGCCAGGACGCTTCAGCTTACTGACCGATTGCCAGTTCGTAAGAGATGGCGTGCTTTCCATGAGCAGGAACGGTTTCTTTTTAAAAGAACGCATTAAATCGTAGTGCATTGCCGTCCATGCCGCCAGTCTAGCATCGTCACCATCTTCGGTATAATGCCATTCTGGATAAGCATCCCATGAGACAACATCCAGAATTTTAGCCAGTTCGCGGTAATCAATGCCATCGATCATATGCATATTCGTTGTAATAGGCAGTGCAGGATTGTAAGGGCGAACAGTATTGATCTCATGCTGACAGAAATCAATCGTCCGTTCGCTGACAAACCGCCGCCAGTCGAGATTCAAGCCATGTACTTGCGTCTCTCCATGTGGGGCCGGGGATTCAATCTGTGCCCATGAAGTGTAGGTATGACTCCAAAAAGTAGCCCACCAAGCATGATTCACCTCATCCAGACTGTTATTGTATTTGACCTTTAACCAATCTCTAAAAGCATTCTGACAAAGATCACAGTGACATTCGCCACCGAACTCATTCGAAATATGCCAACCGATAACCGCAGGATGCTGGCTATAACGTTCTGCTAGCTTCGCATTTAAAATCGCAGTCTTTTCCCGATATACAGGCGAGGTGAAGCAATGATTATGACGGAAGCCATGTAAATTGTGAACACGATTACGTTCCACTCTTAGAACTTCAGGGTACTTCTCAGACATCCAAGCAGGTCGTGCTCCACTAGGAGTTGCCAGGAAAGCATAAATCCCATTCTCTGCAAAAGAATCCAAAACACTATCGAGCCAATCGAAAGTGAACACACCTTCTTCAGGCTCTAGGGATACCCAAGAAAAAATTCCGACAGACATCACATTGCAATTCGCAAGCTTCATCAGACGAATATCCTCACGCAAAATTTCTGGGTACTTCAGCCATTGCTCAGGATTATAATCGGCACCGTGCAGCATCACTGGAGCTTTGCTGCTAATCGGGGAGTGTTTTTTAGTCATAATGTAAGATCATCCTCTCAATTCTGCCCATTTCTTAAATGGGACTATTCTCTGATGAGACGCTAGATGCTTAAGCTATCAAATTCACGAATCATCATTTATACTATTTATAATATAAGAAAATCCATCCCGATCAGTAGGAATATACTCTCGAAGTGATAGTACAAAATGAATATGAGGTGAATCATCCTGCTTCCTTTTTCACTGATAGAACTACCGCGCGACGCTGAGACGCTTCCCTTATATCCCTACTCTGTAGGTCGTCATATACAATTTCATCATGTGCGCCCTACAGGTTTTCCTGTTCATCAAGTTTTTCTGATTCGTACCGGAACTGGGTTGTTTCGTGATCTGGAGACCGGTTCTGAAACCATACTAGAACCTGGAATGGCTTTCGCCTTCCCACCGGATCGAGGACACGAATATTATCCTACCTCACATGAACCATGGCATGTTGGTTTCATCGGAATCGAAGGGAGTCAATCGCAGGGAATGCTGGAGGGGATTGGCCTTCTCCCTTCTCTCCCCTATCATCCTGCTCGTTTTGAACAATGTTGGGAGGAAATCGGAAAGATCTGGCATACGGTGAACAATCAGACGGCTAGTCGTCAAGACGAGCAAGGGATGGAGGATCTATCTATAACCCTATATCGATTACTTCTGATGTTACGTCGTTCTGAATCCATACACTCCTCAGGCAGTCGTTTAGAACTTGAGTCTGTGCGTAATGAAGCGTTGGCTAAAGCGGTTGAACTTATTAACGAACATTATACTGAGCCACTCCTTATCTCCAATCTAGCAGCTGCTGTGGGGTATTCCGTCCAGCATTTCCAGCGTCTATTCGTACAGGAATATGCCGTAACTCCACATAAATATCTACAGAATCTGCGACTAGAACGTGCGATACAGTTAATGACAGAGAATGCTGATATTCTCGTTCAGGATATTGCGATTCAACTGGGAATGGAGACGAATTATTTTATCCGAATCTTCCGAAATACTTATGGCTGTACACCTGGGGTGATGAAGCTTCGGCTTTTAGAGGGTGAACAAAAAAGATAACGAAATCCAAAGGGATATCGTTATCTTCTCATTTAAATATGGGACTACATCTTGTTGCATCACACTTAGAATCAGTTATCTCTCTTGCATCCAGAAGAAGGGCCCCTCTCCTTTCATCAATAACAATTCCGGTAGAAGTTAATCCCGCAGCAATTCGTCCCTCACTTCGGTCAGCACGAATCCAAGTAGGTTCCTACCCCGCCATTTTACGGGATTCTCCGCATCCGGATTGGACTGGCTCATGCCTATTCCCCAAATGCGATCCTGTGGGCTAGCTTCGACGAGAATACGGTTTTTCGTTGACTTGAGGTATTCGCCAAGCTTCGGATTCTGCGAAAATTTGGCTATATTTCCTCTTTTGACAATGTCATAGCATTCTTTATCCCAAGTGTCATTTTCGAAGTTTCTTACTGCACGCCCGTAGGCTTTCATCTCCTTGGGATGCTTAGCTTTAAGGATCGCGTCCAACATATCGTCATCTCCAAACAGTCTTGCTTTCTCGGACATCATAAACTGCTCGACACAGGAATACTCGATCCCCTCTACCACGAAAGGACTCATCCACCATTGGCTGAAGCAGCTTTTGTCGACGCCGTCTTGCTTTGGCGGTGTATGGCCCCAGAAGAACACAAACTTGAACGTTTTGCCCGCGATATAAGATTTTCTTAACTGCTCTATATTGTATATCATTGATATTCCTCCATATTTCTCCGATATAAGCGGGAAGGACGGTGTCCCGCATTTTCAGTATAATGATCGGTCTCCGCTACGAGATCCGCTACTTTACGCCGGAATGCGGCTTTCAGCAGCTCTTTGTCTAAGATCACCTCATAAACCTGCTGTAGATCCGTCAAAGTGAAGAGACCCGGCATCAAGTTTAGCGCAATATCGGTGTAATTCACTTTTCCCCGCAGTCTCTCAATAGCGCAAGCTATAATCTTCGCATGATCAAAAGCCAATCCGTCATTTGATACAATGGAGTATGCGGTTGACGTAGAGGCCGACTTTGATGTCATCGTCCGACCCACAACTGCCGTAAACTCTTCTTCATCGCTACTTAGCTTGAGCTCGTATTCCTTCGTTTTCACATACCCATCCTCAATAATCTCTTTCCGCTCGCGCAGCCGATAGGTTACCTTGAACCAGGCAGCATGGACAGCGTCATCTCCTGCTTTCAGCTGTACCTGATCACTGTTGATTAAGGCCATGTAGCTGCAGCTCATCACCCAGGTACGAGGGTCCCTTCCAACATCGCTGAAGGTGTACAACTGCTCCAAATAAACGTCATCCACACCGGTTTCCTCACTCAGCTCCCTCACCGCCGCCTGCTCTGTCGTCTCGTCCGGCCGGACGAAACCGCCTGGAAGTGCCCAATTGCCCAGGAACGGGTGACCTCCCCGCTGAATGAGCAGAATTCGCAGCTCTTTTTCCGGAAGCTTGCGGTAGCTGTCCGCCTCCGTGTTCGTAACGGTGAAAATGACCATGTCCGCCGCCACCGAAGGCCGCTCGAAATCCCCGGCATGGTACTGCTCTAAAAATTGACGTTCCGTAAGTCCATCGCGATCCAACATATTCATGTATCCTTGCCTCCTTTGTTCTTTATTCTAGCCATTCAACTCTCCGAAATAGTTCCGGTAGGGCTCGAACTTTGCCAAGACCTCACTTACTTTGTGCATTCGTTCCTCTAGGTTTCCTCGCAACGTGATATAGGGAATCCGCCGCTCTTTCAAATCGGCAATGATTTGCTTATGAAAAATATGCCGCTTCTGATCCCCGCTACGGTCCCATGTATTCTCATAAGGAATATCATCGTCACACAGGAAAAACAGATCGTAGCGCTGCGCGTTTTCTAATGCGATCCGGGCTAAGCATTCAGGAGCCCGGCCGTGGTAATCCAAAGCAAACATATATGTGGTAATTGCATTGGTATCGACAAAGAGATATCGGTTAGCTTCCAGCAGCGCCTGCTCCTCACGTTCGATATGGCCCAAAGCGATCTCATCGAACGCTTCTAGGCTGATTCTACGATCCACTTGATGCTCGGTCCAGTAATCACGCCCATATTCGCTCGCAAAGGTTGTGCGATACCGCTGCGCCAGCGCTTCGGTGATTGTAGATTTTCCAGTCGACATCGCTCCCACAAAAACCACTTTCGTGATTAACCCCCTATACACGACATCACTTACAAATCTGCGATATTTATAAGGGTCGGCACGTACCATCGTGGCCGAAATCGGCACCCGCTCACGGGCTTCATCCACCCGCCGGTCCGCCGCTCCTAATGCGACACTCATATGCTCACCGTAAAACTCACTAGAGTAAAAATGCGTCACTTGCTCGCCCTTCAACAGCCCTAAAATATACTGCTCCTCTCGAATCTCATGCTCCCGATCGTTCGAATACCCGTCTGGACCGTCCCAAGCTTCGATTACCCGGACCGTCGGATAGAGCTTGCGGATCCAGTTCGCCCGGATATGAAGCGGAATCGGGGTCACCGTCGTTTCGTAGATTACCACAATCAATTCGTCGACCTCTTGCAACGCCGTCTCGATCATGAATTGATGTCCTTTATGCAACGGGGCAAACTTCCCTAGCGTTAATCCAAGCGTCTTCATACCGATACCTCCTTAGCCCCTTTATTCCAATTGTAATAGCCGTATGCCGCATTAATCAGATATGCACTCCACATGACGATCATTAGCACCCCTTCGCTACTGCCTTCCAGCATCCGAATTACCCACAGCAGCACCGTAAACATATTCAAAACAATGTAGACCAACCATTGTTCCTTAAATCTTCTGACCATTAAAAAGGTAGCTACAATGGATAATACCGTTGTAATAGCATCTATATAAGGCGAGTTCTGCCCTGGGATGAACGATAGCCCGATTCCCAGTAACAGGCAGCCTATTACGCATACCGCTCCAACAAGGAACAGCCACTTAAGATCCATCTGTCGCATGGATAGCTTGCCGTCTTGGCGGTTGTTTTTCCACATATAGAAGCCAATGACATTCATAGGTACAAAGAATATCAAATTCAGCATGACCTCTCCAAACAAACCGTTTATATAAGCCAAGTACGCGTAACCAACGGTATTGAACATTCCGAAAACATAACTCATCAGGTTTCCTTTCGCCGCGAGCACCACACACAGCACCCCGGTGATAAAGACCGTAAATCCGAATAAGGAATCTTTAGAAATAACCGTAAACGCAACAGCAATAGAGGTAAATAAAACTAGCCAGACGATTTCAAACAGATTCCAACCACCCCATGTTTTATTCACTTTCATCCGCTCCCTTTCATTAAATTTCCTAATCTTCACCATTCAGTTTGTTGTTAGTAACTTTTTGATAATAACAATTTGTTAATATCAAATATAGCAAAAAGGCGAGGAAGATGCAATAAAAAGGTGAGAATAATTTCCAACTTAAGTCTGGACCCAGTCCATGGTCGGTATCCTCTTCCTTAGCATAAGCCTATTTCTAGAATCAGCTAACGGTACTTATTCTTGACAATGATTTCTGGCAAGAATATACGCTGACAAAGGAAAAAACCCGCGATTTACGCGGGTTGGCGTTCGAACATGTATTTGTCATCCGGCTACTTCTTCTCACCTCTGCGCTCGCATTATTGCCCACAGACCCCATCGTATAATAACTTAAAGCTAAGAATCTTATCGTTCACTTTGCCTCCTCGCCCTTCTGCATACGGAAAACATGGGCGATCGGAGCCTGCCCGTTCAATTCGCAATCCGGAAGCGTGATCGAGATTCCTTCCGGCGTACGCTCAACCTGCAGCAAAGCGTCGCTTCCGACAAGCTCAATGCCTGAAACGGGCTCCTTATAAGGAATATGAACGAGCTTAGCTAAGGCTTGATCTGCGCTTTCATACAAGTACGTACAGTATACGGTATTTCCTTTCGAGGTGAACGCGCAGGAACCGGCAAAATACGGTCCGCACACGCGTGTGCCGTATACCGCTTCACCGTAAACCTTCATCCATCCGCCCAGCTCATTGATACTCTTAACCGCCCCAGCCGGCAATCGTCCGTCGGGCTGAGGACCTACGTTAAGCGCCAAATTGCCGCCTTTTGATACGACTTCCATCAGAATGCGAACGAGCTCTCTCCCCGATTTATACTGGTCATCGTATTTGAAAGCCCACTGTGTGCCGATCGTAATGCAGCTTTCCCACGGTACGTTCAGCGGACGCTCCGGAATCGTTTGCTCCGGCGTCACGTAATTTTCGTAAGGCCCTCCGACTGTACGATCCGCGGATAACAGCCACGGCTGCGTTTGACGGGCGCGCTCGACAACCTCGCCCAACCGAATGTCCTGCTTTACCTGATCACTATCTTTAACCCAGCCCGCATCCAGCCACAAAATATCGATCCGGCCGTAACGGCTCATCAGCTCCATGATTTGCTCATGGGTGAAATCGACGAATTGCTCCCACAGCCACGGATATTCCTCGGGGGAGTACGAAGGCCCTCTCCACGTATTGTTGCCCCGTTCCATTCCTGGCGCCCAGTAATACGGCGATTGCCAATCCGCCTTCGAAAAATATGCGGCGATCGCAAGCCCCTTGCTTCGGAAAGCGTCAAACACATGCTTGCAAACGTCGGCATAGCGATGTGCATGAAACGGCGTTTCCGAGCCAGTAATTCGGTAATTCGTCGTATGTGTGTCCCACATGCAATATCCGTCGTGATGCTTGGTCGTAAAAATCAAATATTTGAACCCGCCTTCGGCAGCGATTTCCGCCCATAGCTCCGGCTGGAAGCGGAACGGATTGAACGTGCGGTTGAGTCCGAAATATTCGCGCTTCATCTCTTCGTAGTCGCTCGTCCAATCGACATCTTTACGCGCCCAATCACCATCTTCGTCGCTGAGAATCCAGGACTCAACCTCAATCTGCGAATAAGGTCCCCAATGCATCATTAGGGCCAATTTCTGATCCTTGAACCATTCCAACCTTTCCAGCGTAATTGGATTTTCCGGCTTCACCCAATTCGTCTCGCTGCTGTAACCGTGGACGCCTTCTTTCAGTTCCGCCACATCTGCTTGCTGAAGTTCCTTGATTTCCATATCGTTCATCGGGTTGCCTCCTTCGGTTCTCCGCGTCACATCAAAGTAAAATTATTAATTGTAAACCCCCAATATAGAAATTGGGGGTTTACCCGGCTAGTGTATAACTCTATTGAGCAAAGCTGCTGCTTCTGCACGGGAAGTGATCCCGCTCGGAACGAATTTGTTTGCTTCTCGACCGTTAATTAAATGAAGTGCCGCCGCCGCTCTTACTGACTCAAGCGCCCAGGTTGCCACAGCGGATTCGTCGGTAAAGGAAGAAGCCGTTTTTCCGTTCAACTCGACGTCCTTCAAGATAACATACGCCCGCATCAGCATAGTGACTATTTCTTCGCGTTTGATGCTAGCATCGGGATTGAAAGACGTTGTGCTAATTCCTTTAATAATGCCTGCTTTGACCGCCATGGAAACAGCTCCCTCGTACCAGGCACCCTTCGATACATCCGTAAATTTCGATTCGCCCACTGATGTCAGGTTCAACGCTTTGACAAGCATCGCCGTAAATTCGGCCCGTGTTATAGAACGCTCTGGCTCGAACATTGCCGCGCTAGTGCCTTCAATAAATTGCTTCGCTGCTAGCTGTTCGATCGCATCGGCCGCCCAGTGAGTGGACTTAACATCGGTAAATAATTTCTTGAATTCGAGCACCGCATATTTACTGAAATGGTAAATATCGGCCACCCATTCTCCGTGTATAAACGTGCCTCGCACATATTCCAGCGTACCGTTGTCTGCCAAATAGTAAATGCCAGTCAGATTCGGATTTAAGGAAGGATCCGCTTTAAATCGAATCGTCATCGGTTTATCGAAGCTGTTCAAGCTTGTCACTTTACCATCTTTTCCGACAATCGATAAGCTAAAATTGATCACATTGCCGGAAATTTTAATATTTGCATGCGTGGAAGACTGCCTTATCGCTAGAAGGTTGTTAGCATCAGATTCGGATAAGAGAGTCATGATTAACTCTATCGTACTGTCTCGTTTAGCTTCTGCGGAGTATTTATCCGTCAACTGTTTAAGTAATTCAGCAGGGACCTCCAATGTGAATGAACCCGTTTGAATGACTAATGGATGTAGTCCAAGCAGTTCGGCTGCATTGGCAGGAAGTACAATTTTCTCTTTATCTTTGGCAACAATCGTCACGACTCCGTTGGAGGCTGGAGTGGTAAGGTCCTCCGATTTCACTACAAGTGTATGAGCATCGGTATTCCCATTGACTGTACCACCGGTAGAAGGAATACTACTATTCTCACCACTCGTCGGAGGATTACTATTTTCGCCACCTGTCACCTTTTGCTTAAATGTAACATTGATCATATGATCGGCAGTTATGTTAGTAACCGTATACACGTTTTCGGTCACCGACACGGCGGTACCGTCTAACAGTACCTCGTCGACTTCGTATCCATTATTCGGATTAAATGTAAAGGTTTGATCATTGCCCTCATTGACTACAACGGCGCCGTTCGGACTGATCGTTCCATTTTCCCCCGCACTCGCCGTGATCGTCTTACTGTTCTCGCCACCTGTCTCTTTTTGCTTAAACGTAACATTGATCGTATGGTCGGCGGTTATGTTAGTAACCGTATACACGCTTCCGGTCACCGACACGGCGGTACCGTCTAACAATACCTCGTCGACTTCGTATCCATTGTTCGGATTGAAGGTAAATGTTTGATCATCACCCTCATTGACTACAACGGCGCCGTTCGGACTGATCGTTCCATTGTCCCCCGCGCTCGCCGTAATCGTATTACTGTTCTCACCAATCTCTCCGTTTTCCGTGAGATTATAGAGTTCAAGCTCATACATAGCGTACATGCCCCATGTCGTATAGTTCGCATCGTTTATCTTTATTCTGAGCTTTAGCGCATCTCGTACTTCAGGAATATTGGCAAAGGTATGCTCCATAACGCCGTCATCTTTGCTGCTTTTCCATTGGATGGGTACTCCCTGTGCTATGGTTTCAAAGTTTATTCCGTCTGTAGAAGCCTGAACATCGATATTGGAAATACCCTGAATTAAACCAGATGTCGTAGCCAAGACGATGGTGTTAAAGGTTTGCGGTTGTTCCCAAGTAAGATTAATCTCATGCGGAAACGGATGTTCGTTATTGTAGCCTCGCGAACTCGCGAACATGGTATAAATAATACCGTCAACCATTTTTTTGGCACTATATTCCTCGCCTTCACGTTCTGCCGTTGCTCTAATCTCAGAATAGCTTCTGGCAATATTGGTACCTAGCCCATCCTCATTTCCTTTGAGAAAATTCAACGTGTAGAGCTTTGTAGTTGTCCCGTCGCTTGCAGTGGACCTGATATGAATTACGCTTTTTCCGAATGGAATGTCAAAAGTCTGCGCTGTGTTATTGGCGACAGTCTTTCCGTTGACCTGCAAGGTACCCGCTCCGTCCGAAAGTGTTGGCGTTATCTCGATGGAGTTTAGATCATTCGGGATCATTACTGAGTAGGTCATCGTACTATTGTCAAATGTAAAAGTAGGAACATTAGGGATTGTTAAATTACTAAGCGTTCCGTCTGCTGTAGGGGGAATCTCTCCGTTGTCTGGAAGATTATAAAGCTCAAGCTCATATAGCGCGTATATGCCCCAATACGTATTGTTAGCGTCATTGACCCGTATTCTCAGCTTCAGTGCGTCATTAACTGTAGGGATATTCGCATATGCGTATTCCATCTTGTTGTCGTCTGTGCTGCTAAACCATTGAATCGGTACCCTCTTTGCAAAGGTGGTCCAATTCGTTCCATCTGATGTAGCCTCAATATCAATATCCGTTATCCCCTGTAATAAGCCTGATGGCGTGGCCATGACCATCGTATTAAAGGTCTTTTGTTGAGTCCAAGTCAGATTGATCTCATGTGGGAATGGCACAATGCTCGTATACCCGCTTATACTAGCAAACATGGAACCGTAACTTCCATCAACCATATTAGCCACACCATAGCCACTGCTGCCTCCCCTATCAGCTGTTGCTGTAATCGCTGAATAACTTCTCGCAATATTGGTGGTCGGTTGATTTACATTCCCTTTGAGAAAGTTCAACGTATAGAGTCTCGTGGTTTCCCCATCACTTGCGGTAGAGCGAATAAGGATCTTACTTTTGCCAGTAGGGATGTTGAATGTAAGCCTCTCACCGCTGCGGTAAGGTAACCCGTTGATTTCCAGGGTGCCATTTGCATCCGTAAGTGTTGGCGTAATCGTGATCACATCTACATCGCTCGGAATAATGGCCTGGTAATTGATATTGTTTTTATTAAAAATAACCGACGGCATGTTAGTCATTTCCAAACTTTGCAGCGTTCCGTCATAGAGCTCCTGTCCTTCATACATGCTTACTCTGAAGCCGTCAACGAATAGGTTTTTGTTCTCCAGATTCACTACCTTGATCGTATGCTTGCCTGCTGACAAGTTATGATTGCTGTATACCGATATCGAATCGAGTTGAACTTTTTCATATAGGTCTATAATCTCTGGAGCGGAATCATCGATGGATACAGCAATTTTACCGGAGCCTTCATTTTTCTCCGCGATAAGATCGATGCCAGCCCCTGTAAAAGTATAGGTTAATTCATCATCCGCTTTTAACGTGCCTTGAACGCCGCCCATATAAGCGTATTTCCGGCTTTTTGCAAACCATTCACCATCAAAAGTGATCTCACCGGTCGCGTTATCGGTCATGTAAGTCATAGGTACATCCTGCCCATCGTAGGGACTAGTTGGCACAGGAATTTCACCCAATGTTTCTCCGGCCGCCGCTTTAACCAGATAATCATGAAGCTTGCTGATATATTCATTATCCAGGGTATATTTTCTCGGATCAGATGGGTTAACAGCGCTATCTACTATACGTTTTGCAAGCCCAGGATTGGTTTGCTTGAGTTGGTGCATCAGTTCGTATTCCTCAAGTCCGTCTCTTTGGGCCTCGTAACGCAGTGAGCTCTTAACCGTCATATGTTCCTTGTCTGGATATACGATCGTAGAATCTCCATAATGTGGGACGTACCATACGTTCCATCCCCAATGTAAGTGTCCTTGTACACCTTCTTGACTAAGATTCCAGAATAACAGTCTGCCAGTCAATATGGGCTGCGTCCAAAATCTGTTCAACCACGGAGCCGGATTGGCATCGCAAGTATACACCCACATGTCTTTGCCTGCCGCCTGCTCCGCTTTATAGAGATTTTTCTTGTCCTGGAAAACCGGTGTTAACGGGACCCACACATCCACATAAGGTTTGATGGTATCGTTCATTAGAGTACCGGCCGCATCAGCATCCAAAGTCTTGAAATCCGGAACGACCTCTTTTATTTTTCTAGCGATATAGGTCATATAGTTTGTAATGCTCGAACCGTTAGGTTCGTCCTTAGTATGCTGATACCAAGTAATACCATTAAGCCAACCTTTTTCCTCTAAATGATCGTGCAATGCTGTCAAGTAGTTCGTAAGATAAGCGTCTGTAACAGGTAGTGAATCGAATTCAGGTACCGACGTTTTCCACGGATCTTGTGGATTATTATTGTTTGGTCTCTCACTTTGTGGCATTTGTTCTAACGCATGGATCAAGTGTATGTTCGCAAAATGAGTAATTCCTCGATCCATAAAGGTTTGAACATATCGATCGAACAAAGACCAGTCGATATTCTCCGGTATCCCGTCTTTAAAAGACACCATTCTTGTACCCTTTTCATTTAATAATAAGTCTGTACGAACCCAAATCATGTTCTGGCGATAGTCCGTCATGGTCTTGGCGAAATTATCCATAAGCTCAAACCACTCATCGCTATACGTCTCCACTCCATAATAGTTCTCGCCAACGTCATAACTAGACTGAGTTAAAGGATCATCTACAATCTCAGGTGGATTACCTCCAATCATAAAACCATTCGTCATCGACCATTGATAATTAACGAAATTAGCCTCAGAGGTTGGAGGGATTGCAGCGTTAGCAACTTCAACGTTAATAGGTACTTGATAATCGCCCAAAGTTGATTTCACCGTAACTATACCGAAATAGAGGCCAGGAACAGCATCGGCAGGGACATAATTCGTTATTAAGATGGGCTGAGTTGAATTTGCTGCCACATCTATAGAGGGTTCGTTCGAAAGCGGGTCGGGAATTTCAGATAAGGGGTAGATTTGCGTGCCTACCAAATCCGGTCGATATTGATTGGGCTGCACGGTATCCTCAAGCATGTATTCTTCAAAATGATAGCTTAAGTTGCTGTTTGAGATCGTATTGCCAGGAGACACCAGATCGGAAAATTCAATTCCCGTAATCTTAAAATCGCTTGCACCTCTTACAACAATTTGCTCACTTTCGTATTCGTTTTTGGCTGAAACAAGATCAATGCTGTTTCCAGCATTTGCGGGAATCGTGCTGGTCCTATATACGGCTTTCAATGCATTTTCCACCCACACGTCCAGGTTGCTACTGTCAGCATGGACACTAGGCGCATTGCCCTGGAAAAATGTACTTACTAGAATCATGAAACAGATCATTGTATACATTGTCCGTTTGAACATAGATCAACCATCCTTTCATATTCATTTAATTTTAGAACACATTTAAAGCGCTCACATTATGCATTATAATCTCAATTGAAGTCTTGCTAAATAAGAGTATTTTTTGAAATCTAACAGATTTCGATTGTAAACCAAACTAAAACGCCTTTGACGTCCTTATAAGGACGCCAAAGGCGCTTATGTGATCATGAATCTTCTTCTCTGATGTGACGATACTGCGGTATGCGTACGATAACTGAAGTGCCAATCCCAGGTTGACTATGAATATTGATCCCGTACTCAGATCCAAATAAGAGCTGTAATCTTTCTTGCACATTTTTAATCCCATAGCCGGAACTTTCATGTTCAAGAATACGTGCGATCATATACGGTTCCATACCGACGCCATTATCCTCCACGACAAAAACAATATCCTCACCGTCAAGACTTGCCCGCAGGATGAGTTTACCTCGCCCCTCCCGCTTCAGATCGATGCCATGCATAATCGCATTTTCAACTATCGGCTGTAAAATCAAATGGATCATTTCAAATTGAAATACCTTGTCGTCGGCATCGAATTCTACGTCAAATCTTGAATTGTGCATCGCTAATTGAATATGTATGTATGCTTGCACGTTATTCCATTCATCTTGAATCGCTATAATCTGCTTTCCTTTATTTAAAGTCGTTCTGTAATAACTAGAAAGGTGATTCACCAAGTCACTAATTTCTTGGGCATCGATACGCAGCGCTTTGGAATTAATTAAAGATAATGAATTGTATAGAAAGTGGGGATTGATCTGAGCTTGCAGCGCTTTGAGTTCGGCCGACTTTTGCGTGACCTTTGTTTGATATACTTCCGAAATGAGTTGATTTATTTGTTTAAGCATAGAACCGAATCGATCGGTAAGCTGCCCGATTTCATCTTTGGAATTCGTGGAAACAACAACTGTAAGATCACCATCTTCCACCATCTTCATTTTGGTGTTTAATTTCTCGATTCCTCTTAACAGCGTCTCAGAGAACAAGAAGATAATAATACTGAGGAAAACCATACAGATGAGTACAATGATACCCGTGGCGCTTAAAATATTGCGAATGCCTGTATTGTATTGATCATCGGAAACCAAATAATGCAGGACCCAATCGGTTTGCGGAATATCTTTGTTTATAACTAGGTAGGATTCGCCACCTAAGCTTGCTTTTGAAGTACCACTCCTTGAAAGGGATTGAAGCTGAACATCATCCATCTGCGGGGCATGCTCTGTTAACACCGGCTGATTCTTTTGATCGGTAATAATGATGCCCCTACCTTCATTCATCTTGCCAATGAAATCACCGAAGATTTTATTGTAATCAAACCGGACGTAAAGTTCAGCGCTCACGATTTGAAGATCGATATCGCGAATCACTCGAGTGGCAAACAATTCTCCATCCTCGAACCACCACTTCGTTGACTCGCTGCTCTTTGTCGCTTCATACCAATCCTTATCCTTAACTGCTGAAGAAGGCGTAATGAAGTTTCCTAATTCGGATTGCCGATTCTCAGAATACAACATAATCTCAGTCATATCCCCAACCATATACATTAAATTAAAAAAAATAGGTTCAATTTTATCATTCAACGTCTTAAATTGAGCGTACAAATCCTGATCTGGATTACTCATCAAATCAAGAAGCGCAGGATGAAATACAATCGATTTCATGGATACATCCTGTCTCTGAAGACGGTAACTAATTTCTAACGCCAGCTTCCTCGCCTCGTTATCCGCGCTTTGCTGAACCTGGCTTTTCAATGAAGCTTTGGAACTTTGATAGGCATACAAGCCCAGTACAATCGTTGGCAGGAAGATAACAATCACATATGAAAGCAATAATTTCTGACGCAGGCGGATATTACGAATAAATTTGAGCAGACTCATCTTCTTCCGCCACCCTCCCGATATTGAATAGGAGTCAGGCCGTTATGCTGCTTAAACATTAAATTAAAATAGGAAGTATTCGCAAATCCAACTGTACTGGCAATATCAACAACTTTAATCGTTGAATCTCGCAGTAGCTCCTTCGCTCGCTCCATACGTACAGCTGTAATATATTTGATTAGGCTTTGACCTGTACTTTTTTTAAAGAGGAAACTTAAATAACTTGGCGATAAAAAGACACGATTAGCTAAATAGTCAACCCCAATATCATTTCCGTACTCCATCTGGATGAGTATCTGTACATCTTCAATTACTTTGCGGCATTGATCATCTGTATTCGTTTTAATTTGCAGCAAATGTTCCTGAAAAACGGATAAAATGACTTGCCTCAACTCAGCAATTGAATTGCAAAGTGCGATTCGCTCCAAACCTTCCTTTAGTAAACTGCTGCTTTTTTTGCCTTGAAGCTCTACTACTTTTTTCAATATTTCTGTAAATAAAAGTTTGGCATACATAGAACTAAAGCGCTTACTATTTCGCATACTCGCAATGAGATACTCTATTTGATGCTCGAGTGTACGATATTCATTTCGTGCAATGGAAGTATAAATCTCCTTAAGCATAAGCTCTAACGATTCGTCGTCTATATGGTCATGAATGCTTTCGGCATCTTTGGAACAAACGACACTTCTATCCATAAAAAACCGAAAATTCATTAACTCTTCCATTTGGGTGAACTCGTCATGAAGTCCCTCTAGCTTATCTACTGGACTACCGACAATAATTAAACATCGCCGGTCGAAGCGAGTCTCCAGCCATTCTTTAACCTTTTCTCCATAAGTCATAAGCTCTTGCCCGTTATCGCTGTTCTTTGAAGCGGGATCAATTACGACGAGCATGATGCTTTGGTATTCATTGATATGTAATAAAAGCATCTCATGTTTACTAGTCGATTGAAGAAATTCAAACGCTTCTGTATGATGTTGATCAAAAAAGTGATTTTGCAATCCAATCATAATCATATACATCCGCTTATTTTCCAGATGATTTAGTCCAGCAAAAGCTGCCCGTTCCTCATAATGGACGTCACTCTCACGACCTTGAATGAGATCAAACAGGAGCTTTTGTTTCTCATACGCCACTCCTTTATGAAAACCTTTGATCAGCAACTCGTCCTTCTCTCTCTGAAGTCGTTCGTCCTCTAGTATAGCGATTATGGATTGGAATACTTTGAGGAATTCCTTCACATCGATTGGCTTCAACATATAACTAACCGTTCCAAGTTGAATCGCTTTTTGTGCATATTCAAATTCCCCATAAGCACTGTAAATAAGCACCTTAAGGTCCGGTATGACTATCTTTGCCTGCTTGATTAACTCTAGACCGTCCATGAATGGCATGCGAATATCCGTGAATAACAGATCTACATGATGGCCCCTTATATATTCCAGCGCTACTTCCCCATCGTTGGCCTGAGCAACAGAAAAGGGTAGAGCATGCTTCTGAATAAGCCATTCAATAGCATCGATTTCGGCTTGTTGATCATCGACTACTAGAATATGATACATATTTTCCTCCTAACCGTTCATCGGGCGGTATTTACTCGCTTCCAGAGGATACTCACTACAAACCAAAGCATAGCACACTAGGCATTCCAATTCATACCATGTTACATTAACCACATGATTTGGTTTCTATTGTCAGATGGATTCTGTTAGATTTCGCAAAAATCTGTTATTTCGATGGAAATGGTATTTACATTACAATGAAATCTATACCGCAAAACAAATTTTAAATTTGGGAGGTCTTTGTATGAAGAGAACGTGGTTAATTCCCACTACTGCTTTACTCGCCTTGTCAATCCTCATAACAGGCTGCAGTTCCAACAGTACGAACAACAGCAGCACAAAGGAAAGTGCAACACCAAATGATACGGCGGCGCCGAAAGAATCAAAGGCTCCCGAACCGGTAAAAAAAGTGAAGGTTAGATTATCATATTGGAACAAAGAAGACAGTGTAAAGGCACTTCTGCAATTATTCAAAGATAAACTTCCCGATATAGATGTAGAGTATCAGTTCATCGATAACAAGACTTACGTAGATGTCATCAAGACCCAGCTTGCAGCAGGCGAAGGTCCTGACATTATCGGTGGAGTAATCGACGCAAATACCGTCAAGACAGGATATTTCGAAGATTTAACAGAACGTTATGCTAGCAAGTATTATGAAACCGGCACGTCCACCGCGACATTTGATAATAAACTGTACGGATTGCCGCAAGCTAGTTGGTTTAACGGGGTTTACTATAATGTTGATCTATTTGCCAAATATGACCTAAACGTACCAACAACGCTTGATGAGTATTTCCAAGTAGCTGAAGTACTTAAGAAAAATGGAATTAAACCGCAAGCAATCGGTCTAAAAAATCCTAACGTAGCAGGCCAGTCGTTCCTTGGTTTAGCACTTAATGAATTTATCGGCACAACCGAAGGAAAAAAATGGAACGATGATTTTGGTAAAGGAAGCTCAAAAATGGTCGATGCCCTGGAGCCTGCTTTGACGACATGGACCGAATACTTGAAACGTGGTGTCTTCACCAAAGATATGCTTGGGCTTGAAGAAGAACAAGCGATTGACGAGTTTACAAGTGGCAAGGCAGCTATGTTCCAAGCAGGACCTTGGTATATGGAAACCTTTAAGCAAAAGGCGCCTGACATGAAGATTGATATGTTCCCGAACCTGGGTACAAAAGGTGGCCCGGGTTGGATGGTCGGTGGTCCAGGGGTATCGTTTGGTTTGAATGCGAAGTCCAAAGTCAAGGATGCAGCGTACAAGGTGCTTGACCTGTTATCTACACCAGAAGGTCAGAATGCTTACTGGGTCGATAATAAAGGAGGTTCCTCTTTTTTGAAAGGGGTTACTTTTGAAATGCCAGCAGAGTACAACGGTGCTCAAGAAGCTTTCAAGGCGGGCAATGTCATGTACCCTGTTAATAATTGGGGCGTTGCTGGTCCTGCTTTCTCAGATCTAGGAAAAGGTATTCAAGAAATCATAGCAGGTACTAAAACACCTCTACAAGTGCTAGAAGCGGTAGACAAAAAAGCAGTTGAACTGTTGGAGAAATCTAAATAGGTCGTATAAATTACAAGGGGCAAAGCGATTTGCTCCTTGTACATCCTATAAGCTAAAGGTTGTTGCATATGAACAAACCAAACATTTTCAAACGAGAAATCAATTATGTTCTGCTTCTGCTTCCTGCCTTACTTATTTATTGTACCTTTTTCATATATCCGACGTTAAAGACCGCTGTATACAGCTTTACGAACTGGTCAGACGTGCATCCCGTTGTTGTCAAGTATGTTGGACTAAACAATTATATCGCTCTATTTAAAGATTCCCTCTATTTAACAGGGATTAGCAACACTTTAATCTATGCAGTACTCGCGATGCTCGGACAGAATTTGCTAGCCATTCCATTAGCGGTATTTCTCAATAAAAAATTAAAAACAAAAAATCTGCTGCGGGCTGCGTTCTTCCTTCCTGCGGTGTTCAGCGTATTGGTTATCGGTTTTCTCTGGAATTTTATGTACTCACCTTCCGACTTCGGCTTAATTAATCAACTAGTAGTGGCTCTTGGCTTCGAACGCATCAATTTTCTCGGAGATCCGCGACTTGCACTCTACTCAGTCATCATCGCCTCCGTATGGCAGTGGGTGGGTTACACAATGGTTATTTATTTGGCCAACTTACAGAGCATCTCAACAGATTATTATGAAGCGGCGAAGATCGACAGAGCGAACGGGTGGCAATTGTTCCGTTATATCACGCTTCCTCTACTGCTTCCAGCGATCACCTTCAATACGGTTATGGGGATGATAAACGGGATGAAGGTATTTGATATTGTTTATGCCTTGACTGGAGGTGGCCCGGGGTATTCTACTGAAACGATCGTATCACTCATGATCAAAAAAGGGCTCAGTGAAGGTTTCTATAGCTACGGAGCCGCATTCGGAATCGTCTTCGTGATCCTCGTTGGCTTCATCACCTTTCTTCACTTTACACTAATCAAAATGTGGGAGCGGC
Organism: Paenibacillus sp. B2(2019); assembly: GCF_008370385.1. Classification (NCBI taxonomy): domain Bacteria; kingdom Bacillati; phylum Bacillota; class Bacilli; order Caryophanales; family Paenibacillaceae; genus Paenibacillus; species Paenibacillus sp. B2(2019). The sequence goes on from NZ_VTZR01000019.1 coordinate 64,378, forward strand.
GGTAATATGAATCGATATACTAAAGGGTCTGCCGTTACTGAAATTCTCTTGATCGTCATAGCCGCGATTTTTTTGATCCCTATTTACTATTTGATTATCACGACTTTTAAAACCCCAGCTGATGCAGTCTCTAGTCCGATGGGCCTTCCAATTAATATCACATTCGACAACTACGTTCGCGCCTTTAAAGCAATGAACTACTTCCATGTGTTAGGAAATAACCTTCTCATTACGATTTCCTCCGTCGCGGGTATTGTTATGTTTTCTGCGATGGCTGCTTACAGCTTGGTACGACATACGAACCGCTTCAATCGCCTCGTGTTCCTTTTATTCATGGTTGGAATGATGGTACCGTACCAAATGGGGATCTTGGCACTTTATAAACAAGTATCCCAGCTTGGACTTATGAATTCCCACACGGGTGTTATTCTTATAGAAATTTGTTACAGCCTCCCGCTCTCTATCTTTTTAATTAAAAGCTTTATCGGTTCTACCGTTCCATTTGAACTGGAAGAAGCAGCAAAAGTAGACGGCTGTGGGGTGTGGAGAACTTTCTTGCAGATTGTGTTCCCGCTGCTTATGCCGGTGATTGCCACTGTAGCGATCGTGAATACGCTGGGTGTGTGGAATGATTTCATGACACCGCTCTTGTTCTTGCAATCCCGTTCAAAGGGTGTATTACTCTTAGAAGTGTTCCGCAATATTGGGCAATTCTCGACCGACTGGACGAATTTCTTCCCGATGATGCTCCTAGCGGTCGCACCACTCATTCTGTTCTACATTTTCATGCAAAAATATATCATTAACGGCATCACGTCCGGCTCGCTAAAGGGATAGGGAGTTAATGACAAGGGGTTCACACTGAATCATACAGTTGTCAGCAGAAAGTAAAATATTACACTGAACCTAGAAATTAAAACAGCGATAGCACAGGACGAGAAAAAAGTCCTAGGCTGTCGCTGTTTTATTGAAGTAACGTTTTCTGTTAGTTCAATAATTCATTTTACCGATTTGGCTACTATCCATCTCAATATAAAAGCTCTAGCTCTTCTTTCTGCAATCAGTTTTTTCAATGAATAAATTATCTCCCTATATAACAGGCGCTATTTTATTTTTTCCTTCTTAGTATCCTACTCTTTTTTTTGCATGGATCGTAACGGTAATCGGCATATCGGCTTCTGCGTAAATTGATCGTAAGTACTTGGGTGGATGGGTTGCGCAAGATGAAATAACGAATAGTTTCCCCATCAGCGATTGAGTCGCCTGGAATACCTAGAATAGCATCAACTATTATATTTGTGCTTGTCTGTTTTATAATTTTTAAACCCAACACTCTGTTAGGCAATCCCCCCGTATCTGCATCAGGAGAGTAAAGACGTCCTCGAATGTTTTTAAAACCTGCGGAGCAGATCATGCGATTTGCGTACACATTGTTCCAAAATTGGCGGTAATACCGAAAAATTTTGATTCGGGTCGAGAATCGCAAGGGAAGTCTGTAGTAATCAAAATCACCGATTCGAATCGGTGGACTGTTTAGATCATACGAAAAGACTACTTTCTCCCATGTCTTTTCCGCATTCTGAATAAATGCCATAAGTCGTTTTCTCGAAACCATGCCGTCTCCCTCCTTATCGCTCTTCCATTGCATTCTATGTATGTTACCTTATGGAAGGCACGGCAAGAATGGATCCTCGTATTTCATGATTTTTCATTTCATGATGTTTGCCGGCTCATAAGTAAAAACCTTATTTTTGAGACAGCAACTTGTAGCAAGGAACGATTACTGCTCGCACTTCACGCATTACAATCTTCGTTGTCAAGGAGCAAATGAAGATGATAGCGGATATCCGAGCATTGAAAAATAAAACAGATTTCATCCTTGTATACCTACATTTCGGGAGAGAATATCGATCATTTCCATGCAAGCTGCAGCACACAAAAAAAACGCGACTAAACCGTTCCTACCGGCAGCCGCGTCATTTCTTGCTAAGTAATTTCCTTATCTCTCTAGCAGTAAATCTAAATCCCGAAAGCCTGGAGTGCTTTTTCGATGAAATGTCCAAACGCATCTTTCCGGTAAAGCATATGTTGCAGATAACTGAATTTTCAAGGAGGGAAGCATATTGAATAAGAAAAGAAAACGTCAACTCCCCGTTCGCAAACAGCAGAACGAATTTATAACACCTGCAATTTTAAGACGAACGATACGAAATGTGCTGCCCTTCTATCGCGAAATCGTACGTAATCCAGCATACTCAGCTGCATGGGTACAAGCGGTGAATACGATTGATTTTGTGCAGATGGAAAGACTGTTTCAAAAGGTAAGCCATGCCCCAATTGCAGAATTGGGATCAGGGTACAGTTTCGGCTTTCGTACACCTATGCGGGATCGACTATACGTCAACGGTTTTTTTCTTGACCCCGCTCAAAGTAAGTATACAGTGGGAGAACATCTCGTAGTAGTACAAGCTATTCTTCCCTTATACCTCAGGTTGGCGACTGATATTCCATTTGCAACGCGTGTCACTGCCGCAATTAATTCAGGTAATACGACAAGACTGAACAGTTTAATTCGCGGATTAATACGCTCCCGTTTTTTACTAACTATCAGAGCACAAGATTCAGGCTTCAGAATCAGCTTTAGATTTCCGATCAGTCGCAAAATATATACTAATTACACCTTACTAGGAGTGGGCTAGTTAGTTGTGAAGACTGCCGGCTTTCACTGGTGGCAGCAACTGATTGAACTACTCGCGACTAAAGTGGCAAGATTCCTAAGTACGGGAGACTAACGTCTCCTAATGGATCAGCCCGTAAAAACACACCGTGCTTTGTATAAATCTCACCTACATATCAGAGTCTTTCTTGTAACAGAATCCGCTAATGAATTTGCAGTTATTGCTACTCCTGAACCTTCATTTATGGGTTTGACACTTCCCTTAAAGATGAGCTTCTACTCCGCCGCTTCCGTCAACCATGCTTGCATAACCGGTGAGTTCGCCCGATTTAAACGTAGGGCAATTTTGGTATTAACCTCATCCGGCGGCATGACTTCGACAAGGACGCATACTGACTCTCGCAGTTGATTCATTGCAAACACACCTTCATCATCGAGCATTTTCATTGCCAGCTCCATGGCCTTCAGCCTCAAATCAAACTCGCGATTCCCTTCGTCATTCTCAAGATCCGCAATGAAAGGACGCTCAGCAAATCGTTGTTTAACGTGATCAAAGTTCTCATCCCCGAAACAACAATAGGGTGAATCGGCATAGGACCATTTGATGAGTTCAGCAATCGTCGATCCCGGTGTGTCACTTTCGTCTCCTTGTCTGGTCGATTCCATCTCCAAAGCTTCCCACGACCAGGCGGAGATGCTAGGCGCATGTCCCTCGCCAGTAGTATTTAGCGTACAGTAATAATAATGTTCGCCATTTTCAAAAAGAGCACGAAATGACGTTCTGGCAGCAGCGGCGATTTCTATCGCCAGCATCTCTATTTCTTGCATCGGCTTCATGATAATGGTCCTCCTTTCCATTAGTCGATCAGCTCAGGTTATTTAAGAACGCTCGTCAATCAGCCGTTCTAGAAATTCCGCAAACGTTGAAGCATACTTGTCGATCAAATCATTCATGAGATCATAACACATGATCGAAAATTCCCCCTGTTTATCTCTAGTAGACGTATCAAAAAAATAAAGCTCGTCGCTATCCGGCACGAACAAGTCCAGTCTGTGGGGAAACCGACCTACCCACCATTCCTCGGCTTTATTCAGTCTATGTATGTAAAGAAGGTCGCCGTCGTAATACTCTCTATGTTCCGGAGCTGCGATCGCTAGAATATTGCCGTCTCCCAACCGGGCATTACCGTAATGAACCAGCCACCAGCGATAAGATGGCGGCAGGCAAAATCCTAATTCCTCTTCAGCTTCTGCTATCCAGCTTTCTTCCGCACCATGGCCAGGAAACCATTTTAAAGCGGAGGTCGTTTTCAGTTTTTCTGCCAAACGCTCATACATAAGTTCGATCCCCTCTCCTTATACATGGGTTTATTGTAAGTTTTGGATATCTCTCCAATCTTCTACAAATGATATGGCGGCGCTTTTCCTGCTACAATGTTATCAGGATGAACGTCAGTTGGCTCACAGTCATTCATACGGAGAAGGATATACTCAATCTCTTCTAATGGCATCTGCAATTTTTGGCTGACTTCATAAAGACCCATGTCTTGCGAAAGTAGTTTCCGTGCTTGATTTAACTTTCCATTTAGCCAATTGTTTTCAAGCATCCATTTTTTCACCAGATCCAGTAGTTGATTTTGAGTTTCCTTATCTGCATGCTTATTATATTTAGCGACTGACTCTGACAAATAGTTACAAAGGTGACTGCCTAATACCTCACGTTGCTCATGCTTGGACATCCGTTGGTACTGTTCATAACTTATGCTGATATCTAATTCGAGGGTATGATCCCTGCTATCAAAACGTCTGGATGTTGTTCGACCATAACTTTCAGGTAAAACACGCAATACAAAAAAGATATCATAGGGAAACTTCCATGTATTTGCTAATTCCTCTAAGGGCAGCAGCTCATCTCTCAATTGACCCACACACGTTCCATGTGTATCCAAAGTAAAAACTAGTTTCATACATACCTCCCTCTCCCACACTTAAGGAGTATCCGGATCATCTGTTATTTTCTGAGATCGCTTCGCAGCCTTTCGACAAGAGCCACTGCTCCATAACTTCAAACGCCTGCCCCGCATCCTGTTCATAGAAGACAGCCACCTCTTGCTGGTAGGCATAATTCAATCGTACATAGCCGCCCAGCTGCCGGTAGAACAGGAAACAAGCATAGGCATTCTCAATGGACAAATCCGGCGGAAATTCGTTTTGGCATAAGTCGGCCAGTTCGGGCAGCGTAAGCTGATCCTGTCCTTGTGGCAAACGCAAAAAGAGATGGCTCCGAGTGCCCGTCCACGGTTCATAGTAGATGCTCTCCCCTTGGCTGATTCCATACACCTGACGATATATTTCATCCAGCACCAAGGCGTACATCCCTTCGTCTTCCTGCTCCCGTGCCTGCAGGGAAATCGCCTTTACGTGCTCCGCATGCCGAGGTAGCCAGAGCAGCCTAGCTGTCTGGGGATGTACTGCCAGAAAATCACCGTCCACCGTTGTACCTATAACGATACACTCGCCGATCTGTTGCTCACTAATGGGGCTGTTTTCGTCATGCTCCCATAATCCGTACTCGGCAAAAGGTTTAAGCACCTCCGCATCGGGAAGCTGAACATTCAACCACCCTCTGTAAGTCCCTTCACCGAATCGCCGCAAAAACCGGAGGTAGCCCTGTGGATAAACAGTAACGTCTTCCTTCGCAAGTGCTTGGTTTTGGCCGTCAGATAGCGGTTTTGGCTGAGATACGATGTACATAAATAATCCTCCTGTTAACTGAACGATCCTACCTTTTATTAAAAACCCAATTTTGCTAAAGATTGTTGTATTTCCCGGTCTGCTTTACTTTTGAAAGTTGCAAACTCCACTGAAGATAAAGAATTCGGAAGTTTCTGATGGATAAAGGAATCAAAATCGATTGCCGTCTTGAGAATACGAAGCGTGTGCAGCAAAGGTAGTTGCTCCATTCCCGTCAAACGGGTTAAGCCTTTACAATTCCTAATAGAAAGTTCCTCCAGTGCCTTCATTTCCTGGTTAAAGCTGATTTCCTTCAGTTGGATTTGATCCTCAATAACAAGTCTCTTCAGCGCTTGAAAGGCTGTAATATTGGTCAGGTCATGGAAGCCGCGGACTCTAGTAATCTCCAGGTTCTCGATTGTATTCTCTTCAATTTCCTGAATGTGCTCCCGGCCTCCAAGCAAAATGCGAAGGTGCTCCAGCTTCCTCAGCCGGTTAATACAATGTAACGGCAGTTTGCTGATCGAATGCAGCGCGAGATAATTCAAGTTCTCCAGATAACCTATAGCATCAAGGTTTTTAACCTTACCCCCTACATGCAATTCCTCCAGATCAGAGAACTCTCTAAAATATTGCAGGTTGAGGGTCTTTTTATCCGAGATAATGTTTAATTTATTTAGAGAGTGCAACGTATCAATCCCCAGAATTTCCGAATTCTCCAGCTCGTATATGCCTATGCTCAAACTGCGCAGGTGATCCAGCTTCGCCAATGCTTCAGTGTTATGTGCCTGGGTGAGACTATCGAGGTGCAGCATTTTCACATGAGGAATCCGCAAGAGAGTATGACAATCAAAAGACAGCGAATAGTGGGCGTAGAAACGTACTCCGAAATCCTCATCCCAGCGCGCGCAAAGCTCATCCACTTCTTCCAATATGGAGCCATAAAAATCCGGGTGAGAAAATTGAATAATCACTTGGTTACCGTCGTGCAAATCCCGCTCGATCAGATCCCGGTCCAGCAGGGCAGGATTATTGATCAGAATTCTTTTTTTCCATATTTTTCGCATCCATTAATCCTCCTTTTTTGCCATTGATCACAAGCCCGTATTTACTGAAAATCCACGATTTGCTCAAATCGTGAATCGCATCATGGCTTATACGCACAGAAGGCTTTTGCTCCTTCATAGCATCTGCATCATGCGTCGAGAAGCGAAGCGGCTTTGTCATTTTATTAATGGAGTCTTTTATTTCATCGAAAAACTTATAAGTTAACGGCTTATGATCCCTGATATCCTCATAGATATAATACTTCCCGTTTTCATCTTCCAAATCCATTTGAAAGCCTTTAGGAAATGAAAGCAAGATACACGGCAATTCATCCTCTGCCCATTGTCCGTAATAGGGAAAATGGACACCTTCATTTCTCGCAAAAAATCCGGAGCTTTCATTATCAGACGCAACAGAAATGGAATAAACAAAGAATGGGTGACCATCATTCCTTTTTTCCTCTGCCGTAAAATAATGATAAAATGACTGATACGCCTCATACACCTGATTCTGGTCATGCTCTGTCTGGGCATAATTGGTTAGATAAAATTGCGCTTGCTTATGTTCAAAAAGCTTCAAAACGCTTTCAAACTCTTCCGGCCTTATGAAGAATCTAAGTTTATAAAATCCGCTGTTCTTTAATCTGTCCATTTCTTTTCTCTCACCGCCATGTTCTAAAGTGTCATCTCAGATGACCTTAGCCATTTGCTCATGTATTTTCAAAATTCATATTTCGCAAATCGTTCATTGAGAGTTTCTTCGTGCGGGATCCACTCCCAATCGCTCCATAATGACATTCTTACGAGTTCTGACAGCTTATCTACGGCTTGTGCCGGACTCGTAATGCTAATGAAGTCGTCAAAATCCTCATTGCGGATATCCAACGCTTTCTGCAAATAGTCATCGTTAAGACGCTCTTCTTTGAGTTGTTCATATTCATCCCTCGTCCACTGTTCACAAAAGATTCTTTCGGCCTCAATATCTCCATTCTCGAACAACGACAACTCGAATATTTCCTCATTTATATATCCGGCGGTCATCACTGGCTCCTCGATAAGCCGAGACAGCGTTTTGCCGATCTTCTTCACCGTACCCCATACAAAATAATCATGGAGCACGCTGATCCAGTACTCGTTGCTTTTGCTTACGTACATGACAACATTGAACTTTTGAGCCTCATTATTTGGCTTGCCTAATACTGTGGCATGCCCTTCGCTTAGCTCTCTTAATGCTTCGACAGTCTTATCAAGGTTGTTCGACTTGATATGCAAATTTGCGAATGATCTTCCCACGAGATGGCCTCCTCTAATCGCTTTCTTATTCAGACTGATTCTTATTTATATCCTATAGATTGTATCTAAGTATGTCTCTTATTTCCATTATAGTGATCATTTGTCCTGAGTCTTCCTACTTTTCACCTGAATTTTGAAAATGGCCTTTACTAGGGAGAGATACTGTATTGTTGCTTCAAGCTGAGCTAGATCTCGATAGCACAGTCATGACTGTGGTTTTGTGTTCTTTATAAAAATCCATTTTTGCATCCCTGAGGTTAATATGCCGTTACTCTATCCTAACTTGGACATATCGTATTATGAGACTTTTTCCAAAAAAAGCATCTGAGGGGTTGGTTAAATGAATGGTGTTTCCATTATTACCTGTACAAATCGTCAAAATTATTTAAACAACCTACTCCAAAATTACAACAGACAACGATATGCCCAAAAAGAACTCATCATTATTATCAATAACAATGCAATTCCACTATCTCCCTACCAACAGTTAGCTAAAAATCACAAAAACATAAAGATATTTCGTAAGCCAGAACATCAAACTCTGGGTTCATGCTTAAACTATGCCGTAACGAAATGCAAATATCATACCATCGCCAAATTCGATGACGACGATTATTATGCCCCTCATTATTTGACAGAAAGTATTCAGACATTAAATAGAACAAATGCTGATATTCTTGGAAAACGAGCTCACTATATGTATTTAAGTGGTTCAAAGACTTTAATCCTTCGTTTTGCACATGACGAACATCGAACAGTTTCCCATCTCCCAGGCGCTACACTCGTCTTCAAACGTAAAGTATTCGATCATGTAAAATTCCCTAATAAAAACGTGGGTGAAGATGATCTTTTTTGCAGCAGAAGCAGAAAGAAAGGTTATAAGGTTTATTCTGCGAGTAAGAATAACTTCGTAGCCATCCGTAGAAAAAACTCTTCAAAGCACACATGGATCATCAGTGATAGCACTTTAATAGCAAACCATAAGATCGTCCGTAATATTAAAAATTACAAAGCATTTGTTGGACGCAGTCCAAAGATCAAGTTATGAAACGGGCTCCAGATTCCACTATATCTGCTGTATCTATTCTGACCTGTACGAAACGAGCTGACTGTATAAATACACTGTTTGATAACTATCGACGACAAAATTTTAATCTTAAAGAACTTATCGTAATCATAAATAATGATAGTTTGAAGTTAGATGACTATAAAGCTGCTGCAAAAAAACATAAGAATGTGTGGGTTTTTAAAGTACCGGAACATCATTCTCTCGGTTATTGTTTGAATTTTGGTGTGCAATTAGCGAATTATAGTTATATTGCAAAATTTGATGATGACGATTATTACGCTTCCAACTATTTAACTGATAGCATGCAAATACTCCATAAGACTAAAGCAGATATCGTTGGAAAACGGGCTCACTATATGTATTTGAATGATAAGAAGTTACTTTTACTTCGTTACCTCCGAATGGAAAATAAATATGTAACCAATGTTCAAGGTGCGACCCTACTCATTAAACGCAAGGTGTTCAATCAGATCTCTTTTCCAAATCGGAACAGAGGTGAATGCGTTAAATTTTGTGCTGATTGCGCAGCTCATGGCTTTAAGATTTACGCAGGTAATAGGTATAACTTCGCAGCAATTCGTAGGAAAAACTCTAAAGATCACACCTGGATCATCAGCGACAAGAAGCTTTTATCCAAAAGAGTTAAAGTTATAAAAGTGAAAAACTTCAAAAAATACGTTACTCGAAACTGAATTAATGAAATACGAAATGCAGACTTTCGCCAGATCGAGTTATTTGCTGATGTTACCGGACACTGTTCAATAACGAGGGACTACCATTTGTGCGGTAATAACCCAATAAAAAGACTGGATGGCAACATAACCATGTTGCTATCCAGTCTTTTTATAAGGGCTTCCAATCGTGAAATACCAAGAGTTAGTTTTATAAATTTCTAATACATAGAAGTCACGCTTCACTTTACTCACCTCGCTATTTTATTTATTTATTTTTTATTGCAAATGCAACAATTATGAGATAAATTAATATATATTATTTATTGCATTTACAACAAAACACGCGCTAAGGAGTTATTTATGAAGGAAATCCTACGTGAAATTGGAATGATAGCTAGGGCATTAGATTCAATAAGCAATATAGAATTTGCAGAACATGACCTTACAAAAGGGCAATATTTGTACCTTGTTCGAATATGTGAAAACCCAGAAATAATTCAAGAAAAGTTAGCTGAGTTGATAAAAGTAGATCGAACAACAGCTTCACGTGCAATTAAGAAATTAGAAATTAATGGATTTATTGAAAAGAAAGAAGACAATCAAAATAAAAAAATAAAAAAACTATTTCCTACGGAGAAAGGGGTTACTTTGTACCCATACATAAAAAGGGAAAACGATTATTCCAATAAGGTCGCATTATCTGGATTCTCTGAGAGTGAAGTAGAAACTATGTTTACCTTGCTGCAGAGAGTCAGAAAAAATGTAGAAAAAGACTGGGAGTTAGTCAAAAAAGGAAACAAAAGAGATTATTGACTTAGTAAACGGAGGACAAATAAAAATGACCATAAATATAAAAAAGTGTACGTTTGAAGATTTAGGGTTACTCCAAGAAATCAGTGTTGAAACATTTAACGAAACATTTCAGAATCAAAACTCACCTGCAATTATGAATGCTTACTTAGATCGTGCTTTTAATTTGAAACAATTAGGAAAAGAATTATTGAATAATTGTTCGGAATTCTATTTTATTTTTTTGAATAAGGAAGTTGCTGGGTATTTAAAGCTAAACTTTAATGATGCCCAATCAGAAAAAATGGGTATTCATTCGCTTGAAATCGAGAGGATTTATATCAGGGGGAAATTTCATAAACGGGGACTAGGTAAATACCTGATGAATAAGGCTTTAGACATAGCAAAAGATCAGAATAAAGAGAAGATTTGGTTAGGCGTTTGGGAAAAAAATGAGAATGCAATTAAATTCTATGAAAAAATGAATTTCGTTCAAACAGGGACTCACTCTTTCTATATGGGTAATGAAGAACAAATAGATTTTATAATGACTAAAACACTCAGTTAATATTCTCATATTTCGTAAACTAGAACATCATCAGAAAAAAAATCGGCACCAAGTATATAGATATACGCTAACTAGGTGCCGACTGATAAACGCCTATAATAGATTTAAATTAATAGCACCATGCTTACGAATGCGGACAGGATAAATCTGCTCAACACCAAATGAGTGCATATATGCTTTATAGGAATCCGTGTATTCTTTTGGCAATAAAGCCATTATAACTCCTGCAAAACCGCCTCCATGTACCCTGCAGGCTCCTGCCCCCTTCTCCTTGATAAACAGCTCAGTTAATGCCAAATATAGTGTCACACCCTGTTCAGTAGGAGTAGAGTTAGAATAGCAATTTTGCAGCCATTTCCAGGATGAGTTTCCAGATTCATTTACGAGTCTTATGAAGCTGTTTGCATTATCGTCTGTCAAAGCTTCTACTTGTTGATCAACTCGAATGTTTTCCTCATAGAAATGCAGTGCTCTCAATACAGCTCTATCTCCAACACTCTCTCTAAGTTTGTCCAGGTTGTCCAATATATCTTGATTTTCTAAATCACGAAGCACATTTTTCCCAAGTTCTCGGGCAACAGCCTTCATTTCTGTTGGAATTGAGGAGTATTCTTCACTTAAATCTGCATGGTTTGCACCTGTGGGGACAATAAATAACTCATAACCTTTGTCAATGGATGAAAAATTTAATGTAGTGATCAGCGGAGCCTCGATGTTTTTAAAATCAATCGAAATTAGTCCCCCATATCCACAAGCAATTTGGTCGAGCAAACCCGATTGTTTGTTCCACTCTGAATTCTCTGCATATTGGCCTATCTTGGCACATGTAACGACATCCATCTCGTTATTGTTGTAGAAGAAATTAATAATAGAACATATCAACATCTCAAAAGAAGCTGATGAGCTTACACCTGCTGCACTTATGACATCACTTGTGATACAAACATCAAAACCGCCTAATTTATAACCGTAACGTTCAAAACCGTCCAAAATCCCTTTAACTAAGGTATATGTTCCTGAAAGGTTAAGGCTATTCCCACTCGAATTTAAATCAATAATGAAGTCTTCGTTATAGGTAATGCTTTTTATACGAATAATATTTTGATCATTTTTCGCAGCCGCTCCAATACAATCCATGTTTATACTGGCAGCAATTACTTTACCTAGATTATGATCTGTATGATTGCCACTAATTTCACTGCGCCCTGGTGAGCTAAAGAGAAACACTTCGCCCTCTGCAAATTTTTTTACATATTCCTGAACCAAGGTTTTATATCTTTGCTTTTGATCGTTAATGATAGATGGAACATCACCATACAGACTTTCTAGTGTTCTTTGAAATTCTTTTGATTCGATCAGTTGAATTGTTTCTGTAATTGATGGCATCCTTTGAATTCCTCCATATGTATAATTGATCAAGAAGAATATAGCATTTATTAATTATTTCATACTAGTGAAAAATGTAACTTTTATATGGATGATTATGACTTATAATTCCTCAAATATATATATTTAGTGTATATGTTGCGTGCCAAGAGCTTTCACCGTAACGCGCAGTTGTTGCGCTGTGATAACTAAATAAAAAGACTGAATGCCATAGCAAGATAGCTATATGCATCCAGTCTTTCTTTTTAAAAGGTATAATCGTAAAATTTCTCTGCATTACTTACGCTAGACCATATATCTGCGCTTTCCCCACCTATATACCAATAAGCAATTCCGGCTAGATTGTTCTTAACGCTTAAATCGTATTTTGCTATTAATGAACGGCCATCCTCAATCCAGATCGTGTGTTTTATGGACTGCTTTGAATAGTTGGCAACATATTGTCCTAAAGTCTCATTCCATACGGGCTTCATTCCATAGCTACTAATAATCTGATTTTGCTCCGGAAGCGAGATATACTTTGAAGACGAAACCGTACCATTCTGATTCAATATCCAATCACGATTATATAAAGGCAGTGCCAATATAACCTTATGGCTGGGTACGTCCTTTAGTACAGTATCCACTGCATGTTGATCAAAAGGAATAGAAGCATTGGGCCCTGGAAGCTTACTCCCGTCATAATGTTCGTCATAACCCATCATCACCATATAGTTCACTTGCTTTCCTAGTGCAGCGTAGTCAAAAGCATCTGTCCAATCTGTTCCAAGATCAGGAGAGACGTCTATTGATAGCTTCGCGTTAAGAGCATGCATTTTCTCAGCTAATAATGTAATGAACGAGGTCAAATACTCACGATCGTCAGGCGCTACATTTTCAAAATCAATGTTTAGTCCATCTAATCTATATTTACTCACTAAAGCTACTAATTGATTTACTGCAGTATTCCTTGTGGTTACACTCGACAACATTTGATGGGTCGCTTCTTGATCCGATCGATTGCCTACCATCGCCCATATTTTCTTATTATTCTTCTTTGCCCATGTGATCAGCGAAGTATCCGTTGAATCCGTTACTGCACCTGTTTTTCCTACATAATACCACCGTGGTGATAAGGTGTTAACGTTGGATTTCAGAACCGTATTCTCATATTGTGCCGTCGTCTGCCCATATTGCCAGCCTATAACGATTCGATCCTCCGGCTCATCATCGAGTTCTGCTGCCCAACTCTCATTTTGCAGCACTCGGTCAATGAGGACGGCCGTTTCCTGTCTAGTTATAGGATCAGAGGGTCGGAAATTCTTGCGATTATCCCCCTTCATTAAACCTAGATCATTTACAGTTGCAACAGCTGATCTTGCCCAGCTAGCAATTTCATTTCGATCATTGAACGAAGTTAGAGCATGAGTATGGTTTGTTTGCTTTAAAGCTTTGGCCATCCATACAGCCGCTTCCTGCCTGGTAACTGCTTTTGCTGGCGTGAAAGTAGTTGCCGATGTGCCGTTAGCCAGTTCAAGCTGAACAGCTGCCTGTATCCAGCCGTAATACCAAGCTTTTTTAGCTACATCTGTATAAGGAGATACTGGACTGACTGCCGGATCAAGCTTTAGCAGACGGTCAAGAACCGTAATGAATTCCGCTCTAGTAATCGATTTAGTAGGTGAGAAGCTTGTCGCCGTTGTGCCGGTTAATATGTTGCGGTGATACAAATCTATAATTTCATTTTTAGCATAACTAGTATCTATATCCTTAAAAGGCGCCTCATCATCAGCCGATATATGTTGAATAAATACTCCAGCTACAAGCACTACTACAAGTATCGTAATTACAAATCTACCAAATCTATTGTTCACGAGATGATCCTCCTCGGATATAATCTTCGAATTATACCAAGGATAGAAGCTATAAACACTGCTAAAATATTGGTAGAGCGCAAAAAAAATAGGGCATCCCACTAGCCGTTACGACTTTTAGGATCCCCCTATGATTTAAAGAGCCCGAAATAAAAGCTCCCCTTTGGATTGAATATATCGATACATCGCACCACAAACCACTATTATTAGTAATCCAATCCCTAACAATACGAGATTGCCATTCAGATCAGATAGCAGCAGACTCAAACCAAATGGAATCAGTAAGCTTATAAACCCTATCAACATCGCCACTAAGACGGATGCGCTTTGTTTGACTACCGATACTTCATTTGTCCACTCCAGTTTAGGTAACTTCAAGTTAACGAGTACACCAGTCATTGCAGTAAGACAAGCATAAAGGACCGGAATAACCAATAATAGCAAGCTTTCCACCCATCCCGTACCTAGGGATATCATAAGGAGCACACTACTTACAACCGCAATCGGCACGGTAATCGTAAGATTCACTGCAATTTTACTTAGCAATATCGTTAATGTCGGCACAGGTGCGCTTTTTAAAATCCAAATATTATTACCTTCGAGCGATATAGAACTGGATGTCGTACAGCTTAAAGTTACAAAAACGGAAACAAACAGTGGAGCCAGTCGATTCAGATAATTTGAAAGCTCTGGTATCTCAACGAGTTGTCCTAGTTGCTCTGCACTAACGAACAGTAAGGCGATCGCCAATACAAGTAACATTACCATGCCTATACTCGTGTTAAGTACATAGATAGAAGAACTAAAATAGCGACGCAGCTCTTTTTTATACAATGTATAAAGCGGTGAGGATACTGCAAGTGATTTCATTTGATATTTATTTTTTGAAAAAGAAGTCGTAAGACCTGTGTGGATCGCTTTATATTTGCTACCAAGCACGATGGTAAACAGCATAAAAGAAATCAGCGAAAATCCAATAAACAATACTAAGGAATCAAACTGAAACGAGCAAACCGCATTTACATACATAAGCGTCAAAGGATACAAGTTGTATATTTGATCAGCAATTTGAGCGCTCATATCCGCAAGTAATTGTGGATTGTTACCATTTATTTGACCTGAACCAACAATTATAGCAATAATTACAACAAAAGTTAGGATGAGCGTTATTATACGACTTCCTTTAAATCTTGAGGAAACCCAGCTGATCAGAGCACCTATAATCGTTGCAGCTATGATCGGCACTAATGGAATAAATAACAGTGTAATCAAAAAATACAAATAATATAGTACGCCGGGATTCACCTTTATAGCATAAACAATGCCTGCAGGTACCATCACCATCAAAGAGAAGAATAGGTTTAACACATAAAGCTGAGCCACCCGACTTGCTACAATATGACTCGTTTTGATTGGCAGCGACATTACGAGATCGTAGTCTTTGGAGCCAAATAATACACCACTAGCCTTATAGATCGTTGTAAAAAATCCGATTAAGCAAGTAACTGCCATCATTATCGCAAGGAGCAGCTCTGGCCGGCCAATCTGTTCAAGGGTCTCTGCTATCATATAGCTATAACCAAATGAAACCACAGCCATCATAACAATTCCAATTAGGATCCCGATGGTCAGCCACAGCATTTTTTGTCTTTCTTTCACATCACGTGTGTGCAAAGCTTTATTTAACCCAAAGGAAGAGATCAGCTGAATCTTCATCAATCTCCAGATATTAATCATGCTTAATCAACTCCAAAAATACATCTTCAAGGCTGCTGTCACCCTTCACCTCTTCTGTTTTCCCATGCGTAATCAATTCTCCCGCTTTGATAATGGCAATCTTATTACAGAGCTTCTCCGCTACATCCAGTACATGCGTTGAAAAAAAGATCGCACTGCCCTGACTGCAAATCTCCGTCATGATTTTTTTAAGCGTGTGTGCCGCTTTTGGATCAAGTCCCACAAAGGGCTCATCCAGAACTAACAGCTTCGGTTTATGTATCAGTGCTGAGATGATCGCGAGCTTCTGCTTCATACCATGAGAATACGAGGAGATTAAATCCCCCAAATGAGATGTAATCTCAAATTCATCACCATATTTCTTTATCAACAACTCCCGATCTGCTTTCGATACACTAAAAAGATCACCAATAAAATTCAAGTATTGAATGCCGGTCAGATGATCGTATAGATCTGGATTATCTGGAATATACGCAGTGATCGCTTTGCAGGCTAAAGGATCTTTTTTGATGGAATGTCCACCTATTTCGATATCCCCCTCTTCAAAATCAAGAACACCTACTACTGCCCGAATCGTCGTTGTTTTCCCCGCGCCGTTATGACCGATAAAGCCATAAATATCGCCTTTCTCGACCACTAAGTTCAAGTCATTCACTGCCTTCTTACCGCCCTTATAGCTCTTGGTAAAATGCTTTATTGTCAGCATCTTGGCACTCCCTCTCCGTTCGTATTCGTATTAGTAACTTTCATCATGCAATCAATGTCTACCGTTTCATACGTTATTAGGATAGTTTTACTATAGTACGTTTATCCTGTCCATTTAGTTCATTCCTTCATATAAATAAATTTTTCTTTATAAAAACGAAAAAGAAAGGGGTTCTCCCCTCTCTTTTATAATCCTGTTTATACGTACTTATGGATCGTTGCGAGCAGTTGATCAGCTACAGAGTCAACTCCGTAAGCAAGTTGATTGTGATCAAAGCGTATTTTCACAAAGCTCTCATCTGTATCAAGCGCATCGGCGAACAAACCAGCTAAACCACGCGCCTTACGATCAATCTGTAGGAGCAACTCAATGCCATCCTCATTTGGAAAGAAAACGATTTCTAATTCGTCTAGTTGATTCCGGAACTGTGAGGGGGGAACGAATTCAAATTCTTGAACAAAATCTAACCCATTGATCCTGCCGTAACGCGGTGCATATTCACAAGTCACTTCACGAATATGGAACCCGAGCTTATTCATCGCATCCAAAATAATAGCACAATATGGATGAGGGCCTACTTGAAGATAATCCTGATCCTTCGGATCAATTGCCTCTTTAATATCAAGTCCGGTTTGAATCCAAACCGGCGATCTACCTAACGTCACTGGCGTTATCGCCGGAAGCTGGAATGAGACAGGAAATTCATAGACCTGCTCCGCCACTACTTTGAATTTACTTGCTAACAGGAATTTGGATACCGTCGCTTCCACTTCCATCTTCTTATCGTTCAGCTCTTTCAAGTAACGTGTCTTAACGAATGCGTAGACGTCATCGACCTCCTGATCCACTCGGCCACCTTGAATTCGAACGGTACCACTGATCGTATCACCTGCGTTCACGAAATCTTGATGGAGCATGAGATCTACTTTAGCCGCTCCAATTCCGGCACTCGCGAGCATTCGTTTAAACATTGACATTGTAATGAATTCCCTCCCTAATATTTGCATATTTAAGGATACGAAGGGAACCACCTGAGGTTTCATTTACGGGACAGTAAATGCCATGCTACTGACAAAAAAGAAGCATCCTCACCCCAAATAGGGTCGAACACTTCTTTTTCCTCACAAAGTCTACGCTGAGGCGAACTGACTGTTATATAATCTGGCGTAATATCCACCGCTGGCTAGGAGTTGATCATGCGCACCACTCTCCACAATGTCTCCATCCTTCATAAAAAGAATAAGATCCGACTCTCGAATCGTTGACAATCGGTGGGCAATCACAAAGCTGGTCCGACCAGCGATCATAGTCAGAAAAGCTTTCTGAATCCGTACCTCAGTTAATGTATCAATACTGCTTGTAGCCTCGTCTAAGATGAGCATAGGCGGATCTACAAGCATTACTCGTGCAATGGTAAGTAACTGCTTCTGTCCTTGGGAGAGATTATCCCCTGAGCCACTGATCTTCGTATCATACCCTTCAGGCAGACGTTTAATGAAGCTATGAGCATTAGCAGCTTTAGCAGCAGCGATGATTTCCTCCTCTGTAGCCCCAGGTTTTCCGTAAGCAATATTATCTCTGATCGTGCCCCCAAAGAGCCAAGTATCCTGCAGCACCATCCCAAAATTACGTCGCAGACTGTCACGTGTAATGGTCTTAATATCCACACCATCAATCTTGATGGACCCACGGTCCACATCGTAGAAACGCATGAGCAGGTTTACCAGCGTCGTCTTCCCTGCTCCAGTCTGACCTACAATCGCAACTCGGGTACCGGGCTTCACTTCTAGACTGAAATCGTTAATCAAGGGACGTTTTGGATTATAAGCAAATGATACTTTTTCGAAGGTAATGGTTCCTTGACTTGTACTCATGATTTTGGCGCCCTTAGAATCAGCGGGTTCTGGTGTTAGATCGAGAATGGCGAAGATCCGCTGCGCAGAGGCAGTTGCCGATTGAAGCTGTGTAATCACACCTGTTATTTCATTAAACGGCTTAGCGAACAAGTTGGAGAAGATCAAGAAACTGGACAGATCCCCTACCGTGAAATGACCCCGAATTACCATAACACTACCGATCATAGCTATAACTGAGAACGTAACGTTATTTACTAGCCGCGTTGTCGGATTGGATAAGGAGCCATAAAATTGTGACTTCACACCAGTCTGATATAACGTCTCGTTTTGTTCTTCAAACTGAGACATTGCACGTTCTTCATAATGATAAGCGGTGACTACTTTTTGCCCGCCGATCATTTCCTCCACATAGCCATTGAGACCACCGAGAATCTTCGCCTGCTCTTTAAACATCTTTTGAGAGCGCATCGTAATAAATCTGGCCACAAAAAAGGTGGCGGGTGCTGACAGAAGAACTACTAAGGTCATCAGAGGACTGATGTACAACATAAGCACAATTGCCCCAACAATGGTGATGATCCCTGTAAGCAGTGTGGAGAAACCTTGCAGCAGTCCATCAGAGACGGCATCCATATCGTTAACAAACCGGCTGATACTGTCTCCTTGCGGGTGGTTGTCGTGAAATTTTAAAGGCAAAACATTTAATTTATCAAAAAGCTCCCGCCGTAAGTCATATACAGTCCGGTAGGCGATTCGATTCGTCAGATAGGTAAGGAGCCATCCGAAAAAGCTGCCGACAATATATACCGCTGCCAGAATCAAAAGCAGTCTAAGTACGGCGTCAAAATCCACCTCTCCCGGTCCGATCATAAAATCAATGGCTTTACCGATAAGTAGTGGTCCGATTAGACTGGCGATCACACTGAGTAACGCGCATATAACTGCCCCAATAGCTATTTTTCTATAATGTCCTGTATATACAATTAGTCTTTTCCAAATGTTGTTTTTGTTCATTGGCCCGACTCCTCACTCGATAGCTGGGACAGGCAGATTTCTTTGTACACTTCACAACCACGCATCAGCTCCTCATGGGTTCCGACACCGGCGATCCGCCCTTCCTCAAATACCATAATTTTATCCGCTTGCCTTACAGTGCTCACCCTCTGCGAGACAACGAGTACGGTCATTTGCTGGCTGCTCTCTTTGAGCGCTTTACGTAGAGCCGCATCAGTAGCGAAATCCAGCGCACTGGAGGAGTCATCCAGAATTAGAATCGACGGCTTACCTACCACTGCACGAGCTATGGTCAAGCGCTGCTTTTGCCCCCCGGATAAATTAAGTCCGCCACGTGATACCTGCGTATTCAATCCTTCTGGCAATTTACGAATAAACTCTTCCGCCTGAGCAACAAAGGCTGCTTGCATGATTTCTTCCTCGTTTGCGTCTTCCTTACCCCAACGAATATTCTCAGCGATGGTTCCTGTAAACAACACTGCTTTTTGCGGCACAATCCCTATTTTCTCTCGAAGCTGATGCAGCTTATAATCTCTGACATTCACTCCATCCACTTTAACTTCACCTTGCACTGCATCATAAAAACGTGGAATTAAGTTCACGAAAGTAGATTTACCAGAACCCGTACTGCCAATCAGCCCCACAGTTTCTCCGCGGTTAATGACTACCGAAATATCCTCTAATGCCAATTCTCCTGTTGTATTATAACCAAACGATACATGATCGAATGATATGACAGGAGCGGTATGATCAGGTTCAGTCATCACAACATTCCCGTCCTCGGACACGGATGCTTTGACACTCAGCACTTCATTCACACGATTGGCAGAAGATGAGGCTTTTGTAAAAATAATGACCAAGTTGGAGACCACTATAAGTGCCAGCAAGATTTGAGTGACGTAATTGATAAAGGCAATGATCTCACCTTGAGACAATCGCCCCCCATCAATGTGAATTCCACCTACCCATAAAATAGCTATGATCGCCGCGTTTACTACAAGTGTCGTCATAGGTCCAAGTAAAGCGGAAATCCGCGAGACCCGGATCGCTGTAGTGGTTAAATCCTCAGATGAGGCATCAAAACGTTCTTTTTCCGTACGTCTCTTCGCAAAAGCACGAATGACTCGAATCCCCGACAAATTCTCACTAAGAACGAGCGCAAGGGCATCCAGCTTCTGCTGGTATTTTCGATACAAAGGTGCACTTCGAGTGATAATAAAATATAATATAATGCCAAAAATCGGCGTTGCCGCTATTAAAATCAGCGATAATCTAAAATCCAAAATCATGGACATTATGATAGCCCCGATGCAGATAAACGGCGCACGAATAACAAGGCGAATCAGCATAGCCACTGCAATCTGCAGCTGGTTTACGTCATTGGTAATTCTGTTAATCAGCGTAGGCGTACCGAACTTATCCAGCTCAGCGTACGATAAAGATGTAATATGTTTGAACATTTTATTACGAAGCGTCGTGCCGAATCCCTGAGATGCTCGTGCTGCATAGTATTGGCACACCATGGAGCAACCGAAGCCAAGCAGAGACATCAGCACCATCAGGCCACCCATACGGTATACATAAGCACTGTCATGATTTCCTACCCCGTTATTGATGATTAACGCGACAATGGTAGGCAAAATCAGCTCCAGAATCGCTTCCATCAGCTTGAAGATTGGACCGATGATGGCTTCTTTTTTGTACGGTTTTAAATAGACTGCAATTTTAAACAACGTCATCCACACCCAACATAAGAAGTATTTAAGCACTTGAAATATGTATAATAACAGTTATGATTATGGCATATCTACTCACATATTAATAATATTTGATTCGTATCGCTCCCATACGATTAACATATCTCAAGTTCGGAGGATTCTTTTTATGGATATTAGACAGCTTAAATATTTTATGGCTATCGCTGAGGAAGGGCAGATTACTTCTGCAGCCAGAAAGCTGCAAATGGCTCAGCCTCCGCTCAGTCAACAGCTTAAGCTGCTTGAGGAAGAACTAGGCGTCAAGCTTGTAGATCGAGGTCCGCGCAGTGTACAACTTACCGAAGCAGGAGCCATTTTGCGTGACCGGGCTCAACAAATTCTGGAGCTAGCTGATTCCACTGCCCGGGAGCTCAATGATTTTGTCAAAGGCTTAAAAGGAACTCTCGCCATTGGCACTGTCTCTTCCTCAGGAGCGACCCTTCTCCAAGATCGACTATGTGAGTTTCACAAAACGTATCAAGGCGTTAAATTTGAAATCCATGAAGGGAATACCTTCAGAATCATCGACCTTTTGAACAAGGGCATTGTCGAGATTGGCATTGTCCGGACACCCTTTAATGCTACAAATTTAGAATGTCTTTACACACAAGCTGAGCCTATGATTGCCGTAATGACTCCAGAGTATGACTGGAAAACAGATGAAAACTTCGTTGAGATCGGTGAGTTAAAAGATAAGCCGCTCATTATCTACCGCCGTTTTGAGCAGCTTATCCGGGAAACCTGTCTTGAGAATGGTTTTGATCCGCTAATTTTCTGTATGAATGATGATGCGCGAACAACACTGCTCTGGGCAAATGCTGGTCTTGGCATCGGAATTATCCCCAAATCCGCTTTCGAATTAACGAGTAATCGTAATTTGATCTATAAAGAAATCAGTAGTGAGTCGCTTCGCACGCGGGTCGCCGCCGTCTGGATCAAGGATAAATACTTATCATCACTAGCTTCCAAGTTTATTGAAAGCTTTAAGAATGGTTAAACAACAGGCATGTTACTATATATGTAGCGATCGCACCGAAGAACTCTATTATTCTGGAATATCAAGGTGAGTACATCGAAATCCCCTTCCTTACTGTGATGCATTATGAGTATCTTGCCATTCTCGGCGAACGCAACGTTCAATTATTCGGAGATTACTTCCCGATTCGCTTCGACTAATTGGATACGATAGAGGGTGACAATTTATCTTGCCAAGTCCATCCTAAGCAATCGTATATTCGAAGTGAATTTAATGAATTTATGGAGCAGCAAGAATCCTATTACATTATGGAGAAGCAAGGAACATCCCATGTCTATTTGGGATTAACGGATACCTGCACCGAAGAAAATTTCTATCAAGCGGTGAAGACAGCGCAGGAAACGGCTATTCCTATCCCATTAAAAGACTATGTAAACGAGTTTGAAGCTGAAAAAGGCGACCTATTCCTCATTCCAACAGGTACAATGCATGCATCAGGAAAAAATAATCTTGTCCTCGAGATTTCATCAACAACATGGTGGTTTACGTTTAAAATCTATGATTTCTTGCGCAAAGGAATGGATGGTAAACCTCGTCCGATTAATATTGATCACGCCTTTCCGAATATTGATTTCTATAAGAAAACAGCGTGGGTGCAGGAGAATTTAATCGCTAAGCCCGTACTATTACAATCCCAAGGTCGCAACGAAATGGTGGAACTTGGTCAACGAGAGGATCTACTTTTCTATGTACACCGATTACATTTAACTGATAAATGGGAAGATCATACGGATCACCAAATGGTCATGTTCAATCTCGTAGAAGGTGAGAATTATATCCTGCGACAATGAATCCGTATCAGTCGAATTCCGGTATGCGGAGTCCTATATCCTGCCTGCTGCATTCGGTGCCTATCGAGTTGAGAATTTAGGTAGCCAGCCTTGTACGCTCATAAAAACTGTGGTATCCAAATCTTGGGATGTGAGCTTCCTTGAAGACTAAATTCGTTATCGCACTCGACGTTGGCGGGACCTTTATCAAGTCCAGTCTCGTCATGAATGGCTGCTCCATTCAAGCTTCTCAATTCCAAGTCCCTTCGCTTGCAAGTGAGGATGCCAGCACTACGCTCCAGCAATTCATGACGATCATGCAATACCAATATATGTTTGGAACAACATTATCGAACGATTTATCTGCTGCAGTGTTCCACAAGAACGTTTTATCTCTTTAACACTCGGCACAGGGCTGGGCTCTGCTTTCATTGATCAAGGAAAAATCCGAATTGAGGGTGAGGGAGTTCCTCGTAATGGAGAGCTCTATAATAAGCCTTATCGCCATACAATGATCGATGAAGTGTTCTCCCGTCCTGGTATTCTACATGCCGCACAGGAACGTGGATTTTGGATAGAAGGCATGGATGTGAAGGAGCTCGCTGATCTGGCAAGACAGGGAAACCTCGCCTATAAACAAGTATTCGAAGAATTTGGTTCGTGTCTAGCTGAGATGCTTGATCCCTATATCGTGGGCTTTGGAGCACAGCGACTCGTGCTTGGCGGACAAATCGCGAAAAGTTTTGATGTATTTGGACCTCCGCTCGAACAGGGACTACTACCACATCATCTATCTATTTATACATCTGAGCATGTTATAGAGAATACGTTCAAAGGTATTGATCAATTATTCTCATAAAAAATGGAAGGTGGGCTACCCATTATTTGAGTAGCCCACCTTTCATACTATCATACGTTATTTACCGTACTCTATAATCATTTGAGGATTATTAGTCATTCTGAACGTAGTCATTTGCGAATAACCTGATTCAATACGGATTGGTTCTCCGCAATAGTTCCCCCAGCCTAACGCTGGGTAATACCAGGCTTGATTGATAATAAGCTGTGCTATGATTTTTGCAGGAATGGTATCATTCAGAATTTCGAATGCCTCGATGACAACTTCCGCTCCCTCGTAATCGAAGGGGACTCCAATGGTAATCTTATGGTACGCGAGTGGAAGTTCTCTGCAAGTAAATCGTTGTTGGTACAGTGGCATACCAATATCACTATGTGTACCAATGATATGCTTGGGCTGATCATCTACGTGAACATGCATCGTTCCACCAGTTTTATGTTTCTTATACATGAACTGAACGCCTGTACCGTAAAATGAGAATTCAATGGTAGATCCCGGAGTATTCGAATGCCACACCGTACCTATGATAGCTTTTGAATCTTGTAGGTGCTGCCATTCACCCTTAATGGTTAATGAATCGGTATCCGCATAACTAACTAATGTAGGCGGTTGATACATATAAGCTATTCGAGCAGCCTCGTTTCCGTTGGATTCTACGCGTAGAGTGGCGTCCGTATCTGCTAGGCCAACAGCATAGAAGTGAATATACTCTCGCATCGTTTGGAAATCATTAGTAACTATTCCTTTAGTAGAATCGTCTTTACGTTCCAAATAATAGTTGCGCATATCGTCTTTCCATTCCCACGCAGGTTGCTCTCCGTAAACATCTGGTTGTTCATCACTAGCTTTACGAACCCGGTTGGCACGGCCGGTAAGTCTCCCTATATGATTCTCAGGATAAACACTGAATCGTCCTGATTTCTGCCATTCCACATAATCGATGTGCTCAGGCATATCGATTGCTACACCAAGTTCTTGTATCTCAAGCTCAAGTTCAACATTGTCCACCGTATAGCGAATTTCAAATTTACCACTTGCGAACAGCTTCTGAACAAATAAAACTTTTATGCCTAGTGTGTAATGACCAGTAGTTGTGACTACAATCTGCTGGTCATTCTCGCAAGTTTCTACATGAATGGAACCTGGAATCCAATTACCAAGCTCGACACCAGTCAAATTCAAATGCGGGCCACCTGTAAGTATGACTCGGTTTTGGAAAGTTGCTTGAGAGAGCATCGCTGATTCTTTGCAATATGTGAAAGAAACCATGTTGTTACGAATGAGATATTGCTCATCCGTTTCTTCGACCTTTAATGCTTCATACTGGGCATCACAGAATATGAACTGTCTTGTTGCAATTGGGAGCAGATATTCATCTACGACTATCCCATCCGATGTTTGAAACTGTAAATGTATGCGCTCTCGATCGCTCCAATCTCGTGCTGGAAGTTCGAGTTGCCCACTTGAGTATGGCTTAATATCAGGTCCATAGAAAGACGGTTGAGGAATAATTTGCCCATCCACGTGAATGCTGTAGCCAATGTTCACCTCATTCAGGTTAGTGTGATTGAACCAGTTACTAATTGAGATGATGAGTGGGGCATATCCTGGATTCCCAACGGTGCCTTCCTTAATCCGAATTGGGGAGTAGGCTTTCTTAGTCATCCAATATTCAGGCTTATGTCTGCGCCAGACATCACTCATATTACCCCATTCTCCGTATCCTGCGGCAGTACCAATTGAATGCTGTTGATGTCGTTCGGGGACACCATCAGGCAGGAAGAATATATCATCAATATTAGCCCACAATGCACCACCAAGCGCACCATGCGTATTGACAATCTTCTCCCATATCTTATATACACTCTCTCCCCAGAAGTTGCGTACGTTATTGTCTCGTTCAAGTTCCTCGATGTTATAGCAAGCGATATGTGCATATTCATCGTGAATAACAGGAGAAGAATAGTTAATTACGATATCTTTCTCAGACACCCCATAAGTAACTAAGTGGTAATCCATATCATTTGTATAATCAATATAATGTGCGCTGTAAATATCGGTTGTACTGCCATCCTCAACTAAGAACGGATAACTGAATTTAGTTGGCCGAGTCGTCTCCTCTTGCTGAACGTACTGCAGCTGTCTTCTGAATTTATCCCCTTCCTCATTAGCGCGCCAGCCACTCTCATTAGCTAAGGACCATATTATGACGCTAGGATGAGAACGATCACGTTCTATCATTTCTGCTAATTGATTCATATACCATGGTTCGTCATCCCGCCATGGTCCAGGTCCATTTGCATACTGGAAGTTAACGGCTGTTTCTTCCTCTACATACATGCCAAGCTCATCGCACGCCGCAAGAAACTCCTCCGATGGTGGATAGTGGGAGGTTCGTACGTAGTTAACATTTTGCTCTCGTAGCAATATGACATCCTGTATATCCATTTCTGGTGTTGTTGTTCTACCGAGCTTTGGATGGATACTATGGCGGCATGTGCCTCTTAATTTAATTCGTTCTCCATTAATGTAGATTTCTTTCGGATCTGTCCCGTTCTTTCCTGCGAAGCAGATTTGTCGGAATCCAACCTGTACTTCAGCTTGCTCGATCAATTGATGCTCATCGTCAAATAACTTGGCATGTAGGGTGTATAGATAGGGCTGCTCAGCATTCCATTTCTTTGGGTGTTGAATGTTGAAGGATATATCGAGGTGTTGTTGCTCAGGCTCAAAAAAGATAGAGTGCTCTTCAAGTGTTACGAGGGATTGTTGTTGGTCTGTTAGCTCCAATTGAACATAAGCAGCATTAGCTTGATTCAGTTCGGCACCTAATGATACATGCAAAAACGCGTTATTGTAAGCGGTGTCAAATTCAATGTCATAATGAAATCTAGTAAGATGCGCTTTGGGTACTGCAATAAGCTCAATCGACCTTAGAATCCCACCTATATTATGATGAGCGTATTTGCTACCAATTGAAGGGTCCCAAATATCATCGATGAATTCAACGATTACAGTAGTAGCTTGCCCAGCGTGGATCTGATCCGTAATATTACAATCCCATGTCGTAAATCCACCCAGATGATCACGGTTATAGAAGCCGTTTATCCATACTTTAGCTTTGGAATATATACCATGGAACCTTAATATTACATGCTTTCCATCGTAATCTTCTGGAATCACAAAAGAAGTTTTGTAGTAGTAAGGAGTGTCATTCTCGATATTAAAGCCTTGCATTACGACTTCACCAGGAACAATGATTTCATGCCAATCATAAGAATCGAGATTTTGTGCCTCAATATGGTCCATTGAGAGTGTATTCATACTGAAATACCATTGATTCTCAAGACATGTATTGAGACATATCACCGGATCTTTCGTGCCCGAAGTATAGGTAGGCTTCGTAATTATTGTAGGTCTTTTCCATGCTGTCGAATTGTTTAGTACTGATGTTGCCATGATCATGCTAATTCAACCTCCGAGCATATATTGATGGATGCCTAGCGTCAAAATCATACCGAAATGGACATAGGAAGAGAACGAACCGTAGTCGTCTTCCTATGTCTTTCAGATGCAGGATTCATCCAATTTTGACTATACAGTCTTAATCTTGATCGTTTTTATTTCATAAGGTGTAAAGGTCAGTTGCCAGCTGTCCATTAACATGACTTCTTCTTCCAAGGCATTCGATACATACACCGCTTGATGTGGATACGGCCACTTCAGCTCGATCGTCTCACGACCTCCAGCGGATTCATACATACGAAGAATGATGCCATCGTCATCCTCAGCCCATTTGACCGTCTCCAAGACAACATGCTCACTTGTAAAAGGAAGCAATGAACAACATCGATCCCATACATTCGTGCTCTGTAGCTCTGTAGCATCTACGGTGGATGCTGCAATATAAGCAGGTGGATGATTCAGCTCTGCTGCTGCTCGAAGTGTGTGTCCTTGGCGCCAATCGCCGGCATGTGGATACAGTGCATAGGTGAACTCATGATATCCCTGATCTGCCGATATATCCGGCCATCTTGGCGCACGTAGCAAGGAAAGACGAATCGTACTTCCTTGGGTATCATAACCATACTTACAATCATTCAGCACACTGACACCATAGCTATGCTCAGACACATCAGCGAAGCGATGACCACATACTTCATATTGCGCTTGATCCCAGCTTGTATTGCGATGTGTATTCCGCTCTAAAGCACCGAACGGTATTTCATAAGTGGCTCGACTTGTTACAACATCGAGTGGGAAGCCCACCTTCAGCAGCTTATGAGCTTCCTGCCAATCCACCTTTGTTCTAAACTCAATGCGAGCATGATGATGATATAGAACCATCTCCTGCTCAATCGTGGATTGTCCTATACGCCAACGGAAGCCTATAACATCAGCAACAGCTCCTGAGCTGATTAGCTTCTTCTCTAACAGAAATGCCTCTCCAGCAGACTGTTGCTCATAGCGCGGATCAATGTCCCACGCATCCCATAGCGTCGGACGATCATGGAAGAAATGAAACTGATTCGCCCGTTCACCCGCCTTCACAATCTCACGATTCGCTTGTTTATCGTATAAGCTTATTATTTCTCCTTGTTCATTGAAGCGTATACAATAGTAGGCTGTCTCCCACACATCAAGCAGCGCTGGTAATACTTTCGGCGATTCTGGCACTACAGTTACTTCATTTTCACGTACTAGAATCGTATTGTAGCCCATTGCCGGAACATTCGGTACACGAATTCGAAGGATCTTGGTCGTTCCATAGGTACTAACTTCATAATCCAATGATTCTCCATCCGTAGTCACGATCGATAAGCGATGCCATTCAATATTCGTAACACCTTGATCGATAAGATCCTGGGTAGTCAGCTCTAATACACAATCACGGCTCCAGCCCAAACTATTCAATACAAGGAACGGTGTTCCTTCCATCGTCCCTTGGATCTGAATATTTGTTGCAATGGCTGCCATCCCGGTCTGTAAGCTTGCTGTCCCACGCTCGAATACTTCCACATACTCTTTCATCGATGTCTCATACGTTTCTGTAATGGCAGAACCCGGAATAATATCATGGAACTGATTTAATAAAATCAACTTCCATCCCTCATGTAAATCCTGCTGTAACGTCGTTGCTTGTTCTACGCTCAGCGATGATCGGGCCAACGTAGACCATAACTCTGCTTCACGATACAGAACCTCAGCCTTCCGATTATTACGTTTGTTACGCCCATGTGTCGTATACGTACCTCGATGTAATTCAAGATACAGATCACCATGCCAGCTCGGTAAATTTGGATTCGCTTCCGAAACACCCGTGAAGAATGCCTCCGCGCTACTAAATTGAGAGGTGGGCTGACCGATCATGAGATCGGAGCGATGAATGTATTCGAGCATTTCCCGCGTGACACCGCCACCGCCATCCCCATGTCCGTACAATAACATTTGTTCCGGATGGTTAGCTTTCTCCCGATATGATTGCCAATGTTCATGAACATCCTTCGGCTGGGTATCCTCGTTCACCCCATGGTTGCAATACGATAGCAGCGGTGTTCCGTCAATGCCTACCCAATAAAACAAGTCATACGGAAATGGGTTCGTATCATTCCAATTCAGCTTCGTCGTCATGAAGTAACGCATGCCACCATGCTTCAAAATTTGCGGTAATGAGGCACAATAACCAAACGTATCCGGTAACCATTCTATAAAGGATCGCTTGCCAAATTCCTGTTGATAAAATCGTTGGCCGTAGAGCATTTGCCGCATCAATGATTCACCACTTGGTATATTGAGATCCGGCTCTACCCACATGCCACCGACGAGCTCCCAGCGACCTTCACGAATTCGTTCTCTCACACGCTCATATAAGACAGGATCATTCATCTTCAAATACTCGAAGAGTAACGGCTGACTTTGTGCATACCGATATTCAGGAAATTCATCCATTAAAGCATTTACAGTTGAGAACGTCCGACTCGTCTTACGCACTGTCTCACGACATGGCCACAGCCATGCAATATCAATATGAGATTGTCCTACCATATGGATGACACCTTCGCTATTGCCACCGATCTGTCTTATTTGTTCGACAAGGTGGTGTTCAATTGAAGCTGCGGCACCGCCTGCAATCTTCTCTTGTGATAGCAAAGTAAATGCATCCATAGCTGTATATAGAGCTTCCATCACGCGAGTACGACGAAAATCTGACGCTGGTAGCAATTCCGCACCATTCATAATGACGCTCACAGAATACATCAACGACTGCACTGTTGTGTTCACATAAACTAGCGTGCTATGAATCTTGCGAATGGGTGCATGAATGGTTGCTTGCTGATTTAAGGGATCCACAGGCTCCGGTACAGCATCAAACAGTTCAATCTCCACTTCGATTTGTTTGCCAACCCGTGCTGGTATCTTCACAAATGGATGATTTCGATCCAACCCCTGAAATGACTGCCCGTTAATACGAAGCAGTCCTTCTCCACCTGATCCAGAGGTGAAATATAAGCCTACTGCGTCATCAGCCCATTCGTACGGAATGGATAACGTCGTTCGCAGCATATACGTTGTACCTTGTTTGCTTGGGAATAAATCAAAAGCATCGCTTCCGACAAAGGGACGTTCCTCGGTATATTTACCAGGTAATATATATTCCGTTGCTTGTACGTCCCAGTCTTTAATGGGGATCGATTCGAGCCACTGTCGTTCAGATAACTCTCGAATGAACCGTTGTATTCTAATCATTAATAATCCCCCTGATCGTTCGTCCGCTTCATCGCACTCATTGTACAACCTGTAAATCGATGGACAATGTTTGCTCTACATTCGAGCCCGTATAAAGTTCAAATCGACCCGGCTCGACGATCCACGTTAAATCTGCTGAGACAAATTGCAGCTCCTGTGATGAAATAGTAAAGTGAACGGTACGCTTCTCCCCAGGCTCCAAATAAATTTTACAGAAGCCCTTCAGCTCCTTATCCGGGCGTGATATCGAACTAACACAGTCCTTGATGTACAATTGCACGACCTCGTGTCCAGCCATATCACCCGTATTCATCACATCCACTGAAACCGTACACGTACCTTCAACAGAAATACTTGGTTGATTCAATTGTATATTGTCATAGTGAAAGCTCGTGTAGCTAAGCCCATACCCAAATACATACTGCGGATGGAAATCCGTCTCTAAATATCGATGCCCACGCGAACGCTTCTTATTATAGTACACAGGTAATTGTCCCAGATGCTTCGGAATGGATAGCGTTAATCTTCCTGATGGGTTGTAGTCACCAAACAGGATATCCGCAATCGCATGACCGCCCTCTTGCCCTGGGTACCATGCCTCCACAATCGCATCAGCATGTTCATCAATCCATGGCTCAACAATTGGGCGACCATTGATATACACAACAATCAGCTTCTTGCCTAAACTGTGAAGCTCCTGCAACAGCTCGAGCTGTACTCCACATAAATTCAGTTGGGCACGATCAAAGCCTTCTCCACAATCCATATCACTTAGCATAAACGTATCGGTAATGACCGCAGCCCCAGTCTTCAAATCAATCGTACCTTCTCCAAAATCACGTGCACTCGATCCGCCTACAACAGCAATAATTGTCTCTGCTGAAGCCGCAGCTGCGATCGCCGCTTCGAATCCTTCCCGAGATGGGTCCTTCACTCGACAGCCTGGTGCATACACAACCTCACTAAAGCCTGAACACTTCGCGCGAACGCCATCCAACACGGTAACAATCTGCTCCCGCTCCTGCGGTGACGTATAATCGCCTAACTGGTTATACATATTGTTCGCGTTCGGTCCAATCACGGCGATCTTGCCACGGGATGGAGATAACGGTAATGCCTGTTCCTTATTCTTCAGTAACACAATGCCTTCGCGTGCAGCTTGCCGAGCCAATTCTCGATGAGAGGATTGACCAATAACCTGCTCTGCCAACGCTGGATTCGCATAAGGACGTTCGAATAATCCTAATTCAAATTTCAAGCGCAAGATTCGCTCCACCGCAAGATCTAGATCTGACACCGCGATCAATTGCTGATCAAGAGCAGATTGTAGATATTGACCAAAGGTCTCACCGGACATCTCCATATCTACGCCCGCTTTCAATGCTAGGCTGGCCGCTTCCTCTTCCGTCTCACAGATTTGATGACCATGTCTGAGCTGGCTCATCGCTCCACAATCCGTGATGACGAAGCCGTCAAAGCCCCACTTGTCACGTAAAATATGCGTCAACAGCTCTTTACTAGACGTACAAGGTACCCCATCAATTTCGTTATAGGCCGTCATAATGGATTTGGCTCCTGCCGCAACCGCACGCTGAAAAGGAAGTAAATCCTTCTCCATCAGCTCACGCATGCCCATACGTACGGTATCCGCATTACGCCCACCATCTGGACTACCATAAGCTACAAAATGCTTCAAGGTTGCAAGAATGGTATGATCCGTATTTAACGAATCCCCTTGCAACCCTTTCACCGCAGCTATTGCCATTTCACTAATCAAATAAGGATCTTCACCAAAGCATTCCTCTGTCCGCCCCCATCGCGGATCACGTGTCACGTCCAATACAGGAGAATAGGTAGCTGCTCCCCCTTGTGCACGAGTCTCTACCGCTACAGCTTGACAAACCTGTCGGAACAACTCTGTATTCCAGCTACTTCCTATGGTCAGTGGTACAGGGAACACCGTGTTCCCTATGGCCATATGTCCATGGGAGCATTCCTCACCAAATAGAATTGGAATGCCCAGTCGCGTATGCTCCATTGCATATCGCTGAATAAGATTAGTAACCTCGGCCCCTTCACGCAGGGACAAGCCTGTTTCAAGTGTAACCTCTGTCCATGGATCTGCTCGAAGCACACCATATAGTGAACCGACTCCACCATTCGCAATTGCGTCTTTAAATGTATCCGTGAGCTGAACATCTCCGTCGCCTTTTACATATGTCTTCCAGCCAAAAGGCTGGAGAAGCTGTCCAAGCTTCTCCTCCAGCGTCATTTCGGCCAACAAATCTGCAACACGCTCAGCAATAGATAACGAAGGGTTTTTATATTTCATTCGATATATACCTCCAGTTTTGTTGAGCTAGTGTTGGCGCCAAGCTAGAATGCCAGCATTCATTCCACGGCATGCATCCATGGAAGCATCCGGTTTGCTATAGTTCTCGCCCCAAGTGATGAAATATCTAAATTCATAGAAACCACCCAATGTCGCAGAGAAATTAGTTTCCCAATAGTTATTCATCACCCAAGCGTACAAATGAGCTGGATCCTGCTCTAGCTTCTCATCACCGTTAAGCAATCGATACCCATGTTCTAGCGAACCTAGCTGAATTAATGGAGTGTCTGGCATCGCGATCACAACGCCTTGCGATTCGGAAACATATACAGCTCCTTCTCCAACCGCTGTGTAATCTGCTAAGCTGCCTGGTAATTGATCCTTCCGCATCCGTGTCAACGCATCCATCTTATCCACCCATAAGTCATACTTATCCGTTGATAATGAGCCACCAAAAGGAAGTGAAACATATAAGTTTTCAGGCTTCCATACGCTCTCTTTATGCATACGTACGGCCACATCCACACGTGGACGATCCGCGTATACTGTTAAGAACAAGGAATAATGCTCACAGCCATCCACCTTATAGGTCAATTGAATAATGCCATACACCGGACCTTGCGTAATGAGCTCCGCACTAATTAACTCGCCCGTTGAAACGATCGCATCCGGTCCCTTCCGATTACGGCCCATCAGACGACGCACCTCGGTCATTTCTCCAACCTTCGTTGCAGGTGTAACATCATAGACTGGCGTAAAAGCTGCGTGCTGGCGATCAGCTCGAAGTAGCTCTTTTCCTGTCGTTTTATCGACCCACGAGGTGATCCCTTCGCCCTTTTTCCACGTGATGTGTACAAATGGAGTTTCTACATAGGAAGATGTCATGCGGAAATT
Source organism: Paenibacillus sp. B2(2019) (assembly GCF_008370385.1). Classification (NCBI taxonomy): domain Bacteria; kingdom Bacillati; phylum Bacillota; class Bacilli; order Caryophanales; family Paenibacillaceae; genus Paenibacillus; species Paenibacillus sp. B2(2019). The sequence continues at coordinate 98,174 of NZ_VTZR01000019.1, forward strand.
CTTCACATCATGCGTAACATCCAGATCCATCACGCGATCGGATGCTAAATAATCGTTCATAAAAGCGGTTCCGATACTTGGTTTCACGGCGAAGATCTGAAGTACTCTCTCTTCATTTGGCTGCAATGTTACCGGAATCGTTACGATCACACCTCGAGATGCCAGACGAAGCTGTGCTGGAATGACCTCATTCGTCGTAATATCACGCACCTCGAAGCCATTCTTGATCTCATCGTGATACCATCCTTCGAGAATGAGATGCGCATAATCTTCTTGTACGAAATGATATGGATTATGAATTTTAAACTTCATAGGGCGCCCAGGAGCAAGTAATGCATCGCCCTTCGCCTCAAGAATGTCATACAACGCACGATGCGCAATCGTACTTGCATTGGCAGCAAAGGCTTCCTTCCGCAAGCCTAATTCCTGAACGAACGGATTCCAAGGCTCGGAAATGGATGAATGATAGCCCCATGTATGCTCAGCAAACATCGTTAACTGATATTCCATCTCCTTCATCGTCTCCGATGTAACGATTTCACAGTTCGGATCCAGCCTTCTAACCTTTTGATATACACGTTGTGCTTCACGGAATACTTGTACATGCTTCGGTGTTGAACCTACGCCATCCGTCCACCAGTCTGGCCAATCTCCACGATACACAGGAATATCTTCCGCATGCTGCTGTGCATGAGCACGAACTTCATCGAAGAAATCATCTAAAGTTGCCATCTGAATCTCAATATTTTCGCCGTGCTTCGCATTCCATTGACGAATGAAGGTCATCGTCTCCGCATTCGGTGGATTGTTATCCGTTGGTAGCCCTGAGAACATAGCCGGGAAGAAGTTAAAGGCATAGCCATCCTCTTGCAAACGCTCAATGTAGCGAAGTATACGCTGTTCAGCAATCTCGAATGTAGCGCCATGACTCATATCAAATTCATCTTTGATCGTATATTTCCCGCCCATACCAGGTACAAGCCCCAGATCATTACCGAATACATAATGCTCCCCACTCCAGGTCAGCAAGCGATCACCGGAAGGCATTTCCCACCAGAAAGGCTGCTGCTTCTTCCAGCAAGGAAACATTCCGTGATGGGTATGAATGCAGGTAGATAAATTATGAATACCGGCATCTAACAATGCCTGACCATACCCCCAGCTGAAGCCGTTAATGTCTGCAGTCATCGCTGATGTAATTGGAGCTTCAATGGAATATCCAAAATCTCGTACACGGGCAATCATCGATGTGAACAAATCTTTGCCGATTAATTCCGTCATATTCAAGTACGTACCGGACAAGCCGATATCACCACGCTTAACTCCGGCTACGAACTCTTCCTTTTCTTGCTCCGTTGCCCGACTCAGGAAGGTTTCGATAGGCCAAAACGTTTCACATACCCACTTAAACCCCTCCCATTCAGGTCGACGACCGGATTGAATTTCACGCAAAATGTGAAGCACCTGCCGGATAAAGTCTACATGATATTGTTGGATCTTCTCCTGACGCTCTGTGTAGCCGATATCGGTATGGGAATGATGAATTGCATAAATTTTCCAAGGTTTTGTGTTAGTCATCTTTTATTCTCCTCTACTTGGTGCTCATATCGATTTATTAAGAACAACAGTTACGATCTCGGCCGCCTTTACTTCAAGCTGGATGACAGCGTTTGAATCGGCCGTAAGCGCTTCCTCATGTGATTCGAGTATATTACTTTTATACGCCTGACTATAGTTCATACGAGGTTCGAAGGCTAAAGTCGTTGGTGAAGTGGTCATGTTGAACCAACGAATCGCAAGATCACCCGTTGCTTCAGCTACCTTCACGGAAGAGAGCTGCATGTCATTTCCACTCGCCTGCAACCATTGATGTTTCGGCTGAAGACTACCATTATGAATATCTGTCGATACAGTCATCCATGGTATTTGATATTGATAGGCAAGCGCATACGCTTCTTCAGCTACCGCAGAACCATGTGGAATAATCATGAGCTCCGCCTGAGCAGGACCTAGACATTGTGCTTCTGGTGTGTAGAAGACGCCCCAATCTCCAAGCTCACCTGTGCAGCGTAGCAATGTAACGGCAATCGTATTCCGTCCATCACGTAACACTTCGTATTCATTCAACCCTTTATTAGCGATGGTTAAGCCCGTCACGTCGTCCTTCACACTAACGAACGCTTGCTGATGTTGACTATTGTCTGGGTTCGTCCACTCACTCGAAGGTTCTGTGCTTCGTTTTGCGATCTCAAACATCGAATCCGCCTGATGCACATCGCTGATGAGATCCGTTGGGAACAGCATTCTGATGCGATGATCCTTCGCTTGATTATCGAAGGAGCTCTTCACTTGAAGTCCCTTACTATATTTCTCAAGCGTTACAGTCGTTGTTATATGGAGCTTCACGGTTTCGGTTGAACGTCCAGCCTGACGACTCGGGAACCACACGATGCCTTGCTGCTCTGCTGCGAGCAATTCATCCGCACTTACTGGAATGTCCCAATCATGAACGATTTGTACCGTACATGCGTATGGCTGATCGGATACGATAGAAATATCAGCTATAAGCGCTTCTGTCGTCAATACGTTCGTATTCTTCGGCTGACAATACATGTATTCATTTCCGATATCGCCGCTATTCTCATAAATACCGAGACCGCGATATACTTTACCATTTGCCTTATCCGTTAATGTGATCGAGCCATTATCTTCAATCCGTGCAGCAATAAACTCATTCTCTAGCGTCCGTTCATGAAGTAGCGAGCTTTCCTTTATTTCAGAATGTGGTCTCTCTACTACATCCTTCATCCAGGCATAAACTTGATGACCATTTGCAGGAACTGCTTCGACATGAAGCTCTAATCGAACACGTCGTGAGAAATACGGCTGACGAAATTTATCATCAGGCAAGTCATAACCGAAGTGGAGCCCCAGATCGGTTAGCTGATATTCTAGCTGACGCCCACCATGATCAATCACGCGATGAGGATGAATCTCGAGCGATGTCATCTGATTACGCATCTTCTCGATCGTTTCGCCTTCCCGGAAATAGATACGAGCAATATCCAGCTCCACCGTAACTACCCCACTGCGGTCAAGGCCTGTCGTATTAAACACAATGAATGGACATGCGTGATCCCCGTATTCAGCGAAGCATGATGTATCCACATGATTTGCGATCGACTCCATACTGTTCTGTACAATAGATTCTGTAACGTGACGACTCTTGTCGAATCGCGTTACCATCTCACGATGTACCTCATCCACACTACAGCCACAGATGCTATCATGCGGATGATTCTGCATGAGCGTCTTCCATGCATAAGTGAATAAGTGATGTGGATACGCATGTCCCAATTGATGAGCATAAGCAGATAACGGCTCAGCAACCTTCTCAAGCAAAGTCTGACCCTGCTGATTCATTTGCTTCAAATATATACGGGAGGAAGCCGTATTCACTAATGTTCCCCATCCATCTGTTCGCTGACTTCTAAGCTCCCCTTGGACGGTTGATAATTCACAATCAAGTGAACGATGCAGTGCATTCAGATAATCATTGAAATTGGAGTGAATAAACTCCGTGTCTGGATAGAGTTCACTAGCTGTCCGAATGGCTTCCGGCAAGTCCAGCTGAGCTGGCTGGTGATCACAGCCGTTCATATATAGTAGCTCGCTCGTCGATGCATATTTTTCCGCATCCGCTAGCTTCCGATCCCAATATGCCTTGGCTTCTACCGGATCTACTGGGACTTCATTTCCATTCGAGTACCAATTCGCAAATAGAATACCGAGTACCTTGGAGCCATCTGGGCCTTCCCAGATCAATTCGGAGTAAGACGATTCATAATCTCCATCCGATACCTCATTGTTGAAGCCCGTCGGCTTCACACCACGACCGAAGAAGGCGTTCTGAATACCTGACTGCTGCATCAGCTGTGGTGTCTGTCCACACAACCCGAAGGTATCAGGAAAGTATCCAATTTTGGATACTTCCCCATACTTCAGTGCATCTTGATGACCGATCTGCATATTTCTTACATTGGCTTCACTACTGGTGAGGAACGCATCCTGCAATATATACCATGGACCAATAAGGATTCGACCATTTTGAATATGACGCAACAGCCGCTCCTTCTGATCCGGTCTAACTTGAAGATAATCCTCGAGAATGATCGTCTGCCCATCCATGAAAAAGCTACGAAATTCTGACTCCTCTTCCAACCGATCTAGCAAACTATCTACCAATTGAACGAGACGAACATGATGCTTCTCATAGGGTAAATACCATTCACGATCCCAGTGCGAATGGGAAACGATATGTGCCGTTCTTTTCTTCGTCATGCCATTGCTCCCCCTCTCACTACAAGATACCTTCCTGCATCGCCTTGTACACGAGTTGAGAGAACAAGCTATTCGACCAAGCAAACCATTTTCTTGTGAAAATCGTTGGATCGTCGGAATGGAAGCCTTCATGCATATAGCCTGTATCCGCATCCGTCTTCTCCAGTAACTCGATCATCGCTAGCTTCTCTTCTGCTGTCGTTGCTGTGAGCCCTTGCATAGATAGAGACAAATGCCAAACATAACCTGCCGGTGTATGTGGACTACCAATACCTTTTGCTACTTTACCTTCAAAGTAATAAGGGTTTTCCTTGGATAACACAAATCTTCTCGTGTTCTGATAGATTTCATCCTCAGTTGTGCAATAGCCCAAGTAAGGAATCGAAATCAATCCCGGTGTTCCCGCATCATCCATGAGACAGTGGTTACCATAGCCATCCGTCTCAAAAGCATAAATCGGTCCGAATTGCGGATGACGATAAATACCGTATGTTTTGATCCCATGATCGATATCTGCTTCTAAATCCTTCAACTCTTGCAAAAATTCCATATCACGGAATACCCACTCCGCAAATTCCTGCATTTGGCGAAGTGTAACCACCGCGAACATATTTCCTGGAATGTTGTAGTGGAATTCGCATACATCATCGCTTGAACGGAAGCCTGACCACACCATTCCTGTATAGTTGACAGGCATTCCAAGACCTTTATTTCGTAAGGAATCCTCAGGAATACCGTTATTTCGAGTGAAGCGATATGGCGATTCTTCAAAGTGACGCTGTTCTGTGATGAACAAGTTATACATGATACGCATAGCCGATTTGAACCCAGCATCGAATATATCTGTAATCCCTGTTTCCTTCCATAGCGCATAAGCAAGCCGCATCGAGAAACATAAGGAGTCAATTTCAAATTTACGCTCCCATACCCAAGGGGACATATCTGTTATATCCGTAGTATTCCAATGCCAATCATTCGCAGATTCATTAAATGCATTCGCGTAAGGATCAATATGGATGTACTGTATATGACGCTTTACTAAGCCTTTAAGAATGCGTTGAAGATCTTCGTCCTCTTTGGCAAACGGTACATAATGAATGACCTGCTCTACCGAATCCCGTAACCAACAGGCTGGAATATCTCCTGTGATGACAAAAGTCGTTCCATCCTCTTTTAATTTCGTCGTCGTTTCCAAGGTATTCGGGAAGCAGTTCTTAAATAGCTGAAGTAGCTTCGGTCGATGCGCAAGCTTCTCTTCTGCTTCTTGTAGAACTTCTTGAATCGATTGTGGCAAGGTTAAGGATGGCATCGCAATTTTGGGTAATCTAAACTGTTCCATTGAAAAGCTCCTCTACAATTGAAATTCTGTTATTGCATCTGGATGATGTCGTTACAGCGGATACATATCCATATAGTCGAGCAGCTCATCCACAGTTGTGAAAGCTACGCCTGTTACGGTATCGGCACAGCCATAGTAAATGGCGATGCGACCTGTCTCGCTATCTGACAATGCTGCACATGGGAAAGTGACATTCGGTACATCTCCTACACACTCATACAATGTTTCTGGTCCAAGAATGTAATTCCGTGATCGTGCAAGCACCTTCCATGGTTCATTTAGATCTAATAACGCCGCGCCCATACGATAGACGAACCCGTTACATGTATTAATGACGCCATGATAGATCAACAACCAACCACGATCGGTTTCAATTGGAACCGGCCCTGGACCAATTTTCTTCGATTGCCATGCGGATGCGTCAGAATTAATCGTTCCCATCACATAACGATGTTTACCCCAATACGTTAAATCAGGACTCTCACTAAAGAAGATATCTCCAAATGGCGTATGGCCTGTATCACTTGGACGGCTTATCATGGCATACTTGCCATTTATTAAACGTGGGAAGAGCACGCCATTACGGTTATATGGCAAGAAAGCGTTTTCCAATTGATGAAATGTTTTGAAATCATACGTATAAGCAAGACCGATCGTTGGTCCATGATACCCGTTACACCATGAAATATAATATTTATCCTCGATTTTGCACACGCGTGGATCGTAGCGATATTCCCGCTTCGTTACATATTCGTCACCTTCGAATTGGAGCGGTTGCTCATTAATTTCCCAATGTAGCCCGTCCTGACTGAAGCCAGCGAATATATCCATACTTACGGATCTTGAGTCACAGCGAAATACCCCTGCAAATCCACCTTCAAACGGAATCACCGCAGAATTAAAAATACTGTTCGAGTTCACCTGTGCATCACGCTGAATAATCGGATTTTGAGTATACCGCCACACTGGGGCATTATAGCCACTCGGCTTATCCTGCCACGGCATATTTGGTAGTGCCTCACCAATAATTTTGCTCATTTCCTAAACTCCTCCCACGTCTTTGAATGTAGTCTACGGCCTGTCCTCAACTATCGAGTCGAGCCTTTCCCCCATACTGTAAATGATAATAAAGCGCATTAAAAGTCTATTTATTCGTAATCTAACGTTTGTTGACTAGGAAATCATGTTTGTTAACTAATTGAATGGGACACATCATTTCTGTCTCTCGATAGGCCTGCATACATCGCATCAAGCAGCGTATGTGTCTTGTCGCAGCTGTACTCCCAGAACATCGCACCCGCAAGCTGTTCACGTTGGACATAGTCACATTTATGTGTGATAGATTCCACGTCATCATAGGAAATAAACGTATCTCCGTTAAATAAATATGGCGCTTTGGCCTCATCATCCCAATGACGTGTGAACCCATTCTTATCGATATATTGGGCTAGAAGTTCTGTAAATTCCGGTCCATAGCCGCCTGTCGTACCCGCCATTTGTAGAAATCCATCCTTCTTGTTCGGCACCTGCTTCCACATCCGAGAATAGAAGGCCACGCCAATGACGATCTTCTCCCGAGGTACACCGGCCTGCATGAACATATTGACGGATGCTTCCGTACTAATTCGGAACAAGTCTCCCGTTGCATTGTACAGATTCGTGTGATGACCCGTTAGGATCTGGAATCCGCCACGCATATCGTAGGTCATCAATTGAATGAAATCTAAATATTGCTGAGCTTGATCCATCTCTGTACCATCGATATAATATTGATCTGCTCCTGCAGCGATCGTAAGCAAGTAATGTCTGCCCTCTGCTGCACCTTTCACATCTAACGCTTCTCGAATGGTCTTCAAGAGCAACGTAAAATGACGTTTATCATCCGGTGACGAAGCAATATCGGCTTCACTATAGCAGGGATATTCCCAGTCCAGATCGACACCATCGAATGGAAATTCTGCTACTACTCGCACAGCCGAAGCTGCGAATTTCTGACGTCCTTCTTCGGTTGATGCCGCCTCGGAGAAGCCCCCATTCCCCCATCCGCCAATCGAGAGCAGCAGCTGTAGATTCGGGTTCATCGCTTTAATCTCATGCAACTGATTCGTATTTTGTAAATGTGCCGTTGTAATCTGATCATCCAACACATAACCGAAGGCTACGTTCATATGCGTCAGCTTCATCACGTTATCACGTGTTAGGTCAGGTAATTTGGAATCGCTCACGTAGCCAGCTATAATCATTTGTTGATCCATCCTTTCACACCCTCGATAAAATTTGCATCGCTTCCTTACTGGCAGCAATCTTATATCCCGAAGACATATACCGAATCTGATCATCACGATCTAGAATCATCAGATGCGGGAAGCCCGCTTCACTCGCTTGGGCCATCGTAAAAAAATCAGGTAATAGACGATATGTTGAATCACGTACGAACACTGTCCTTGCTGGAAGATTTGGATAATCCGTTGGTTGAAAAGAACCCGTCCATTGCTTGTCACCCACCACAAGAATGATAGGGGCATCTAGCGCATCGAACGCATCCTTCAGCTCCGACAGTTCGCGAAGCAGATGCTTCGATGGTTCCCGTTCCGGTTCCAGCCATGCGACATAAGCACCTTGACTGCCCAGAAGCTCAGCGAAGGTCTGTTCCGATCCTGTCCATGTGCTCACTTGCTCGAATCGATCTACCTTACCATACACGGGAATGTCCTGCGTAGCTTGACGGTACTTCATCACCAGCTTCGTCTCTTCGGCTTTTGTCATTTCAAAATAGCTGAGCTTGGTCAGCACGGTTCCATCCTTCAAACGAATCCCCGTCGTCAGACGATATGCTCCCTGCTCCATCTCAAGGGGCGTATCATACAGGTTATTGGCGCCGTGCGGGTAGCTTAACGTTTTATATAAACCATTCTCCAGTCGAGCGATCGTAAAATTCTCATAGTATGACGCCGCTGGTTGCTCTATCGCTGCATCCTGCTCACGAAGAAGGATCAGAGTTCCGTTCGCAGTTTCTGCCCTACCTCCAGCGATCCCTTTCGTAAACGGGGCATCCACGAAGTGACCATCCACCATAAATTGCGGCTTAGCTTCAATGGGATGCAGTCGCGCTGGAATGCCTAGGCTACGACATATAGATACGAACATGATATCGAGAGAGCTACGATCTCCTACACGCAGTTCGAAAGTACCAATAGCCGTCCCCTTCCCTTGCAAATTCGGTAGATCATTCCAAATATCCCATGCTTCATCGATGAATTGAACAAGCTTCGTTGGAGCTTGACGGAACAATGCCACCTCTTCTGAAGTAAATGCTTGTTGGAAAAATGCACGATACGGTGTAATCAGTTCGTAATGAACACGAGGACATAAAAGGTACGGAACGAATACGTCCTCCGTGAAGTCACCACGTACAGCGAGCGCACCAGCCACATGATCTATAAGGGTGGGAAGGAATGTATCGATTAGGTCCTTGTCATGAACACACTCTAATAATCGTAATGCCCATTCTCCATATAGAGGTGTTGCTTTACTTAGAAAAGCTGCGATCTCAGCACTATTGCCACGCGCTGTCTGAAGTACGTTCCATACTCGATCCGCTGGTAAAGCAAGGGATTCTCCGAGCTTCCTTGCAGCTTCTTCATTCACGAATGTCGCTTCGTACTGTGCACGAATCGCAATCCCTTCCTCCAAACGCTTATTATGTTGCTCTATCCGTGCCTCAGACAAGTCCTCCATAACCTCTCCGTCACGCGCTGGAGGAGGAACCATATCATAGTCAACGAACGTTCCTGCCTGTGGCTGATGATCTTGGTTCAACACAAGCTCAATGCATTCATAATCAGCCACTGATATTTTCATTTCTCCCCACATGCCGTCCTTCGCTGCACGAATAATGAGGTCACCAAGACCTGTCTTGAACGAGGCTTCCCCCTGAATATTTGTCGGAATGATGGCAATCGGGAAAAATTCTGCCATGTTATATAACTGGAACTGTACATCAACATCGTGCACAGGCTGTCCACATGCATCTTGGACCTGTACCGTAATTGTCTTCGTAGCTGCATAATTTTCTAGTACATTAATTTCAGTGAACCATTCATCGGCGAGTGTAATATCTTCGGGTCCTTCATAATTCGCGAAAATACGTGTGTTAATGAGCATAGCTCGGCGCGCTGGTGGCCCAAACCATCCTTGATTATGACGCGCTTCCGGCTCACAAGCCCCAATAAAATACCATTCTCCGTCAGCCCATGCCTCCACCCATGCGTGGTTATCGTCACAATGCGCCCAACGTGGCGTATACACTTGACGTGCTGGGATCCCAATACTGCGAAGCGCAGCCACGGCTAGCGTAGATTCTTCCCCACAACGCCCACGCGCATTTCGCAGCATCGTTAGTGGAGAAATCGTCCGCAGATCGCTCCCAATGTACGTTGCCGTTTCGTGGCACCAGTAATTCGCCTCCAGAATCGCTTCCTTCATGGGCAGATTACGTGTTCGTTCCGCTAACTGTTCATGAATAATATGGCGATGCTCTTCAATGTTCTCGGTATTCACACGATACGGTAGCACGAAATGTAAAAAGAGATGATCAGGTACTTGCCATGGCATATCGCGGCGAATTTGCAGCATCGTTCTTACATGATTGAAGAAAAGCTCCCCGTTATAATCCGCCAAGTCATTGGCTGGCATATACGCAAAGAGAAGCTTCAATGCCCAAGCTTCTTCCGTCGTTAGCTCGTTCTCAAATACATGGAAGAGCTGCTGTTCACGTGATCTGGCGAGCAGCTTCTTGGCCTGAAACTTCTGCTCAATAAACGCTAAAGCTTCCTGTGACAATGAAAATACAGAAGTAGGGGTCGACATGGTCATGAATGTTTACTCCTTCCACAATAAGCCGTCTTCGCGAATATATAGGCGAGCGGTTCCATCGGTTGTTAAGGCTGAGATATGGAATGATTTACTCGTTATCTCCATATGAGGCTCGATGCTCCAATCATCTTCACCCCGCAGCAGCTCGAACGTTACTGCATAGTGTCCATGTGCTTCGTAATAATTACGTTCACGATAATACAGCTTACGGAGCTGCCATTTCACCAGTTCATCCGCAGGCATGTCGAATGACTGTGGGCCATCAACACCTACGAACATCACATAACCCCATAGCTCTGGATAATGCATATTGATAATTCCCTGAGGTGACCATACCCAGTTGTCTTCCGGATAAGGCATTCCGGTATCCGGGTTTATAACCTTGCAGTACTGATCGTCCACAACCTCAGTCCGCCATTCAACACGCGAGAAATTAACACGCCAGAATTCACCTGCAGTAGGTGGTTGTCCATTCGCAGCACATTCTTTCAAGCTACGCCATGGCATGGCAACTTCAATTGTCCATTTCCGCTGATCAGCATGCGGGTTATTTAACTCCCCCTCGATATGAACAGCCGTTTTCAAACCTTGGATATCCCATCCGTTGACCGGAGGTCCTCCGTCACGATATGGTTTCACAAGCAGTAAGTCCCACACCGTGTTCAAAGCGTTAATCTCAAACTCGTAATATTGATGTGAAGCCCCTGTTGGATCGATAAAAATCTCAAAATCATTATCATAGAAAATAACGGAATCACGTTCTGTCAGCGTACCCCAGATCTGATCCTCTATCAGCTCTGCACCAAAGTAAAAATACTCATCATCCCATAGCATCTTTACACGTGTCTGCTTCGCGGGTAACGGACGCAGATCCCCTTCAATATCTACGAAATCATCCGTCCATGTTGCATGCTGCCAAAAGGGCTTATCCAGCTTCCCATCTAGGACAAGCGCCTCCGTCGCTCTTCTGCATAAATAATGCTTAGGCACATATGTCACAACATGCGGTTCTGGTACTCCACTTCGATTCATCATCGTTGTCCTCTCCTTACTTTCGGCATTTAGTTATGCGTAACAACTGCGCCAGCGCCACCGTACATCCTAACCTCTTCATCAAATTCCAGCTTAAGCACGCTTACCTGTTCATGCATATCCTCTGGTGTCATATGAATCCAAGTCGTTCCCGGAATATCGAACCAGGGTACACCGCCATGAATTTCATGAGTGAGTTCTTTGCCCGAGTGTAGTACTGTAATTTTCTTGATCGGATTGCATAGTCCCTTGAGACAGATATTCTCCTTCGGCGTATCGTAGACGAATAAATATAAGGTCTTCTTGTCCGTGGATAAGGTACTCCCACCCAGATAATAGCGTGTCATAATTCCATCCTGTGTATCGTAGATTGCCTCCTCGTGTGCACGAATCCAGTCACCTAGTCCCAGGAGAATGTCCTCCTGTCTTGGATCAATCGTGCCATCCTCCATCGGACCAATATCTAGCAGCATGTTGCCACCCATACTGATGCAATCGCAGAACATACGAATGATTTGGTTTAAGGATTTATACTTGTCGTCTGTATGCACATAACCCCATGACGTATTGATGGTCGTACAGAATTCCCAAGCGCCTTCTGGGCGAGTAATGGGAACGCCTTGCTCTGGTGTCTTATAATCGCCATGCCCTTGCAAGCGTGAGTTGATAATCACATTCGGAGACAAGGATCTCAAATATTCCTTGAATGCTGGCAGCCCCCACTGTTCTGCACTACGCTCCCAGTCACCATCGAACCATAATAAATCGACAGTACCGTAATTCGTCATGATTTCACGTAGCTGATTATTGTTAAACGTGAGGAATTTCTGCCATGTCTCTTCATCCTGTATGCCATCTACCGGACTTGAGAAACGATTCACCTGACTCAAATCAGCCGGTACGACACCATTCTCGAATACGGAAGGATAGTCGGGATGAGACCAGTCAATTAAAGAATAATACATGCCTACATGCAGACCACGTTCACGGATCGCAGCGGACCATTCTTTTACAATATCGCGCTTGGCCGGTGTCGCCTTCATGACGCTCAAATCACTGTACTGCGTATCGAACAACGCAACACCATCATGATGCTTGGTTGTAAGTACAGCATATTTCGCACCTGACCTCGCAATAATATCTGCCCAATGCTTCGCATCGAATTTGGACGCTGTAAACCCATCCAACTGCTTCATGTACTCCTCATGCGACATTCTTCCGTTATAAAATGACCAGGATTCTGCTACTCCTTGCACAGCATAAATCCCATAATGAATGAAAATCCCTAGCTTTGCGTCCGTAAACCATTGTTCCATCTGCTCTTCCTCCCATAGTTCAACTCGTTATTTTATGCGAAATACATGTGCAATTGGGGCAACTCCCGTAAGCTCGCTCTCTGGTAAATGAACGATCAATCCCGTTGTTGATCGTTCGAATGTTAGATTTTCTTGTCCGCCAACAAGATCCATTTGCGTTACAGCCTGCTCGAGTGGAATACAAATTACTTTGCTCACCGTTTCCTGCTCTTTCGGGTACAAATGAATGGCATAGGTGATATCGCCTTTTTTCGTGAAATGTGTATTTCCAGCAGAGTATGGCGCGCATACGCGCGTTCCATAGATCGCCTCCCCATGAACGTTGAGCCAAGCGCCCATTCCTTTCATCCGATCCAACGCTGTTGGTGACAAGCGGCCATCTGGTTGTGGAGCGACATTAAGTGCCAGGTTTCCGCCTTTGGCTACAACTTCAACGAGCAAATGGATTAATTGACGTGTCGTCTTGTAGTGATCCTCGTACCGATAAGAGAACGCTGTCCCCATCGTAATACAGCTCTCCCATGGAATAAGCAGGGGATGCTCGGGCAACGTTTGTTCAGGTGTAACGACATTCTCATACGGGCCGCCAACGGTACGGTCTGCACTTAGCAGCCATGGCTGCTGCTGACGTGCCTTCTCCACCACTTCACCCAACCGAATATCCTGTGGATTATTCTTATTCTGTGGACATACCCACCCCGCATCCAACCAGAGCATTTCAATCCGGCCATATTTCGTCATCAATTCCATGATCTGATCATGTGTGAACTGTACGAATTGCTCCCATAGCCATGGATAATCTTGTGTTGGATACGAAGGACCTCGATTCATGAACGTCCCCGTCTCCATACCTGGGGCCCAGTATGTTGGTGTGTGCCAATCGGCTTTGGAGAAGTAGGCGGAGATCCCAAGTCCCTTGGCCCGAAAAGCATCAAATACGTTCTTACAAATATCCGCGTACTTATGTGCATGGAAAGGACAATCCTTGCCCGTAATGCGATAGTCTGTTGTCTGCGTGTCCCACATACAGAAGCCATCGTGATGCTTCGTCGTAAAGTTCAAATATTTAAAGCCACCCTCTGCCGCAACCTCTGCCCACTTCTCAGGTTCGAAACGGAGCGGATTAAAGGTTTTATTCAGCCCGAAGTATTGCCGCTTCAATTCCGCCGAATCAACTCCCCAATCAATATCATCTCGTGACCAATCTCCATCCTTATCACTAAGCGCCCACGATTCAACAAGTCCAAGCTGCGAATAAGGTCCCCAATGCATCATCAAGCCCAGCTTCTGATCCTTGAACCATTCCAGCTGATCTAATAGCTGCGAATCCTCCGGCTTAACGTACTCCTCCTCTGTGCTGTAATTGTGTACTCCTTCAACAACAATTTGCTCTTCTTCAACATTGATATCACTCATTTGCACAACCTCCATGCAGCTCTTTTGAGCCTGCGATTCTATTGATTTAGTACGATCGATTTCCCCGGAAAAATATTTGACATAAAAGTAAATATCAGCTATAAACATCCTATTATGGAAAATAAATAAGCATTCAAGCGCCGATCTGTATCTTGCTATATTCATAGCTTGATAGTAACATCTCCATGTATATGCCATGAAAAGGGGGAAAACACTTTGAACTATAACTATTTCAAATCGAAATTGTTTCTGAAATTCACCGGTTCGTATCTACTTATCCTTCTTATTCCACTCATTTTTGTAATCGTTTTCATTTACCGAAATGCTACCGACAATTTACAAAAGGAGATTGAAAACGCTCACTTTAATCAGCTCACCCAAATTAAAACGGTGGTGGATGGACGCATGAATGATTTAAGAGATATGGCGTCACGGATGTCATACGACGATCGTCTCGCTCATTATCGCATACTGGATCCTTATGAGAGCCGTGACGCGATAGCGGCACTAGATAGCTACAAATCTTCCAATTCCATTGTGGAGGATATATTTCTGTACTATCATCATGACCCTAATATTTATTCCAACCATGGCATGTATAGCCTGGATGTATTTCGTAGCTCCTATCAGTTTGGAAGCTGGAAGAATGATGAACTTGTGACTGCTTTAAACACGTCCAAATTCCCATCGATTCGACTTACGAATATGCTGAATCAAAATTCACCACTCGAGCAATCTGTATTAACCTATATCCTGCCGATCATTCCCAACACCTCAGATCCTTATGCTTCGGTCATGTACCTTATTAAAGAGAAAGAGTTGGCATATCTGATCGATTCCGTCCTCGGTAACTATCGAGGATTAACGTATATTTTTGATAATCATGGACGTGTTTTATCCTATAGTGGCCATGGAGATACAGCTAGCCAACAGGATATCCAACGGTTATCAGAGCTCCCACCCGGCATACATAATCTATCGATAAACAACGAAGATCATTCGGTTATTTCCGTCACATCGGATGTCAATGGCTGGTCATATGTGACTTTAATGGCGAGTAATCAATTTTTCAGCAGCGTGCTTAATGTTCGGAGCTTCATCATTATTTTATTCATTGTGATCGCCATTGTAGGAACAGCCATCGCTCTATTATTCGCTCGGATGCAATATCTTCCGATTGCAGAGCTGGTTCGCTTCACGAACAAAAAAACAGATACACCGGCCTCCGGAAATGAGCTCGAGTATATACGAACAACATTGCAGCAGTATAGCTCCAAGGTTGATCTACAAGAACCCTATGCACGCAACCATGTTCTCTCCATGCTATTAAAGCACGGGAATGCTCAACTGATGACGCCTGAAATATTCGAAACCTTTCATCTGCATTTCGACCAAAGTCATCATTTTGTCATGGTGATGGGCTGGGATGAATTAGAACAGCAACAACACCTGCAGTCGAGACATGAAGCATATCGCAAGCTTGCGCACATCGAATTCACATCGCTTACTGCACAAGTATACGGTGTAGAACTCCCACAGTTAGATCAGCTCGCACTCATTGTAAGCATGCAGCTCGCCGATGATGAAGCACATACTACACAGATCGTTCACATCGTGGATGCGATCCGTGACTATACGCTTGGCATGATTGATATCCACCCGATGATCGGTGTAGGTAAATGCTACGAGAGCCCTCAGCAGCTCAATCTATCCTTTATCGAGGCTTGCTCCGCCTTTGAATTGCGTAAATCGACCGAGCATGGAACCACCGTGTATTTTGAAAAGCTATCCAGTGCCCATGACCAAACGGTTTTACTTCCCAATAGCGAACAATTGAAGTTTGCACAAAGCTTGAAGCAGGGCAACTACGAAGTCGCTGAACAGATTATTCACACGACCATTCAAGACCTTGAAGATAAACAACGATCTACCTTGCTGATGCGATGCGTATTATTCGACCTGCTGAATACCATGCTCAAAGCTGCCGCTGATCTACATATCGATAATATGATGCAACATGCTCCACCCCATTTCATGAATGGTCCCGTAAACCTTATAGAGCAAAATTTCTGTCGATTAGCCGCACAGATTTGTACTCAGGTGGAGCAGACGCATAAAAAAGAAGAACATTCACTCATGGATCATATTGTTGCATTTATAGACCAGCACTATATAGATCATGCACTTAGCCTTGATTCTGTTTCGGTTGAGTTTACGATTTCACCTTCCCATCTCAGTCGTTCATTCAAGGATAAGGTCGGCATCAACTTCGTCCAATATATTTGGCAGAAACGATTAGACAAGGTCAAGGAGCAGCTCGTAATAACAAGTGATCCGTTAAAAGATATTATCCAACGCGTCGGTTACCTCGACACACCGAACTTTATTCGAAAATTCAAAAAGGAAACCGGTTATACCCCGGGCCAGTATCGACAGATGAATAGCACTCATCAAAGTAACAAGCCTAATGATACCGTATAATCCTTGCTTTCTAGTGGTCATCATAACTTCCCGGTCATGCCTAGCATGACCGGGAAGTTTTTCAATATGGAATAACTTACTTGGAAGCAGCCCAAGTATCGTATGCTTGTTGGTACGTCGATACGAGCTTCTCATACCCCATTTTTTTCATTTGTGCGATATATTTATCCCAATTGGATAATGGCTCTGCACCTGTAACGAATTTCGCTTCCATTTCCTTCACGTATTTATCCAAATCGGAACGGAGTGTTTTGATTTCGGTCTGTTGGTCTACCGTCAGGAATACCGATGGGAAGGGAACTTTCGCAATAGGTGTAAGCTTTGTAGCTGTTTCTTTGTCAATCCAGTCATCAAAGCTAGTACGAAGTCCTAGCACATAGCTGTTCTCGTATGCGCCTGGTGTATTAATACCATAGTTTGGCGTGATGGTACCGCGGTATTCTTCACGATCCTTGCCATCTGGAACAGGCAGCCATTCTTTTTCACCCGTTGCTTTATCCTTGTATTTGAACATCGTTCCTTCAGGTCCATACGTCCAGAAGGAATACCCTTCTTCGCTAAATTGGTAATCAATCCAACGCATACTTGCCTCAGGATTCGGATTCGTATTTGAAATCGCGAAACCGCCGATTGTATTAATACCAGGATGCTTGCCATATACAGGTGTTCCAGCAATATCACTAGATACAGGCTGCATCATCGGGTTATCTTCACTCGGTTCACCACCAAGCGTGAAGTATGGGAAATAATCGGAGAATAAGGCCACTTGATTATTTTTACCTTTCGCTACCTTCTGATCATTGGTTTGTGAGAATGTCTCATGATCCAGTAACTTCTCGTTCCACAAGCGATTCAAGAAAGTTAAGTATTCTTTGTAGCCTGGTTCAGCTTGTGGAAAGTGTACTTTATTATCCTTATCTGTGTAGATATCCTCATTGTACATGCCCCAAAATCCGAAGAAGAACATCCGTAAATCATCTAATTTCACAGAGGCTAGAGGGATCTCATCATCTTTACCGTTACCGTTCGCATCTTCCTCTTTTACCTTCTTCAAATAGGTGTATAGCTCTTCTGTTGTCTGTGGCAATTTGTTCTCCATACCGAATTTCTTCAAGAACTTGCCGTTATACCACATCGGTCCACGGTACCATACTGCAGATGGTTGAATATTACGTAATGCATAGATATGTCCATCCGGTGTTGTCATTGATTTGCGAATATCCGGATTAGCATCAAGAATTTTTTTCAAATTTGGTGCAAAGCCCTCATCAATGTATTTTTCTAAAGGCAGCAACAATCCTTGACTTCCGTAAGTAACTTGATCCGATCCTTTTAGATCCGCCGCATAGAAAATATCGGGAAGCGTACCGCTTGCAAATACTAAATTCTTTTTCGTCTCAAAGCTGTCTTGTGGGGCGTTTTGAAGCTTTAACTTGATATTCGTCATCTTCTCGTATTCCTGAATAACAGGCATCTTGTTCCAATCCTGACGTCCTATATCCGGTGCCATAATGGATAGCTCAATCGGTTTATCCACGATAGGAAAGCCCGTCTTATGAACCTCTGCGGCTGTGTCTGAGCCTTCTGTGCTTGCTGTCCCCTTATCGCTACTTGATCCACATGCAGTAAGAATAGACATTGACATGGAAAGAACTAACAACATGAGTCCAGCTTTACGATAAATCGTCATACAAAAACCTCCCCTTTGTTATTTGTATCTTAAGATCAACCCTTAACAGAGCCAATCATGACACCTTGCACGAAATAACGTTGTAAGAATGGATAGACAACAATAATCGGAAGCGTAGATACGATAATGACCCCATACTTGACAAGTGAAGCAATTTCTGCCTTGTTGTTCTGGGCTGCAGCAGCTGTCGCATCGATAATGCCACCTACTTGAGATTGCATTTCCTGAAGCACGAGAATCTGACGAAGCACAAGCTGCAATGGATACTTCGCATCATCATTCAAGTAGATCATGGCGCCGAAATAGCTGTTCCAATGCCCTACACCGTAGAATAAGGCCATAACTGCGATAATTGGCATCGATAACGGGAGAACAATCCGCAGGAATAAGCGAATATTCGTCGCGCCATCGATTTGAGCCGCATCTTGAAGCTCAGCTGGAATGGAGTTCGCGAAGAAGGTACGAGAGACAATAATATTCCAGATTGACGCTGCGCCAGGAAGTACTAGTGCCCACATCGTGTTGACCATGCCTAGCCCTTTTACCAACATGTATGTAGGGACGAGACCCCCTCCAATGAACATCGTTACCATGAACATCCCCATGAAAAACCCACGGCCTACAAAGTCCTTACGACTGAGTGCATATGCCGCTGGCATCGTAACGACCAAGTTAATCGTTGTGCCTAGCAATGTATACAAAATCGTATTTCCATACCCCGTCCAAATCTTCGAGTTCTGAAATACAATTTCATACCCCTTAAAGGTAATACCTTTTGGAAGAAGCCACATTTCACCGGAAGCAACCATCTTCGGATCACTGATGGATGCGCTAATAATATATAAGATGGGATATGCGACTAACAACAATGCAATTGTCACATACGTATAGGTGCAAATTAGAAATATTCGATCTCGCTTAGATAGCTTTATACCTGATACCATAAATTCCAACCTCCTTCTACCATAGACTGTTCTCGCTCGTACGGCGGACAATTTGATTCACCGTAATAAGCAGGATGCAATTCACAATGGAGTTAAATAAACCAACAGCTGTTGAGAAGCTATATTGCGCATCGACAAGACCAGATCGATAGACAAAGGTTGAAATTACGTCAGAGCTTGACATATTCAATGAATTTTGCAGAAGTAATATTTTCTCAAAACCTACACTTAACAAGCCACCCATATTTAGAATTAATAGAATGGTCATGGTCGGTATAAGCGTTGGAATATTGATGTGGCGAACACGCTGGAAGCGAGAGGCTCCGTCAATAATTGCCGCTTCATGCAAGCCTGGGTCTACACCCGAGAGTGCCGCCAAATAAATAATCGTCCCCCACCCCGCACTCTGCCACACGCCTGAGAATACATACATCGTCTTAAACCAACCAGGGCTTGTCAGAAACTGCGGTGCACTAAAGCCTAAGCCTTCAATGGCATGAATAATCATTCCGTTCGATGGAGACAAGAAGGTAATAATCATCCCCGCCATAACAACGACAGAAATGAAATGAGGAGCATAAGTAACGGTCTGAACAAGTCGCTTGAAGAAGCCATCCTTCACTTCGTTAAACGCAAGCGCCAGAATAATTGGGATTGGGAATCCAATGGCTAATTCATACAAGCTAATACTAAGCGTGTTCCACAGCAAATCCCAGAAATAATACGAGTTAAAAAATCGAATGAAATGATCAAAGCCTACCCACTCACTGCCAAAATAGCCTTTTGACGGTATGTAATTCTTAAAAGCAATCTGAATCCCATACATCGGTCCATAGCTGAAAATGAGGAAGTAAAAAAATGCGGGTGCGATAAAAATGTAAAGCTCCCAATTCTGCCAAATCTTCTTCCATGTCTCGTTTCTTCCCTTACGCTTTTCTTTCGGTTCTGAATTCACAGTTCGCATGTGTACGCTTTCCGTTTCATGCATCGCGACATCCCCTCCTTGTAGGTAATGATGAGAACACCCAGATCATCGAGTGAGCATCATTATCTGTTGCATTGTTATCTATCGCATTGTTGTTAGCGCTTACATTTACAATATAAACAATTGACCCAATCGTAAATATGTCATTCTCGCTTGTCAAAAATTACGTGTTGTAGTGCGGGAATAACCGCGTCACAACGCTATGTGGGCATCATAACAGTATGTCATTCTTGTGCTTTCTCGTTGATCATTTCGTTGTATTACCATGCTCACCTGCACACAGGGCAATGTATGTAAATCTCCACAACATGTGTTTTTTTTGCGTAGTACAACTCAATTCACACATAATCTAACGTTTGTTGACTAATAAATCATGTTTGTTATCTGGATGATAATCGCATTGCTCTTATACAATGAACTTGCGTAAAGCGGTTTCAAGAGCGTGTGAATTTACAAATGACTTACATGAAGGAGTGAACGAGATGAGCGCAAAACCTGAACAACTGAAGCGTAGAAAGCGCTTTACTTGGAGGAAACAAGATTTTGAATTAACACTATTAGCCATTCCCACAACGATTTGGTACATTCTGTTCTGTTACTTACCCATGTTCGGCATTATCATCGCTTTCAAGCAGTTCAAAATTTCTGGGGGCTTTATTAGCAATGTAGTAAATAGTCCTTGGGTCGGTTTTAAAAACTTCGAATTTTTATTTAAATCCAATGATGCCTGGATTATTATCCGCAATACGATTGGGTATAACATCATTTTTATTATTACGGGCATCGTACTCCCAGTGTTGTTCGCGATCATGATTGGATTACTCCATAATCGCAAAGCCAGCAAAGTGTATCAAACGATGATGTTCCTCCCTTATTTCCTCTCTTGGGTCGTCATCTCTGCAGTCGGTTGGGCATTCTTCAGCTTTGACAAAGGGATCCTGAATCAATTTCTCGGTAACATCGGACATGATCCCGTGAATTGGTACATGCAGCCTGAGTATTGGCCTTACATTCTCGTTCTATTAAATATATGGAAAGGTATCGGCTATGGCATGATTATCTATCTCGCTACCATTACAGCGATCGATAGTTCGTATTATGAAGCCGCTGTCATTGATGGAGCCTCAATTTGGCAACAGACTCGCTTCATCACACTACCTTTACTCAAACTGGTGATCGTGATGATGTTCATCCTGTCGGTCGGACGGATATTCTATACCGACTTCGGTCTCTTCTTCCAGGTCACGCGTGATTCTAACTCCTTATATAATGTGGCCACGACCGTTGATGTCCTCGTCTATAAGCAACTGAAAAGCGCAACGATCGGTATGGCATCTGCTGCTGCATTTGTTCAATCCGTTTTGGGATGTATTACGATTCTGTCCGCCAACTGGATTGTGAAGAAGGTTGATCCAGATAGCGCAATGATTTAGGAGGTAAGAACATGGCAACAAAAACCTATGAATCCGGGCTTGATAAGTTTAATCGAACAAGTAAAGGAATTAACATCCTATTTAACTCCATTTTTCTGGTCATCGCACTTGCCTGTGTTGTGCCCGTTATCGTCGTATTATCGATTTCATTAACCAATGAATCTTATATCCGAGACGTTGGCTACAGTATCTTTCCAGCCGATTTTTCTTTTGAAGCTTACAGTTTTATTGCCAAGCAAGGAACGATGATTCTACGTGCTCTAGGCACCTCGACCCTTGTCACTGTAGTAGGTACTGTACTTGGCGTCCTTCTTACAACATCGATGGGTTATGTTATTTCACGCCCGTCATACAAGTTAAAAAGCTTTCTGACTTGGATCGTATTCATTCCGATGGTTTTCAATGGTGGTCTCGTATCCAGTTATTTCATCAATGCAAACTTACTAGGGCTGAAGGATAGTTTCTGGGCTCTGATCTTACCGCTTGCAGTCTCATCCTTTAACGTCATTATTTGTAAAACCTTTTTCACAAGCACGATTCCAGATGGTGTAATCGAATCGGCAGAAATTGATGGTGCTAATCAAATTAGGATCTTCTTCTCGATCATAATGCCTATATCGCTACCTGTTCTCGCAACGATAGGATTGTTCCTATGCTTCAGCTATTGGAACGACTGGTTCCAATCCATGTTGTATATTGATAACCCGAATCTCTACTCGTTACAGGCGTTGCTAAACAATCTAATGACCAATGCCGATGCACTTGCCAGAAATGCTTCAAGTATGGGCGTTAGTTCTGCAGAGCTCATCGCGAAAATGCCTAAAGAGTCCGCGCGTATGGCGGTCGCCATCCTCATCATCTTGCCTGTTGCTTGTGCATATCCATTCTTCCAGAGATATTTCATTTCTGGTCTGACAGTCGGCGCAGTCAAAGGCTAAATTACGAAGTAAGCCAAATTTATACTGGTTTATGATATAGCAAACAACCAATCCATAGGGGGAGTTAAAGTGAAGAAAATCTTCAAGATTGCCTCAACACTCTGTATTCTGACATTAATGGGATCCGCCTTAGCAGCATGCGGTAGTTCCAACAACTCGGCTTCATCGACGAATGAACCAACAAACAACTCTACATCAACAGAAGCAGCAGGTAAAAAGGATATTCCGACCCTGGTATGGTGGCAGATCGGTAATACGCCACTTCCTGCGAACTATAGTAAAGCGATTGACAAGATGAATGAATATACTGCGGAGAAAATCGGGGTAAAAGTTGATCTTCGCGTAGCCAGCTGGGGCGAATGGGATACGAAGATGAACACCATTGTGAACACAGGTGAACCATTCGACATGATGTTCACGAATAACACGAAGTACAGTAAACAAGTCGCGATGGGCGCTCTTACGGACATCACGGATTTAGTCCAAAGCGAAGCCCCTGATCTGTACAAATCCATTCCGTCCGAAGTATGGGATGGCACAAAAGTTGGCGGGAAATACTACGCAGTACCAACCTATAAAGACTCATCTGTTTCTCAATATTGGAGCTATGATGACAAGCTCGTACAGAAATACAACATCGATTACCAGAACATTACATCGATGCAAGATTTAGATAAGCCACTTCATGATATAAAAGCTGGTGAAGGAAAAAGCTTCTACCCACTACGACTTATTCAAAGTGAAGCCTTCTCCGGAATGTTCAATAACTATGATGATTTAACGCTAGGATTCTTCCCTGTAGGTGTAAAAGTAGATGATCCTTCTCGCAAGGTGATCTCCGTTTTTGAACAGCCTGATGTCATGGCAAATTTGAAATTGCTTCATAAATGGTATCAGGATGGAATCATCAACCCAGATGCTCCAACCAAAACAGAAAAAGAAAAATATAACCCATTTGGTACGCAACAAGCCTTCCCAGGTGCAGAGATCGCGATGCAAATCAATGCGGGCGTAGAAAAATTTGTTATGAACAAAACATTTGGTCCTCTTTATACGACAAGTACAATTCAAGGCTCCTTAAACGCAATCTCTGCGAATTCCAAGTACAAAAATGAAGCTTTGAAATATCTGCAATTAGTAAACACAGATTCAAAGCTCCGTAATATGCTAGCATTTGGTGAAGAAGGCGTTGATTTCAAATATGTAGATGGTAAAGATAACGTTATCGAGCGCACATCGGATACATGGCCGCTAGCTGCTTACTCACAAGGTACCTTCTTCAATATGGCTATAACCAAAGGCGCACCTGAAGATCAATGGGACCAAGTGAAGAAATTAAATGAACAAGCTGTAGCCTCCACTGTTCTAGGCTTCGCACTCGATATCAGCGAAATTCAGACAGAAGTTGCGAACGCACAATCTACATTTGATAAATATAAATACGAATTGCTAACAGGTGCTTCTGACCCAGAGAAGATTGTACCAAAAATGTTAGACGAATTGAAAAAAGCCGGACTGGATAAAATAATTCAAAAAGCGCAGGAAGAAATCGATAATTATTTCAAGTAAGCCATACACCAATACGACACATGGTATAGTTTGACAACTATACCATGTGCTTTTGTTGTAGAATAGGCAAGTTGTAATTGATTATATAGATCCTTTTGTACTATATTCAATTACAACCAACATGTATTGAGGTGCCACATGAATACGTTTCTGCGCATTAAAATTTATCGTAGTAAATTTTGGACCTATGTGATATTCATTCTGTTAATCGGACTGACGTTAGGGGCACTAACCAGTGCCATCGTCATCAATCAGTCCGTTGGTAATGCCCGCATCGAGGCTGCAAATGCCTTTTCTCGCACAGAGAACAACTTACAGAATGACGCAGATCGTATTGAAGCTTATATGCAGCGTATTTATTCAAATCAAGATTTGATGAACGATGCTAGCTATTTTCTGAGTCCAACCATTGATGAGTATCTTACTAAACGATTAAAGAACAGTACATTCAATCAACGACCGCTTATCTCTTTTCCTGAAGATGTGAAAACTTATCTGTACAATTGGGCGCAAGGAGATATTACACAAATTAGTGTTCATACAGTGAAGCAAGGCAATGTTATAGACTTTAATAGTAATGGCATTCCCCACTTCCAGTTTGGTCTATCCAATGATGATCTTATGTTTACTGAGAATAATCAACGGGGGTTTGTATATCGCAAAAAATTGCTTCAGCTTGCGGAGGGTTCCGCCGAAATTCGCTTTCAAATTAGCAGTGAGCGAATTTTTAGCATCGTTAATAATTATCAGCTTGGCCATGCAGCAGCGATTAATGAATCAGGAGAAGTGTATCTGATCGGCAACGACAATCCAATGTCTGAGCAGATTATTCAGCAGGCCATTGCCAATAAAAATACGCATGGTGTAATACTAAAAAACTGGATGTCTCCCATTTTCTATGTCACTTTCCCATCTACCAAATTTAATTATAAGTTTGTTAGCACCATTGAATTAAAGGTATTGGTTCAGCAGCATGCGTCTACGCTTATTTTATTATTTCTAGTTATTTTAACAGCCATGATCTGTGTTCTTTTACTCGTTGTCTATAACCTGCGAGATGACGCACGATTCCTGCACCGTATTATTCAGTCTATAAAACGCGTGAAGACAGCGAACTTCACTCCAAACAAACCTGCACGCTATCGTCGAAATGAATATGGTATGATTGCACGTGAAGTGGATGACATGATTCACAAGTTAGATAAACATATTCGTAATGAATATTTGCTAAAATTGAAACAGCAAGAAGCTGAAATGAAAGCGCTACAGCATCAAATTAATCCTCATTTTCTATATAACACCTTGGAGGTCATTCGTTCTACCGCATTAGTCAATCAAGATGCGCATACAGCCGATGCGATTGCTACCTTAGGTGCCCTTTATCGTGAAATGGTAAAAAAAGAGAACATTATCTCTATTGGAAGCGAGTTAGAGCTACTCGAAAAATATTTAAAAATTATGGAGTTCAAGTATCCTGACCACTTTTATTACCAGATTGATATGGAAGATTCGTTACTCCATGTACCCACCATTAAGTTTTGGATGCAGCCTTTGGCGGAGAACTTTTTCATTCATGGCTTTGACAAAGAGAAAGAATTTAATTTATTTGTCGTCAAGGGTAGCGAAGATGAGCATTACTACAGATTGGAATTTATTGATAACGGGGTGTGGATTGAGGAAGAACGCTTAGCCGATATACGACGAATACTGTCTAGTAAACATGAAATATCGACCAAGAGTATTGGTTTATATAATGTTTATGCAAGATTGAACTTTTACTATGATGAAGGTTTTTCAATGCACATTGAGAATAATGATGAAGCAGGCGTAAGGATTTCTGTACAGATTTCTAAAGAGGTGACTAGAGATGTACAAACTTTTAATCGTTGATGACGAGCCACAAATTTTAGAAGGCATGAAACGAATTCTAGATTGGAAGCACTATGGATTTGATTATGTCGAAACCTGTGTTTCGACGGATGCTGCTGTATCCAGAGCCGTACAATTAATTCCTGATATCGCTATTTTTGATGTATGTATTGGTAAAAATCTTGGTTATGATGCCATTCGACAACTCAATGAAGTTCAACTTCCTACGAAATATATAATTATGAGCGGGTATAGTGATTTTAGCTACGCTCAACAGGCTATCCGATGTGGGGTCAAAGATTATTTATTAAAGCCATTAGAGAAAGAAAAGCTCCAGCAAGTTATCGAGAAAATAATTGTTGACGATCTTCATGGTAGCATTGGGGATCCACAGACGAGCACTGCCCACTTGGATCCAGTCATGGGTGTTCCTTACGATTCGTTATCGAAGCTAGTAAATCGCATTTTGCTCATGGTCAGAGAAGATTTTAATCAGAATATTACCTTAAAATCTGTCGCCGATCGTTTTCAAATGAATAGCACCTATCTCGGGCAATTGTTCATTAAAGAAACGAATATGAAGCTTTCCGAATATTTAATGCTGTATCGCATGCAACGTGCTAAAGAGCTTATCCAGACCACGAATGAGAAAATCCATTGGATCGCATGTTCAGTCGGATATAATAATATGAATTATTTCTACACACATTTCCATAGCTATTACGGAAAATCTCCTTCCGATCTGCGCTAAAAAAGTTAGACAACGATTTGCTACCAAGAACGAGTCAAGGAGATGCATGTCATGTATAAACGTTGGTTTATCTTTGGCCTTTTTCTATTACTAATCATTCAATTAATCGGTTGCACCAAACATACAGAGGCTCCAATATCTAATAATGAAACGCCCGTTAACCTTATTTATTATACGATCGGCGAGCCGGACAATGATCTACGTAAGGTGAATGACAAAATAAATGAAGTCCTTTTGCGTAAAATCGGCATTACGATCACCTATAACAAAATTGGCTGGCAAGAATACGATAGCCGATTAAATACAATTATTTCATCCGATACCCCCTTTGATATTGCCTTTGCGCCGGATTACTCTACGTATGCAAAACAGGGAAAGTGGTTGAAGCTGAATGACTATTTAATGAACCAAGGCAAGGACATGTATAATGCAATTGATCCAATCTTCTGGAAAGGTGTCCGTTTACCTGATGGCAGCATTTACGGCATACCGACGAATAAAGAATTAGCCGTAGTTGAGCATTGGATGTATCCCGCTGACCTTGTAAAGAAATATCACATTGATATTACGAAATACAACACGCTAGAATCGCTAGAGCCACTGTTACGTATGATTCAAATAAATGAGCCCGATTACTTGCCCATGGAATTTAACCGGGATGCTCATAATTTCTTTAAGATGTATGGATATGAATATATAACGAACTATAAAATTCCATTAATGATTCAATCGACACAATCAAATGCTTCGATCGTCAATATTTTCGAAACGGATGTAGCCAAACAAATTTTAAAGACCGTTCGACGATACTATCAACTTGGTTTCATTAATAAAGATGCTGCGCTGCGTGAACCAAGTTCACTTCAACGCGGGTTGAAAGTTTTCTGGAAATCCGCAAGCGGAGGCCCGCTATCCGAGAGTGTTTGGAGTAAGGATCTGGGCTATCAAGTGGTCGCTCATCCGGTAACACAAGAAGTGGCAACGACAGAATCCGTTCTTGGCGGCATGATGACTGTAAATGCAAATACGAAGCATCCGGAGGAAAGTATTAAATTTCTAAATTTATTAAATACCGATCCCGAATT
Organism: Paenibacillus sp. B2(2019); assembly: GCF_008370385.1. NCBI lineage: Bacteria > Bacillati > Bacillota > Bacilli > Caryophanales > Paenibacillaceae > Paenibacillus > Paenibacillus sp. B2(2019). The sequence goes on from NZ_VTZR01000019.1 coordinate 126,238, forward strand.
ACGTAATTTATTCAACTATGGGATCGAAGGAGTCCATTACAATTTAAACAAAGTGGGCCAGGTTATCCTCATTTCACCAAATTATACTGGGATACAGTATACACAAGGCAATTGGTTTATCTTAAAAACACTTGGTGGAAAATATCCTGATCCGCTAGATAAATGGGAACAATACAGAGCGTACAATGCTAAAGTGGTGGAATCTAAAGTACTCGGCTTTAATCCAGACCTTTCCTCGCTATCTGAGCAAGTCGATGAGATCGAAATCGTCTGGAATAAATATTATCCGATTCTCATGACCGGCAGTGTCGATGTCGATACCTTTCTGCCTAAATTCAATCAAGAGTTACACGAAGCAGGTATTGACGACGTACGCAAAGCCATTCAAGCGCAGTTAAATACTTGGCAGAAGCATCAATCCAAGTAAGGTGAGGTTAGCATCTTTAACCGATGCTGAAGAACTTTCTAGACTAACGAATTGGTTGCCGTAGCAGAGATAAGTGGTAAAATCAATAGTATGAAGGTTCTGACTGGTAGAAGGAATAACGCTGCGATTAAAAAGTGTGAACAGTGCAATTATGTTAAAGACGATGAACAGATGTTAAAGAAAAGGTTGGAGGATTAAATTAAATAAAAATCGCTCCTTTGAAAATGGTTGGGTGGTACCTCCATTTTACCAAAACGAGCGATTTTTTTGTTAGGTTTTTTAGATTGAAGAGACTATTTCCGCTTAAACAGTGAAGAGAACGGACTGATTGTGGAAAAGCGGAGCGATGACGTTAATCCTAGTTAAAATCAAAGCTGTCCCAAGTAGCCATTTCTATGGCTTTTGGGACAGCCTCTTTTTCACATCCATATTCATCAAATACTCTACGGATACAGGACCATTCCACCATCAGCAAATATCGTAACTCCCGTCACATAGCTTGCTTCTTGAGACAGTAACCAAGCTACAGGTGCAGCAATTTGTTCCGGTGTTCCAATTTGACGTGAAGGAATTTTGTTCAATATTTGTTCAGTAATCTGCGGATCACTGAGTAATTTACCGTTCATAGGCGTATCAATCGCTCCAGGAGCAACGGCATTAATCCGAATTCCTCGATCGGCATATTCACGTGCTAATGATTCCGTTAATAGCTTTAACCCACCTTTGGACGAAGCATAATGTACATATTGAGACTTAGGAATCTGTTGATGCACGCTCGTTACATTCACAATACTTCCCTGCATATCTTTCTTCAGTAGATATTTGATCGTTTCTTGGCACCCTAGGAATGTTCCGCGCAGATTCACATCCATGATCCGATTCCACTCATCTATAGGTAATCGCTCTGATGGATATTGAGACTGTACCCCTGCATTATTAACAATTCCATGTAATGTTCCGAAATGACCTACCGCCACATCAACTAATTTATTGGCGGTATCCACTTGTCCTACATCACCTTGGCACGCAACAGCTTGCCCGCCTGAGGCTTCAATGAGCGCAATCGCTTCCTCGGCTAAAGCTTTACTTTGATCACTCGTAAAATTGATAACGACTTTACATTTTTCTTTGCCCAAGCGAAGCGCGATCCCTCTACCAATGCCTTGCGCTGCACCTGTGACAATAAATACCTTTCCCTGTAAATCGTCAAACATAGGAACATCTCCTTACACTACGTCGTATGACTTCCATTCATCGAGCTACTCCATGATAATTTCAATGCAAATGTCTTTGTCTGCTGCGCCTTGATCTCAATGGCTTCACCACGTTGGATCGATTCCTGTAACCCCGCTTCATGTGAAGCCGAATTTGGTTCTACACCCATGACATAACAGGCCCCGTAGAATGGATAGTCTTGAAGACCATTAAATTCTTGCCACAACCACAGGTTTGGCATCGTGTCTACATCCCATTTTACACGAACACGTAAATCCATTTTATCATTTATAATCGTATAGCATCCCATCGTCAACTCTTTTAGAATCGCAAAATCTGTAGCCTTTCCTGAAGGAACATGTCCTAGATCACAACTCATATCTTCGATCGGCCATGAAAATACACCTTTTTTCAAACGAGATAATTCCGAATCCCGCTCATACGATTCGACCGATCTCGCAGGTGCTTCAAGCCGTGTTCCAGGTCCAATGAATGGCGCACCGAACGCGATATGCTGTCCCCATTCGGCATACAAAGCTTGCTGCCCCTGATTCGTAACGGATTCCTTCAACTCAATGCACTGCTCTACTTCGTCTATCGTTACAATTCGCTCCATCGCAAAAGGTGATTTATAGAGTAGTGTGGAGAATATAATCTGAACCTTTGTATCCGTTACTTCTCCGAGCTTATATGTCCAGGGTACCTGACAAGCCTCGCCGTGAAAATTATGCATAACTCCATAGTTATAGCTATCATCCCCTGCATTGGGGAATAAAATTTGCCAGCCCCCCGGGTAGCTTTGTAACCAGCGCTCCTTGGACGTATGACAGAAATCGATGCGATTCCCTAGCTTGGAGATTCCCCAAGGGCTTTCCCATAATATATTCGTACGATCAATACAAATTTTATAGATATCTCCACCTTTCTCTGGCAGAAACTCTACAATTAATCCGTCTCCCACGACCTGTAACACGTCCATGTGACCAGGGTTTGAAATGGTCCGAATGTCCATATTACAGGATCCCGAACTTCTCAAATACCTCGGATACTTTCATCCCCTTCAAAATATGCTCACGAACCATATTCTCTCCGTTCACCTTCTCGAATGCTTTTGCAATGACTTCATCCTCGACATCCTTCGGAACGACAACAATACCATCTATATCTCCGAAAATAAGATCACCTGGCTGTATCTGTACGTCACCAATTTTGATCGGTACATCAAAATCAATCACCTCATTGCGGGCATAAGAATCGGTTGGACGCGTCCCTTTTACAAACACAGGGAAGCCTAGTTGTTTGATTTTCTTTACATCACGGCACAGGCCATCAATAACAGCACCTCTACCTCCAGCCACCTTCGTAGCTGCGGACATTAACTCACCGAAGAAGGCAGAGCGCTCGGAACCCCCGACATCACCAACAAAAACTTCACCAGGCTGCATACCATCTAGCACTTCAATTTGCTTTTTATAGGCTTGAGCCGGTTTTCGATAGACGTCTGCTACTTGGACTGTTTTGGCGTAACCGCATACGACCATATCCGGGTCTAGGGGACGAATATGCTGTGGTAATGCCTGATTACGTAGCTCTAGACTATCCAAAATATCAGATATGACGGCAGAATATAGTTTTTCTTGCAATTGATCTAAATAGGCTTGATTTTTCATAAGATTCATCCCTTTTCTATAATATTTATGCTCTTATTCTTGTTCAACTTGACGCATAATGGCACGCATATAACCTAACGCATACGCCATCCCCGCATGCCAAGGCGCATCACAAGTCATTAGTGGCGTATGGTCGGGTATAAGTACACCTGTAAACTGATGCTTCTTCAATACACGTAATGCTTTCAACATATCAATATCACCTTCATCGACAAAAACCTCTGTGTAATGAGGCACCTTCCCTTTAACATTACGAAAATGAACATATGAAATTTTATCCTGTGAAGCATATTGATCAATCGCTTCATACACATCTCCACTCACCATTTCTTGAATAGAGCCCATACAGAACTCAATCGAATTACTTTGGCTAGGAACAAGGTCTATCATTTTCTGATATTTATCAGGCTCATTCACTAATCGAGCATGCTGACGGATTTGCGGCATCGGCGGATCATCTGGATGTAATGCTAATTTAACCCCAGCTTCTTCCGCAACAGGTAGAACACGTTCTAGAAAATAGGCCAAACGATCCCATATTTCTTGCTCCGAGGTTGGTGAGAGATATCCCTTATCTAACAAACTCGCGTCATACGTCATATTCCATACCTGACCCAGTGGGATTGGATGATTTAACTCATTGCTGTCAGGATGAAACGTCGATGTTAGCGCTCCTCCTCGTGCAGATGGCTTTTGAATATGTCCCCACACACCAGCAATACTGAAGTTATATCCAATTACAGGAATCCCTGCTCGACCTACATTCCGGATGATCTGCTTAATCTGTTCAATTTGTTCTTCTCGTTTTGGGCCAGCAAGTAACACATCATACCAATCCGATGGATTAAAATTTTCAATCGCTGCGAATTCAAGTCCTTCTTGATTGAGCTCTTCTTTTAATTTCACAAGATTCTCATATTCCCAGATTGGGTCATTTAAGCGTGCTACACCATAATTTCGTTGCCCATCTGTTGAAGGAAGTCCCTCATCATCAATATCTCCATAATAATTTACGAGATGGACAACAACCGCCTCACAGCCTGCCTGTTTCGCAAATCGATAATAATCTGTATGTAACATATGACGATATAAACCAATACCTAATCGCATTTCTTTTGCTCCTTTACATGCTTGGTTAGATCCTCCAATCTAAAATCTGAAATATCAGTTTAAACAAGCATAAACGACTACGTCGTCCTTTTAGAAGCGAATAGCGTTTGTGCAGGAAATACCAGTCAGTTTAGATTGCCCCACCATTCTCTTCTATTAGAAACATCATGTGTTTCTTACTCTTCTCCAAGTGCGACACGAGTAAATGAGTCGCTTGTTCCAGGCGATCTTGCTTTATTTCCTCAATAATCTGCTCGTGCTCTAGCAAACCTTCATTAGATCGATCGAAGTTCTGGAAATGAAATATACGTGAAATATACAGAAAGCTATTTAAGAGCTCATATTGATTTAGAATTAACTGATTATGGCTCATCGTCACAATAGCTTTATGAAACAGAACATCTGCTTCTAGAAATTGTTCATACAAAAATTGGGGACTATTCAGATGGGTACTTGCACGCTCCACAAACTCTGTTAATTTCGTAACAAGATGCTCACGATCTTCCTGCGATAGGTGTTCTATGCACCATTTCTCAATCATGATGCGAGCATCCATCACTTCAGCGATTCGCCCACTCGTTAATTGACTCACATAGGTACCTGACCGTGATACGACTTCAATAAGTCCATCATTCGCCAATCGATGGATCGCAAGCTTCACAGGAGTTTTACTAACCCCCATCTTCTCACTTAAATCATTGAGATCCAGTCGTGCACCACCTTTATATTCCCGCGTAAGGATTTGATTCTTCAAAATTTGGTACACTTGCTCATTTAAATCTAGTCGTTCAATTTTTACATTCATAGGACAACTCCAATTGATTCAAGTTTAAACTGAAATATCAGATATTAGATTTAATCATTATAAGATGCATCTTACAGAAATTCAATACTTAATTGCAGACTTTCGAATGTGTGCGCCATGCCTTCGGCGTTACACCAATTAATTTCTTGAAGACCGTCGCGAAATGTTGGCTCGTCTTAAACCCAAGCTCCATAGCAACATCCGTTATGCTCACCTTCGATTCCTCTAACATACGACAAGCACAGTCCATTCGAATCCGATCCATAAACGCTGTTGGTGATTGTCCGTTCATTTCACGAAATATACGGTAAAAGTGCGACTCACTTAAACCAATCTCCGACGCAAGCTGTCCTATCGTATAGCGTTCAGATGGATTCTGTTCCAGTCTTGTCTTAAGCTCCAGCGTATACGCGTGCATATCATGCGACTGCGCTTTGAGTGGAGTGTTATGCAAAATGCGTTGTAGAATTTCCAGAACTCCATGACGAATCTGAAATTCCACAAGCTCTGTATCCTGCTGGTTAATTAACTGTTGGACCCTTTTGAAATAATCTACGATTTCCTTGCTAACCAACTGAATACGAGGACAGCGATGTATCCATTGTGCAAATACTTGGCGTTCAGCATCATCCAGTCCGAACCAATGACCATGCTGCAGCGGATCACGAACGATGATCCACCAGATCCTACATGGCCCAATATAATCAAAACTAGCACGGTGACGTTCACCAGGTCGTGTATAAATGATATGCTGTGCGCTCGTTGGGTGAAATTGTCCATTAACTTCCCACACTGCGGTTCCTTGCTCCATATATACAAACTCATAAGCATCTTCGTGCACGTGATTTGTCAAAGGCATGGCTCTACTGAAATGGTCGTATCCCAGAAGGATCAGATCTTTAACATGGGCTGCAGGACCCTCTTCCCAATCGATTAAATATACCCAGCGTTCACTCTTTATAGCGTCTGTCATCGTATACACGCTGCCTCTCTTCTGATCACATTAGCTTACTCCGAATCGTATATTTGCTCATTTATGTTTCTGATCCTATTAGATACAAATTGAAAAGTCAAATGATATAAATTGTTTTAAACTGAAAGCGTAAACACGAATAAGGAGTGATAAACGTGCCACACAGCACACCACAGATCCATGTTGTATTCAAGACACATTTAGATATCGGATATACCGATCTCGCTAAACATGTTACTGATCGTTATATGAAACTATTTTTCCCAAGTGCGATCACAACAGCACAGTACTTTGATGAACATCCTGATCAAGGTTCTTTTATTTGGACAACGGGTTCTTGGTTAATTCATCACTTACTCAAACATGGAACAACCGAGGAGAAACAGCAAGTAGAGGAAGCTATTGCAAAAGGTTATTTAAGATGGCATGGCCTCCCTTTCACGACCTATACCGAATTATACGATGCCGAGCTTCTAGATTACGGTATTCAAATGGCCACACGTCTTGACCAACGCTTTGGTATCCACACCATTGCAGCCAAAATGACGGATGTCCCTGGTCATACACGTGCGCTGATTACACATATGGCCAAGGCGGGTATGAAGTATCTTCATTTAGGTGTAAACCCATCAAGCCATGTTCCTCATGTTCCTGAGATGTTTTTGTGGAGAAATCCAGATGGTTCTGAAATCGTCGTTCAATATAGTAAAGATTATGGAACAACCTTCGAAACAGAAAGCTTGAATGATGTTTTATACTTTGCTCATACGCATGATAATCATGGTCCTTCCACCGTTGAACAAATTAAAGCGGAATTCACTCAACTTCGTGAGGCCTATCCACATGCGGATATCAGAGCATCCACGTTGGATCAATATGCCGAGAAGGTATGGGCCATTCGTGATACGTTACCGATCGTCGAAGAAGAGATTGGGGATAGCTGGATCCATGGATCTTCGACTGATCCCTACAAATTAGCTTGTTATCGTGAACTACTTCGCTTAAAGAGTAAATGGCTACTAGAAGGATCTCTTGCTGCAGCCGACGAGGAATATCACAACTTCTGCGATGAATTAATTATGATTCCTGAGCATACGTGGGGTGTAGATATTAAGCGTTATCTGGCAGATTACATTCATTATGATAAGGAAGATTTTCAGCAAGCACGAGCTCGAGACAAGGTTGATGTGAACTTAAACCCACTTGAATATCGTTTTTACGAAAAAAATTCACGCGCTGAAATGATCGAGATGTTCGGCGTGGAAGCCGTGGAGAAGCTTAGTGCCCGCTCATTTAGTCTCATGGAGCAGTCTTGGCAAGAGCAACGGGAATATTTAGAAAATGCCGTATCTACTCTGGGCGTAAAACGTCAGATCGAAGCACGAGCTGCTCTAGCCGCATTACGACCGGTTCGTCCACAGATTGCTAATGCGGATGCGACAATCCTGTACACGGATCAATCCTATACTTTAGGAGTCTTTGAGGTCGTGTTTGAGGATAACGGTTCTATTATCAGTTTGCTAGACCAACGTAATCGAGAGTGGGCTGGGCCGAACAACCCGATCGGATTATTCTCATATGAGACTTTCTCCCAAGCGGATTATGATCTTTGGTACCGTGAATATCACGTGCGATGGAAAAATACGCATGTATGGGCAACCGGAGATTTCGGGAAACCAGGTATGGATCTGACGAAAGAATGGATAATGCATACCGTGACGAAACCCAAACTATTATCCTTGCAAGCATTATGTGGAGAAGAACAGGATGTTGTCCTTGCTACGTTAAAGATGCCTAGAGCAGCTAGTGAAGGAATGGGTGCTCCACGAGAGTTGACCATCGAATATATATTTAAGAAGCACACTGCTACCGTAGAATGTAAGCTTCAATGGTTCCATAAGGATGCATATCGCCTCCCAGAAGCAGCATGGATGAGCTTCAATCCGATCGTCAATAATCCAAATCAATGGAAGCTTGATAAAATCGGACAACTCACTTCCCCACTAGACGTTGTTAAAGGGGGAAATCGCAATCTGCATGCGGTAGATCAGGGCATGTATTATGCGGCAGCGGACGGTCAAGTGGATATCACGACATTAGATGCCGCGCTTGTATCTCCTGGAGAACCACGGCTTGTGCAATTTGATCATACATTTGCTTCACTTACTGGAGGAATGCATGTCAATTTACACAACAATGTCTGGGGTACAAATTTCCAGGCTTGGTACGAAGAAGATGCGTTATTCCGCTTCAAGCTGAAATTCCAATCTCATCTCTAATCATAAAATACCTGAGAGGAGCTTTACAATGAACACCCACAAACCATGGAAAATTTACGTCATTCAACATTCCCATACGGATGTTGGCTATACAGAACGTCAAGAGAAAATCCGGCAGTATCATGTCAATTACATTCGGCAAGCGTTACAAATTGTACGTGACATCGAAAGCGGTGCTCGCCTGGATTGGAAGGACTACAAATGGGTATGCGAAACGTTCTGGCCTGTTGAATCCTTCCTCTTAAAAGCGACACCAACAGAAAAAGAAGAATTCGCGCAAGCGGTACAAAAAGGCTATATCGGTCTATCTGGAACCTATCTCAATTTCGGCGAGCAATTAAATCAAGAGATGCTCTCCGTCATGATTCAACGGATTACTGACTATGGTCAATCGATTCAATTCCCGGTACGTTCTGCTATGACTGCAGACATCACTGGCTTTGGTTGGGGATATAGTCAAGTCTTGGCCGATGCTGGTATCGAGAATTTAATAACCTGTATTCATACACATCACTCCATGTTTCCATTATGGAAGAAGCAAATTCCATTCTGGTGGGAAACACCAAAAGGTGATCGAATTCTAACGTGGAGTGGCGAGCATTATATGTTCGGAAATGACCTCGGCTTGATTCCTGGTATAGGAGGTTCCTATACGATTCGTGATGAGCATGACGTGCGAAAAGGCGTGTCCTTGGAAGTCGCTGAAGCGCGGTTTGATCGATATTTAGAGCAATTAGTTGAAGATGGCTATACCTTCCCGTTAGTACCTGTCATGGTATCTGGCCTTCCTACAGATAATGGCTCACCGAATGCCGCATTAATGGATTTTGTAAACCATTGGAATGCGTTGCATGGTGATCGGATCTTGATTCAACCAGCGACACTGGATGATTTCTTTACAGATTTAAGAGCATATGCGAACGAGCATCCGGATGAGATCGAGACCTTTCGAGGAGATTGGCCGGATTGGTGGACAGATGGCTCAGCTACTACTCCGATGCATGTTCAGATCTTCCGAGAGGCGCAACGCGTGTACACGAAAGTGAAGCAATTAGATCCTACCCGTGAGATTGTTGACCAAGAGCGGCTTGAGGCGATTGAGTACGAGTTGGCTTTATTTGCTGAACATACATGGGGATACCATTCCTCTGTGACAGAACCTTGGAACCCATTCGTACAAGAGCTGGGCTGTCGTAAAGAAGCTTATGCCGCAAATGCGAGTTCACTTGCCCATACCGCATTATACGATATCCTTGAGGCACAAGGAGATGCACTATTAGGACCAGATCGTCCTATGAAATTTGAATTGCATAACCCAAGTAAATTTATACAAACCGATTATGCCCAATTAATTATGGAGGGCTGGTACATTACAGAGCTTAAAAATGGCTTTGAAGTGATCGATGAAGTGACTGGAACCGTCTACGAAGCTCAAATGGTGACGGGACACCGCGGGGTCGTCATTACCATTCCAGTAACTTTGCAGCCTAATCAAAAGGTACAATTGACGATTAAGGCAATCGAAGAGCATCCGCCCGTAACAGCATATCGAACCGATTATGTTGGATCCGATCGCATGCTGGATATTATTCCTCCGGTTCCACCGAAGCTACATGTGACGCCTAAATTTATCGAGTCACCTTTCGTTCGAATCGAATGGGAACTCGGGGCAGGGATTACGAAGTGGTTTGACAAGAGCAGTCAACAAGATTTACTGCGGTCTGATCGTAATCACAATGCATTCTCCCCTGTCTACAACGTAACAGAAGCACCTAATGAATTTGGCATGTATGATGTACGCCGTAAGATGGGACGTAATCGTAGAGGCGCTGATGCAATAACCTCTGTCGGAGCATTAGTTGATGTCAATATCGTTGAAAAGGGTGCCCTTTATGGAAAAGTTCAATTGACATATCGCGTGAATGGTTGCAGTCACTATTCCTTACTCGTCACCGTATACGGTGATCGCGCACGTGCTGATGTAGCCGTACGCATGCATAAGGAAAGTGTATGGGATCCAGAAAATGTGTACATTTCACTTCCGTTTGGGAGTGCTCCCGCTGCTGGGCAAGATGCGCTGTGGATAGAAAAGACAGGCGCAGCCTTACGTCCACGAATTGATCAATTGCCTGGATCCTTAGCAGATTTCTATTGTGTCGATGAAGGTGTAGCTTTTGTCCGTGACACACGTGGTGTTGCCATTGCGATGCCAGATACACCGCTCATCCAACTCGGCTCCTTAGACTATGAGGATCGACTATTGAGCGGACACCCTGGACTCGCGCATGATCCAGCCCATCTCTATTCATGGCCCATGAATAATTATTGGGAAACGAACTTTAAGGCGACACTAGGTGGATTCTATGAATTCCGTTACTACATCGCTTGGGGAGATGAGCTTAATACGTCAGAAGTAGCATTAGAGGCTTGTAAGAGTATGAACGCGGGTATCCTTGCATGGAGAACAAGTAAGTAAGAGAATAATCATATTATCAGTTAGACGAATCACAAAGTCTTCCTCGAGAAGTACGGATTGAATAAGATTTGGAAGCATTTTAGACTTTCACATGAGGTCGCCTCTTTCTGTTACAGAGTCATTTGATGGTACAAATGATTCCACAAAAAAAGGCGTCCTTTTTGCTATGCTGTGATGTAATTTATTGGTTAATCAGCAGGGATGTTTTTATATAAATGTTCATTCTTTAGTAACCTCTGTAGAAAATAATAAATCTATTAAATCTCTTGCGTATACCCAACGTTAACTCTTAGTCCACCTGAGAAGTCAGGATAGAGAGAATCAGCCCATTCATAGACTTCTCGGGTAGAGTCCAATATTTTATTTGCTTCCTTGTAATGCTCATTAATCCATTCGATATCCATTCGGAAACCTCCTCTTTTTGGAGTTCGTGAAAGGGTTAAGGATCCTGCCCGGAGCTTGTCTTAACCATTCCTATTTATTGACTTTTTGTTGTTCTAATCTTTGCTCTTCTTCTTTAATTTGACTTATATCAATTCGTTCAAACAACAATTGCAAATCAGTTACCTGTTGATAAGGGGGAACCGAGCGGGGCTTCCAATTCGGTAGTTCAAGCGATAGGAATCCCCTGATCTTCTCACAAGAAAACGGTAGAAACGGATGCAGCAAATTCGCCAAATTAGCTATAATCTGCACGCATGTATATATTGTAGAACCACAGGACTCCTGATCTTCTTTTACCTGAATCCAAGGTTTTTGCCGATCAAAATACTGATTTGCCTTACGTACATAAAAGAAAATATACTCGAGCGCATCCTTCAAATCTCCCGCTTCAATTAGGCGTCCTGACTCCAGATACAAGAGGTCAATGTTGTCGCTCCACCCCTTATCTAACTTTCCACTTGGCACGATCCCTTCATAAAACTTCTCTACAAAAGCCAATGAGCGATTCACAAAGTTACCAAATGCTCCAAGCAGCTCACCATTATGACTATAAATAAACTCTCTCCAGGAAAAATCCGTATCCCGCTTCTCAGGCCCGTTGGCAATTAAGAAATAACGAATAGAGTCAGGATGATACCGCTCTAGAATATCAGGTACCCAGACTGCCCAATTACGGCTAGTGGAGAACTTCTGCCCTTCAAGGGTTAAATATTCGCTGGATATAATCCGATCCGGTAAATGTAGTTCTCTTGCTCCTAATAAGACGGCTGGCCATATCAGGGTGTGAAAAGGAATATTATCTTTACCATGGACATAATAAGCGGTGATGCCCTCTTGTTCCTCTGACCAAAAATCCTCCCAGCTCCGCCCAGACTGTGCAGCCCACTGCTTACTGGCTGATAAATAACCACTTACCGCCTCAATCCAAACATAAATCTTCTTGTCTTCAAATCCAGCTATAGGAACATCTACACCCCAAGATAAGTCTCTTGTTACCGCGCGGTCCTGCAGTTCTTCTTTTAAATAACGCTTGGTCAGTTTTATAGCGTTTTCTCTCCAAAATTGTGCTTCCTCTACATATTCCGTTAATTCAGATTGAAATTTAGATAAGCTAAGATAAAAATGTTCTGTCGGTCGTTCTGACGGTGTATTCCCACATAATTTACAGACTCTGTCCAATAAATCGGCAGGGTCTAGAATCGTAGAACAATAATCGCATTGATCTCCACGCGCCCGCTGGCCACATACTGGACAAGTCCCTTCCACGTATCTGTCTGGCAAAAAGCGCTGATCCACCTCACAGTAACATTGCGCAATGGTTTTTTTATATAAATGACCATTCTCTAGTAGCTTCGCAAACAACTCTTGCACAACCTTATGATGCTGCTGTTGATCCGTTCGAGTATAAAGATCATAACTAAATCCCAGCTGTTCAAAACACTGCAGAAACTCTTCGTGGAATCGACTGGCAAAAGCTTCGGGTGTGATCCCTTCATTAGCAGCCTGAACCGCTACAGGTGTGCCATGACAATCGCTGCCTGACACATATAAAACGTTATCCCCCTTGCTGCGAAAATAGCGTGCCAGCACATCCCCAGGCAACACACTTGATAATCTTCCAAGATGTAAAGATCCATTCGCATACGGCCAAGCACCACCAATAAACACATTACTCATTAACCTTCTCCTCCTTTTTTTAGACAACAAAAAAACTCCCATCCACAAAGGACGAGAGTTCTACTCACGTGTTACCACCTAATTTTATAAATGCCTCATGACATTTACCTCTTCAGGTACGACGTTAATAAACGTTTATACCCTAGCACTATAACGGATGCAGGTTCCGGCGCAGCCTACAACCCAAAAGGTTTCGATGCGCAGCTCTGAGACCATATTCCCAAGGTTTTTCTTTACTCCTTTTCAGCGACCGGAGCTCTCTGTAGAAAGAATTGCCGTGGTACTCTTTCTCTTCTTTGCCTTTGAATATTCAAGTTACTGGAAATGATACTTAATTTTCCGTTTATTGTCAATGTGAAACATCAAGCTCACTGTAACTTTTTCAATTAATTTTCGTCTTTTATATAAATAAGTTACAAGGAGGAGGTCCTTCAATGAAAAAAGTAAACTTGCTTATACTCTCTGTTCTTTTACTAGCAGGGGTATGGGGTTGTTCCGATAATAAGGTTAATTCTGTTCCCAAAAGTGAACCCTATACTTCCGAAAAAGCCATCAGTAGAGGGGATATTGTTTCTTTTGAAAAAGTGTACAACCTCGATAAATTTGAGCAATTTATAACTAATCTATCCAGCAAAAAAGCAGACAATATACGAGTTACAAGTTACACAGATGAGGGCGATCCCATATTTAAGGATTTGAAGTTTGATGGCAATGTAATTAGTTATAGCTACGATACTTCTAATGATGCATTCGGTGGAAGTAACACAGGAGTTAGAACCGATACCTGCTCCGAAGTGACGAGTAAAAAAAACACACAAGGTGAAATAATCTATTCGATCAGCGGTTGCACAAATAATGACTCTGAAATAGATTACTACCTTTTCCGCACAAAAAAAGCCACCCAATCGTAATACGATAGAATGGCTTTTCTAATATCTATTTCATGATTTTGCAAATATCATTAGTGAATTGAACAGGATCACTAACCTGTAGACCTTCGATCAGCAGAGCTTGGTTGTATAGCAGGTTCGTGTATAAACCGAGCTTCTCTTTATCGTTCTCAGCTGCTGCTTTCAAAGACTGGAAGACTTCGTGATGGATGTTGATTTCGAGTACCTTATCCGCTTGAACCTCTTGCCCATTCGGCATCGATTTCAGGATTTTTTCCATCTCGATTGTCAGTTCACCTTCAGCAGAGAGGCATACCGGATGAGTCTTCAAACGTTTGGAAGCTTTAACATTCTTCACTTTGCCGGACAAGATGTCCTTCATCGCTTCAAAAAGCTCCTTGTTTTCGTTCTCTTCCGCTTCCGTTGGCTTGTCCGCTTCGTCTGCTTCGATACCCAGATCACCACTGGATACGGATTTAAATTCTTTTTCTTTATAAGACATGATCATCTTGATCGCAAATTCATCAATATCATCAGTGAAGTAGAGAATTTCATACCCTTTATCCGATACAAGCTCGGTTTGTGGGAGCTTTTCGATTCTGTCGATCGACTCTCCGGATGCATAGTAGATGTACTTCTGATCTTCTGGCATTCTTGATACATATTCGTCCAGTGTTACCAGCTTCTTCTCCTTGGAGGAGTAGAACATCAGCAAATCTTGAAGTGTATCTTTGTGCATTCCATAATCGTTATACACACCAAACTTAAGCTGTCTGCCAAAAGCGTTATAGAACTGCTCGTATTTCTCTCTTTCATCCTTCAGCAAGCTTTGCAGTTGACTCTTCACTTTATTCTTAATGTTCTTAGCGATCAGAGTCAGCTGACGGTCATGCTGGAGCATTTCTCTGGAGATGTTTAGCGAAAGATCCTCTGAATCTACCATACCTTTTACAAAGCTAAAATAGTCAGGCAGCAGATCCGCACATTTGTTCATGATCAATACACCATTGGAATAGAGCTCAAGACCTTTTTCATATTCCTTTGTGTAATAATCAAATGGTGTATTTTCTGGGATAAACAAGATCGCATTATACACTACAGCACCATCTGCACTGATATGAATATGTTTAAGCGGCTTATCGAAGCCGTAACGTTTCTCTGCATAGAAGTTATCGTAATCTTCTGTAGTCAGCTCGTTTTTGTTCTTCCGCCAGATTGGCACCATACTGTTCACGGTTTGTTCTTGAACAACTTCCTCGAACTCGTTCTCTGTGCCTTCTTTTGGCTTCTGCTCCTTCACGTCCATTTTAATTGGGAAACGAATGAAGTCAGAATATTTTTTAATGATGGATTTCAGGCGATACTCTTCCAAATATTCATCGTATTGATCTTCTTCGGTATTCTCTTTAATCTTCAAAATCACTTCAGTACCTACAGAATCCTTCTCGACAGGCTCGATAGTATAGCCATCAGCGCCCTTAGACTCCCATTTAAAGGCCTCGTCGCTACCAAGCGCCTTACTGATCACAATTACGTCATCTGCTACCATAAACGCAGCATAGAAGCCAACACCGAACTGTCCGATGATATTGTGACCATCTTTGGCTTCGTTCTCTTTCTTAAATGCAAGAGATCCGCTCTTCGCGATTGTTCCTAAGTTATTCTCTAGCTCTTCTTGTGTCATCCCGATACCTGTATCGGAGATCGTCAAAGTTCTGTTCGCCTTATCGGCAGTCACTTTAATATAATAATCTTCTTTATTGAAGACCAGGCTTTCATCAGCTAATGCTTTGTAATAGATCTTATCAATTGCATCACTTGCATTGGAAATCAACTCGCGCAGAAAAATTTCCCGTTGTGTATAAATGGAGTTAATCATCATTTCCAGCAATCTTTTCGATTCGGCTTTAAACTCTTTTTTGGCCATGAATAAGTAAATCCCCTTTCAAAATAACATCTTGTCCAACATTTCGTGATTAGCACTCTTGTTAGATGAGTGCTAATTCTTCTTTTTATATAACATAAACTGATTTTGAATGTCAATATTTACAGCGACTTTCTTTAAAGAATGCTATCTTTTGCATACAAATTTAAGATTTTATTGATCATTAATGACCCACTTGCGCGTAGGCTGATTCTATGTTTTAAATAGACTAGATGCATAAATTCCAAATAAAGGGTTATCATTATCAGACCTAGGAGGAATTCGAATGAATAAACACGCGCAGTCCATTGTAAATTCTTCAGCAACAAGTCCCATTAAGAATTTGATTGGCAGTGTATTTATCCCCGTACACGATATTGAAAAAGCCCGTAGCTGGTATTGCCAAGTCCTAGGACTCCAGGAAGCAGATCATCCGATTATGAACGGTCATTTATGCCCGTTAACTATGCAAGGAAGCACTGGGATCATTCTGGACACCATGCCCATGTGGGGAGGTTTAGAGCCTGAAGGGGCTCCTCCAATTACAACACCTGCTCTTATGCTTATAACCGATGATTTGCAAGCCTCTTTCAACTATATGAAGGAGCTCGGTGTAGAGATAGTAACCGAAATTCAAGATCAACAATGGTTTGTGGTGAAAGACCCTGATGGGAATAAACTAATGATTTGCAAGTAACATTTGCGTTAGAAATTGCAATGGCTGAGACTTCCACTTCTTAGGATGCATCAAAAGCTGCAGATCAAAATGAATTTCTTGATGTGCGAATGGCAGCTCAGCCAAGTTCCCCCGCTCAATTTCTTCCTCTGCAACAATTTTAGGTAATAATGCAATCCCTAAACCATTCATAACACATCGTTTGATCGCTTCTAGATTCGAAAGCTCAAAACCTATGCGGAATATAATCCCGTGCTCTTTTAACAAATTCTCGAACAGACTCCGGTAAATACAGCTCTCTTCAGAAACAATTAATTCGCAGTTATTTAGATCCTGTAGCGTTACTGTATCCATCTGGGCAAGGGGATGGTTAATGGGGGCTATCAACACGAGTGGTTCATCTCTAATGATCGTACGATCAAGTAAAGAATCCGTAGTGGTACGATCGAGCATCAAACCAATGTCTACTTCCCCATCTTTTATTTTGGCCAAGAGGTTAGCTTCCTGCATCGTTTGTAGATGGATATCAAGTTTCGGAAATTTCGTCCTCAACTGCTGTAAGTAGGGTGGTAAGTAGAAAGCAGCTAATGAATCAATTGTACCAATCGTTAGCGTACCTCCAATTTGCTGGGCGATGGTTTCTTTAGAACGATCATACAGATCCAAAATCTCCACGAATAGCTTCAACAACTCTTCTCCAGGCGGGGTAAGACGCAGCTGTCGACCATGCCTTTCTATCAATGGCACTCCGTATTCCTTCTCTATTTTCTGTATTTGCATCGTAACGCTCGACTGCGCGTAACCCAGCTCTTCAGCAGCCCGTGTAAAGCTCTGACGTTTAGCTACCTCGCGGAATGTTCGTAAATAGGTTAAATCCATAACCTCACCCTAACATCAATATTTTTGATGATACACATCATTTATTATAGCTAACGACGATGCAACATTCCATGGTAAAGTGTATGTAGAGGAATTAAAATATTTTGGAGGCCGATAATTTATGCTTACAGAACAACAGATTTATGGAATTTATGTCCCCGTGGTCACCCCGTTCAATGCTGCTGGTGAAGTCGATCTGGATTCGTATCAGCGTTATGTAAAGAACATTATTAACAACAGCATACAAGGTCTGGTCGTTAATGGAACCACCGGTGAATCGCCAACTGTAACCGTAAATGAAATGCAGCTTCTAGTAAACACTTCTCGTGAGCTTTTACAATCTACATCTATCCCCTTAGTAGTCGGTACAGGAACCAATGACACAGCTTCTACGGTAGCACGCACAGAGATCGCAGCTAACCTTGGTGCAGATTGCGCACTAGTAGTCGTCCCTTATTATAGTCGTCCATCGCAAGAGGGCATCATTGCCCATTTCCGCAAAGCAGCAGAAGTAGGTATTCCAATCATGGCTTATGACATTCCAAGTCGTACTGGTACTGCTATGACCCTAGACACTGCACGCACAATCCTAGAAATGAATAATGTTGTCGGATTAAAAGACTGCTCAGGTAGCACCAAAATGGTTACTGAGCTAGTTCGTACAGGTAGCAAACCTGTGCTTGGCGGCGACGATTCACTCTTTTATGAAATGCTTAGCGCTGGAGCAGCTGGTGGCATGCTTGCTACTGCGAACGTTTATCCAGCAGAATGTATCCGTATATACGAAGCCTTCAAATCGGGTCAATTCGACTTGGCAAAAGAAAACTTTGAACAACTACTGCCGATCATCCGTCTCTTGTTCAAGGAATCGAACCCCGCTCCAATCAAATGGATGCTTAGCCAGAATGGCCTAATCAATTCGGATACGCTTCGCCTCCCAATGACTTCCATCAGCACAGCGCTTCAGCAAGAGCTTAGTTCTTATGTTCAGGACAATGCAATTGAAGCGACTGCATAAAGAGAAAATATAACAGCCGTTATACAGTGAGGAACTGTTTAGCGGCTATTTTTTTTGTGAATTTAAATTCTCTGTAACTAATGTTCTGATATTATCTATTCCTTAAATATTCATCAGCAATCATTCTGCAATTATCCCGCGGGTCATATTCATTCTCGATTTCATATTGTATAAATATATCCTCAACCTCAACGCTATCGATCGTGGCCAAGTAACCAAAAACATCTAACCATAAAATTCGCCAATTTGGATCTTTTAGAATCCTCCGAGATAAATTAAATGCTCTAGCAGGTTCAACTAACTGCAGCTTTTTCAGAACCATTTCAAGCCCAAATTCGGATTCATCCCCCCTCTTCATCATAAGTTCACTAATACGCCCTTCAGAAACATCTCCTGCCATATTTCCAAATGCGATGGCTAGATAATCAGGATAGTTTTTCCTGCCAAACATCTCACTTAAATCTTCTTGTTCGGTGAAAATAAAGTATTAGACTGGAGTTGTTGATTTAACGGGGGTTTTGAATTGGAGATTACTCAGTTTTTAAAAAATTAGTTTTAGACTGATTCATTAAAAGAAGCAGCGGCAGAACAAGACTTGATAAATAAAGTCTTAGACTCACGCTGTTATTGAACTAACGTTCCCCGTTAGTTTAATATTCTCCCTTACTTATACCTGCTTAATATTTCTTCTGGAATATGACAATAATCATTTGGACATTTAGCTAATCTATCTTGATGTTCTTCTGCACTTCTCACATAGTTTATGAGAGGTAATACTTCAACAACTATAAGGTCATAATCATTTCTCTCACTAAGAAACGCCTTCGCCTCTTTTAAGTGTTCAGGCTTTTCACTATATACTCCTGTTCTGTATTTCTCGCCAACGTCCTGTCCTTGTTTATTCAAACTGTATGGATCAATGATTTCAAATAAATACCCCATTAATTCACTGATCGTTACAACTGTCGGATCAAATCCTGTTTTTACAGATTCGGCGTACCCATCATAATCACCCTCAAGTGTATGACTTGTTCCATTAGCTCTTCCTGCTTCTGTAAACTTAACTCCAGGTAAAGTTTTTATAAAAGCTTGTACTCCCCATAAACATCCACCTGCAAAATATACTACTTCCATATTGACTCTCCTCTTCGTTTAAAAACCAAAAAATTCATTCCAACTAAATAGGAAGAAAAAACTGTAGTTACTAAGTCTACTACACATTAAAATAATGACAAATTTTCTTATTCCACATTATGTACCGATTGTTGAACACAAATTAAACAACACTGTTCAACTAACCTGCCTGTTAGCTTAATAAAAAGAGCAGGATACTGAAGCACCTGCTTATCAATGTGATGGATTATTCAACTATCTTGTCCCGTTAGCTTAATGACAAACTATCGTTACTTAATCTTTCGCATTGCACCTAGAACAATATTGTATCCGTCAGGATCAAGGATATGGGCATTCTTAAATTCCCAATCGCCGTGTGCCCCCGTAAACGGTTCTATTCCGATATTGCCACCATTCACACGCACTTCTTCGACAAATTGGTCTAGTTCCTCCCAACCGATGTGTAGGAAAGTATCCCAGCCGTAGTCAGGACCTATCCATTCTGTAGGATAATTCGGGCGCTTTGCAGAGACGACATTTGGTTTTACATCCTCGCTTGAAACAGCTTGCTGAAGTATGAAGGACACTTCATCGCGTTCCGCATGTCCCCAATCATCCACAGAACATCCGAGGCAATCACGGTAATAGGACTGCGATTTCTGCAGGTCGGAAACTAGACGAACCTGAATCAGTTTTCCCAGTATTATTCTGGACTTTTCTTTCTTTTCGATTACTTCATCATTCACACAAATCCCTCCATTTTTTTGGTAGAATTATGTAAAATCTTTCGGCATCATTTCGATATATCCTTCACGAGAAGTAAATACAATTATGTTTACGTTAAACTGCCCGTTAGCGTAACGAAAGGCTGTCTAGCGACAGCCCCTCTCAGTGTTGAACTATAGTGTCCCGTTAGCGGAATATAATTTTGCCTTCCTTCATGACAAATTTAACCCTTCGAAGATTATCTATATTAACTAAGAGGCTCTTTCCCGCAATTATAAATAAGAAGGGCATCATAGAATTGGACTGCTTGTGTATAAAAATTAAAAATCTTATTTTTTTGAGATCGAATCCTTTTTTATCCATATGTGGTAAAATATAAACCGAAAGTGTAAGCGGTTTAACTTTGAGGGAGGAGGAGTTCATTGTTTGTCAAAGCAATTCCCTATTGTCATTCCAAAAACTAAAAAGGAAGTGTAGCGATGATTACACGAAGCAAAATTATGGCTTTAAGTCTCTGCTTTTGTATGCTACTCGCTTTATTACCTACATCAGGCTTCGCTGAGGCAGAGGTTGAGGAAGAAACTGTGGCTGCTGCTGTACCGAATCCGTGGAAGCAAAAAAATATCGGTTCGCCAGCAATAACGGGCAGCGCTTCTTACGATCCGGCTGCTGACCAATTTTCTGTAAGCGGCGCGGGTACGGACATTTGGGGCAAATCAGATCAGTTCAATTATATGTATCAGCCCTGGACGGGAGACGGCGCCATTATTGCCCTTGTCTCTTCTCAGACCAATTCACACGATTTCGCGAAAGCGGGTATCATGATAAGGGAAACGCTGAATGCTGATTCCAAGCATGTCGATTTACTATTGACGCCTTCCAACGGGTTCACCTTCCAGTACCGGACTGAAACGGGCGGAACTTCCCAAAGCGTTAAAATTGCTTCGACGAGCCCGGCCTGGGTAAAGCTAGAACGCAAAGGCAACGTCATCAAAGGATATGTATCCAACAACGGTTTGAACTGGGGCGATTTGGGCAATTTGACTCTAAACATGAATGCTTCGTTGTATGTAGGATTGGCTGTCACCAGCCATAATGTATCCAGCTTAAGCACGGCCACCTTTGACAAGGTGAAAGTAAACGCCACCGGAGATGTATTCCCGCCTACCGAACCGACAAACTTGCAAGCAAACAGTGTAACGGATACAACAGCTAAAATATCCTGGACCGCATCGCTGGATGATGTTGGCGTGAAGGACTATGACTTGTACAAAGACAATGTATTGACGCAAGCGAATGTAACGGCTACTACCTACAACTTTACCGGCTTAACGCCGGATACCACATATAATTTCACTGTCAAGGCCAAAGATGCGGCAGGGAATATTTCCAATGCCAGCAGTCCTCTAACACTGAAAACGACAACCCAAACCGATACGCAGGCCCCAACTGCCCCGACAGCACTCATAAGCTCAAGCCAAACATCTTCGTCAGTCAATTTGAACTGGACGGCATCGACAGATAACGTAAGCGTCTATGAGTACGACATTTATAGAAATGACACATTAGCCGGTAGCACGACTACGACATCCTTCAATGTAACAGGGCTTACGGCAAATACCACGTACAACTTTACCGTAAAAGCAAGAGATTTAGCAGGAAACATATCCGCGGCAAGTAATACGTTGTCAGTCAAAACCAACCCTGCCTCTTCAGATCCTTATACACCAGAGGTTGTCGCAAACAACCTGGAAACACCATGGGCTATCGATTTTGCACCGGATGGACGGATCTTCTTCACGGAACGCAACAGCGGAAGAGTTCGTGTCGTTGTGAACGGGAATTTGAAATCAACGCCAGTCATTACTCTGGGCTCGCCTTTTTATTACATGCCCAAGAGCGAAGGCGGCTTATTGGGACTAGCGCTCGATCCTAATTTTTCCACCAATCATTACATCTATATCTATCATTCCTACAAAACCTCAGACAATAAAGTAGCCAATAGGGTCGTTCGCCTTAAAGAAAATAACAACATCGCTACAGTAGACAAGGTTCTTATCACTAATCTTCCTGGTGCGGTCTATCACAATGGCGGCCGTTTAAAAATAGGCCCAGACAACAAATTGTATTTCGGTGACGGCAACTACGGAAACAAAGACGATACGCTGACTTATCTCGGAGGAAAAATGTTCCGTCTGAATTTGGACGGCACCATTCCAAGCGACAATCCGTTTGGTGACTCTCCGATTTATAGCCGGGGACACCGCAATCCTCAAGGATTAGCATGGCAGCCTGGAACGAACCGTCTTTTTGTATCAGAGCATGGTGAATCCTCTAAGGACGAAATTAATTTCATTCAACCCGGTAACAATTACGGTTGGCCTAAATATGAGGGCGGGAATCAGAATCAACCAGGCATTACGCCTCCGCTTATTTATGCCAATGGCACAACCTGGGCACCCTCTGGCATAGCTTTTGTAACCCAAGGGCCGTGGGCAGGAAATCTTCTTGTTACCAATTTAAAAGGTAAACAGATCATTCGCATGGTAATTGGAGAACAAAACGGCAAGCCGACGATTAAAAGTAGTGAGCTTAATTATTTGTTTTTGAATAAATATGGCCGCATCCGCGACATTGTCGAAGCGCCAGACGGTTCGCTTTATTTCGTCACCAGTAATAATGGCGATAAAAACGGTGACGGCACTCCGGATAAACTTGTTCGATTGGCACCTAATTTCTAGCAAATATGAATAGATGAAAAAAGCTATGCAGCCAGCGCGTGCCGATGCTCAATCGGCGCGTTCTGTTTGTGTTTAGCCTGTCGTTCTTCCTCACTTCTGTTAATCAAAGTTGAAGAAGAACGAGGTTAAACTTGAAATGTATAAGGTGACGAGGATGTAAGTAAACCTTCTACTCCATCTGAATGATATGGCATTAATTCATTAGCTCTTTGTATGTCTATCCATTTTATTTCTGAAATTTCATCTTTATCTTGAATTGAAATTTCTCCATCTATGCTTTAAAGGTTATGAATAAAACGTGATGCCCCTTTTCCTAAAAAAATCGCTTCATTAGCAGCTACAATTTTCTAACTTCAATTGTTAAACCTGTTTCTTCTTTAGTCTCACGAATAACTGCCTGTTCTAAAGTTTCCCCTTGTTCAACTGCGCCACCAGGAAGTGACCAACTCCCCCCCTAGTTATTAACCATCAGGATTTTTTCATCTTCCTTATAAATAAAAGCATAAGCTACATCTACTCTGAGCATTTCTTACTATCACTTCTAAGTTTTAAGGTTCAATTAATTAAATCATAACAGAATTTTATTCAACTAAACTGCCCGTTAGCTTAATGAAGCGTCCGCTAGTCTAATACTTTTTTTCTCAGTCTACAACTTTATTTTCTCAGGACATCAATATATATAATAATTGGACCAAGCCTTTCATCGTCTTTAGTTTTTAAGGTAACTGCAACAAATTTATCTTTTATCTGATTTGAACAATTATTTTTTTATCCAATTAGCATTTCGTTCATCCTCAATTCCAAACAGTACAACAGATGCTTGCCCCACTGGATTTAACTCTATTTTTCGCACTTCTTCTGTAAGGCTATTCCAAGCTATTTAACTTATTGATGACATTCTGAAGTCCCTATTTTGTTGACTTCTTGAAACAGAAAATTTCAAAGTACTACTCCTAGTTTTGAGAGAACCCGATCCATTTCATCAAAATGTTCTTTGTCGCTTGAAGCATAAATCAAATCAAAACTATCGTCATTATTCATCACCGTTATTATGCTGTCATCGTAATTCCCATAAAATTCGATGCCAATCCAATGCCGAAAGGAAATACCTTTGTTTTTAAAATTTTCACGAATAAAATCCAAATCGGTTTGTTCAATGGAATAGAACGATTCACAGCCGTATTCAAGAGCGAATACGGTTTGCAAATAGGCCATCGCCTGAAAAAAATCGGTCAATGTTTCAAATTCCATTTTCCATACCTTTTCATCGTAACTCATATAGACAGGGGGATTGGACCTGGATAAATCGTTCCTATGGATTCCCCAGACACAGGCACGCTGATTCTCGCAATAAAAAATTAAATATTCGCTATGCTTGAAGTATTGGAATTGCTCGGGCTTGATCAAACTATCTTGCGTATGGTTCAGCCGCTCGTCTTTACCGAGTTCCAAATAATAATCTATAAACACCTGGGGCAATTCACCAAAATTATTTTTAATGGTTTGTATCTCGTCATGACTAAACCCGTTTCGTTTCGTAATATGAAACAGCTTTTTAATCATTGTAAAATCAGTCATCCGCATCACACCTTATCCTTGTATAATTTGCTATCGATTGACTTAAGAATATTCCAAGTCAGTCTCCTTAACCATCAAGGGGGCATGTTATATATTTTACCATATCTTTACTCCACTAATCTGCCCGTTAGTTGAACAAAGGGCTACCTCTCGGCAGCCCTCATTATTGAACTCTAGTTCCTCGTTAGCTTAACGACACGATAACATAAAAACCCCAATATATGGTACAATGTTGTTGGAAGTTTGAAAGTCATCAATCTAGCATTAAAAGGGGGCTGCTGAGAGTTGAGTAAAGAATTCAATTCCAAAACTCTCATAAATTTTACTTGCTACATTTACAGTAAGTAACAAGCCAATAGCCAAAAAAACAATTGATTCAAGCAATATAACAACATCTTTTTTTAAGCCTTAAATTACGTCCAATATTGCTCTTCAATCTTCAGATCCTTATGTCTCTTATCTACGTACTCATTCTCACTAATTATTTCTATTTCATTAGAATCAAAAAAACTAAGCAATCTCAATCCTTCATTTAACAATTCATCTTTATATTGTCGGGAAAACTCTGACCTTTTAACTGGGTCTGCAAGTTGATCATCGTAATCAAATACAATATATTTAAGGGCTATCATCCTAAAAAAGGAATATCCATTACAATACTCCCTGTAAATGTGTGAACAAGAACTAATGAATTCCTCCTCAATATAAACAAATCGATTTAATAGATCTCTGATCTTAAACTCTTCAACTGACCTATAATTAAGAATTTTTGTAAGTTGCCCTTCTAATTCATCCATCACATATTTAGAATTATAATTTAGATTAATCAATCTAAAATAGACATCTTTACCTAATGATTCTTCAAGTATCTCTTCTTTGTCATAAAGCCACTCTTCAAATTCCTTTGTTGAAAGTTTATTCCTCAAGACTGAGTGAAACCATTCTATAATTTCTTCATTGATCGGATCCATGATTTCAATCCTTTCCTTGCACCGCGGTTTCATATAACGCCTTATATACAAACTTCGTGAATTTTCTTATGTATGAAGTATTCGTCGAAATGCTTACGCTCTCCTGCCCGTTAGTTTAACGCAAAATAGTTATTCATTAGTCAAGTTTAATAAACTTATCAAAGCAGTATGAATCTTTGTCATAGCCATTATGTTCATAGAAAGCATGAGCCTCGGTTCGCTTCATCCCGGTGCATAGAATTATGCTGGATATTCCGCAATCTTTCGCATAATTTTCAGTGTATCTTAACAGTTTAGTGCCTACCTTATGTCGCTGAAAATCATTATGTACAGCAAGTCCGGTTATATGCAGATAATCATTCGCAGACCCTACAGCTAATGCATGAACGCTAGATATAAAACCAACAACATGGTTCTCAAGTAACGCTACAAACGTTTTGTAGTTGCCTGCCTTTCTCATCTGTTCCATCTTAACGCGAAAGTTCTCATCCGTAACAGTATGAACGCCAAGTACATTGTTCCATAAGAAAACAACTTCAGTATAATCGTTTGCTATAATTTCTCGTATTTTAATTTCCATACCCTGCCCCCGTTATTAAAATATTCACAATAAAGTATTCGTCAATTAAATGAAGCAATCCTGCCCTTTAGTTGAATAGCGGCAGATTTCTAAAAGGGATCTGCCGCTATTATATGCTAAAAAAATCGTCGATACATTTCTCTCCTGCGTTCGCCACGAAGTTGTGCGTATATTTGCGTGGTTGAGGCTTTCTCATGACCCAACATACCTTGGATGAAATTCCAAGGGAGCACCGTTATCAAGGAGTTGGCAAGCATAGGTATGTCGAAAGCGATGCGGATAAACATTCGTTTCAATCTCTCCTCGATCTGCAAGCCGTTTTAATGCCCACCTTATTGAAGGAATAGCCATGCGTTTAGTTGGGTTGGTATCCGTTACGAATAAGGCTTTACAGGTATCTCCACGACTGGTCAGGTACTTCCTTAACCATACTTTGCACTCTGTCGTAAAGTACACTTCTCTCTGCTTGGAGCCCTTACCGTTTACGACTATAGAGCAGTTTTCCCAATTGAGATCCTCGATGTTTATCCTCTCTACTTCCCCGACTCGACAGCCAGTACAATAGAGAAGCTCAAGCAGCGCTCTTTCTCTTAATGATTGGCACGAGATTTTAAGATGAATAACATCTTCCTCGACTAAAAACTTAGGAATTCGCTTGTCCAATTTGGGTTCTCTTAGTTTTAAAGAAGGATTTGAAGTCAGGTAAGTCTCTTCATACGCATAGCGAAATAGGGATCGGACGAAACGAATTCGATGCCCTAGGCTGCTTGGCTTCAAACGTTCTGCTTGTTTCGCCAAATATTGCTTCAGCATTGGCAATGTAATCTCCGCTATCTCGGGATCACCTAGTTCCGTCATTAGCATTTTGTTTTGGAGGACGTAGGCGTTCAATGTTCTCGGACTATATCCTTGAATTCGTTTATCAGCCTCATATAGATGCCACAACTCACTTAACTTCATAATAAAACCTCCCCTTAGAAGCTATTACAACTAGGTTTGCTTCTAAAGAGAGGTTTTAATCTTCTAACCTGCTTGAGCTAGCGTTTCCCGTTAGCGTAATGAATCATATGAATTTCATCGGTTATAATAGCCTTTACTAAAAACGATTACTGCCTCAGCAAGGGCTTCAGACAGTGTTTATATGCCCATGTCGTATAACGTTCTTGTATTCACGAAATGGACCATTCATAGATAGCTCTTATCTTAGGATGGTCCATTTGTTGTCTGAGTTTCATCCTTGATTGACATCTGACACCAAGGGGCGATAGCCCCGCAGCGTGAATACGGTGTTGTCTGATGCCCCTGGCTTCTTCGGATTGCCTTCAAAACATCTTCTCAAACTCTATATCTATCTTTTTTATCAGACTCTGTAAAATTATATTATTACAATGATTTTATAAACTCATAAGAAACGAACGACTTTCTTTATCCATTTTTTCTATCGCATATCTAAAAGAAACTCTTGGCATATTTTTGTGATTTTTAATAAGATAACCCATTACCTCTTCTTTATTTACTTGTGAAAAAGACTTAAGCATCCAACCATATCCTTTAAGAACTAATTCATGTTTATCATTTATTAACCTATCTGCAATGTAAAATGGCCTTAATCTGTTAAAATCATTTCGCATTATAGATTGAATAAGAATTACTGCAGATGCTCTTCGAACCCAAAAGTCATCATCTTCTGTCCATTCTAATACATTGGTAAATAGTTCTTTATATTGTAAAAGCAAATTTCCAAATGCATGGGTACAAAAATCATCACAATCTCCCCAGCCACGTACATATTTTTTTAACCACAAATAAAAAACAGAATATGTATTCTTAGTATATTGCTTATGTACCCTATTCGCCCAATCAAAAGCAATAACTCCCTTTTCCCAGTGACGTTCTTCCAGTAAACATTCACATAATGGCAAAATATGCTCTATCTTTTGATCAGGAAGCATTCTGAATACCTTGCCCGATAATTTTCGTATATCACCCGTTTTGATATGAGTCCCCATTGGTTTGTTCTCAATCAAGAATTCAATTTCGTTGTTAATATATTCGAATATATTATTCATCGAATTCTCCTTTTTTGGGTGAATATGGACCAGTGATTTCTATAATATTTCCATCTGGGTCTGTTAGTTGAAAGTAATAATATGGTCTAACATTATTAACATATTTGATACTGGTCAATTCACCGCTAATATCCAACTGTTCTATTCTTTCTCTTTCTTGTTCCAAATTTTCAGTCCAGAAATTTAGTACAAACTTGTGTGTATTTTCAGCTTCAACTATTGCAACTAAATTATCAAACTCCTCTACATATTCCCCTTTTTTCACAGTCAAATTTGGATTCAAAGCATCAAAATAACCATTCATAATAGAAATATTCTTCCCACCAAACTCAAACTGAGCAAATCGCTGCATATTTTGAGCACTTACTGACATTTCTAATAACTTCTCATAGAATTTAATTGACTTATTAAAATCCCTTACTATCAAATAAATTGAACCTAGATGCATATATACCTCCTCAGTGTTTAATATCAAAATAGTAAAAATAGTTTTCTATATAAATATGAGTAATCAAAAATGTCTTAATTGTTTTTGCAGACTTGGTTTGCAACCTTTTAAACCAAGGTAGTTTGATAGTGTACTTTCATTCTATCCTAAAACAAAAATGCAAACTAGCGTTCTTGTTTCTGTGTTTATATAATCAGGGGTTTCAGACAACGTCTTATTCGCGAACTTCGTGAATAATTCCGTATGTTGAGTATTCGCGAAATTACTGAGCTATCCTGCCCGTTAGCGCAGCAAGGCTGCCAATCGTGCTGGCAGCCTTGTCATGGTTGAACTATCGTTTCCCGTTAGCATTCCTGTAGAGCGTTATCTATCGTCACTTATCAAGCTGACAAATTTCACGAATAAATGAGCCTTCGTGAGAAAACTTAATAGCTCTTTGGCAATCGGTACATATTCTTGACATTGTACATTGACAAGAATATTTACCGATAAAACAATAAAACCACGATTTACGCGGTAATTAATCGGCTTATATTCTTGTCATTCGACAGAAAAATAAGGCCACGGTGTAAACCGTGACCTGCCTAAAACTAATTGGTTGTTGGTCTTGTAGATATTAGACCCACTAACATTTATAGGATAAAGTTTGATTTATGGTCATGCATCCGCATTGTATGAATAATGAGTAATTAAATTATTCTTTGTCAAAATAATCATCTGGCAAATTTAATTTTTTCAAACAACCTGTAAATTTTTCTCTGAAATTAATATTGCTTTTATATTCCGGCCATGCAACCTTATAATGACGCAATAACTTCTCATGAGGGATAACGCCCCAAAATAAAATAGTGTTTTTCACAACCTCCTTATCGCCACCCACTAACATCTGTTCAATGATTTCCCAACTTTCCGATTTGTCATTGCAATTGCGTGTGGCATAGATTGCGGCAGATTGAATATTCGAGTCGGTGTGGCACAAAAAGGACGCAAAGTTCTGAAGTGTAATCGCGCCGGAAGATTCCAAAACATACCCCACATGACGTAACGTTTCCGAATCGTGAACCCTGTCAAGACTTTGCAATATCACTTTTATAAATTCCGCTAAATCAAAAGATTTACTGTACCAATTCAGAATCATTAAAGCTTGTAAAAAATCTTCATTTCTTTCAGAATACAACAGCTCCAGAAGATAGTCTCTTCCCGCATCAAAAGAGGTTTTGCAGATTAGCTGAATGGCTGTGGTGCGATCATTTTGTCTTTGCTCAGCAACGCTCCTTAAAAAATCAATGGTTGGCTGCGAGATTTTCTTAAACTTGAACATTCCATCAAGCGCTTTTGATTTGATTTCTTCGTTTGGGGCTTTTTGATAAACCTGTATCAACGCATTTTCATCGCCCGGCATTCTACTGCCAAACCACGCGATATCATAATCCAGAATAATTTCGTCCAGCCAGCGCTCATACCAGTCCAGAAAGTTGTCTTCATAGACAAAGAAAAAGGGATGATCAGGGTAAAAAACTGCAGTGTAAATGATTTTCCCCCTGTGTTTCCC
The DNA here is from genome assembly GCF_008370385.1 of Paenibacillus sp. B2(2019). Classification (NCBI taxonomy): domain Bacteria; kingdom Bacillati; phylum Bacillota; class Bacilli; order Caryophanales; family Paenibacillaceae; genus Paenibacillus; species Paenibacillus sp. B2(2019). Next base: position 156,479 of record NZ_VTZR01000019.1, read on the forward strand.
TTCAAGTACGAGATACATATCGTATTCACAGCCTTGTGTGCCAATGCACAACATGCCGCCCATCACCCTATCACGGGCGGCGTCGTATTCCGGGTCGGAGATGTCTTCATCACTGATCAGTGGCTCGATCAGATGGTTCCATTTTTCTTTTGTCATTCTCGGGTGTAGAACGCATTTTGTAGTGAATGCATTTCTTTCGGTATAGGAAGTTGCTTTTTCAATCGAATAAATCCCGTAATAAGGCCCGGCACCTCCATTTCCGACTTTCGTTAAAAACTGGGCATAAGGCTCCGGAAGTGTGACTTGATTCTTTGCTTGCCAGTCCGCAAGCTCTTTTGCTGTAAGCACTTCATAAACCTTGTATTTATGTGAAGATGCTCCAAACACCAAAAAAGCCGTATCTTTACGCATGGCCTTTTCGAGTTTGTTTTTTATTCGATCAAGTTGTGTTTCTTTCTTCCAAAACAACATATTGAATCCCCCCTGTTGATTATAGCCGGGCTTCCTTCGTTTGCTTATCCAGCAATTTCAGCAGATGCGGAAATCGGTATTCTCCGTACATACTCTGTATGTGCTCGGCAGCGACTGCTAGCTCCATGCCGACAGAGGTTATATACAAAGGCTTGGAGCTGTTGCCTCGGTAAAGCTTTTTGACAAAGGCTTCGTTGTCGTGAAAGGCATTTTTTTCAACACCGATCACTGGAATTTCCCCTGAAAAATTTGTGTAAACATAATGTCCGAGCCCGGGCTTTTTCTCATTGTTTAAGTACACATAGCCATCCACAACAATGGTATGTATTTTATTTATGTCAGTAAGTTTCAACAGTTCCTGTATGCAAGGGAGCTCTCGTTTATAGAAAAAACCCGTTTCGTATTTGTGAGGGTTTTCCGTATAAGACATGATGACTTCGAGTGGTTTAGAATCTTCCCAACATTGAAAAATAACCCCCACTGATTTCGCTTTATTTTCCTCATAATACACATCGACAGCGATGATCATTGATAGCGATTCCTTCCTTTAAGCTCATTTTAAGCTATAGATTATAGCCAATATATCACATTTTGCCGTGCAGGATGATCTATAGATTATCCCAATACCACCACTCCACCAATCTAACCTATCAAGGGGCGGGTAGTATTTATTCTGCCGCAGGCGCAGCACAGAAAAAATCTCCACCCTAAAACCCTTGACAGGCTGGATTTTTGACGTGCCATTTCGCCGCCGACAACGGGGAACAGGATTTTATCCTGCCCCCGGCCTCCTCCAAAGAATAGGATAGGGTGTAAATGATTGAATCTAAATGTACAGTTTCGCTTGGATAAGATTGTACAAAACGCTTGTATAATAACAGAGAATTAAGAATCTTTGCCTCTAACTAACGCCTTCCGCTCACGCTTCAGTTGTTGGCATATATAGAGTTGGAATGGTTTTGTTTCACAAACCATTCACTTCTATACATGTAATATTCACAGAAAACTATATACAAGAAGCTCACTTGTACGCATATAATCCTAGAAAAGCGCTTAGCAGCTGTTTTTAAGGATTATACCAATCATTTTAGAACATTCTTACACAAGCAAATATGTACATCCTTATATCAGCATTTACAAACTATCCTCCGTTAACTTAACGAAGAAAGGAGCAGCTGCCGTAACAAACTGCTCCTTATTTGTTGAACTATCGTTTCCCGTAAGCTTAGCGACCTTTAACGTTAAGCAGTATGTGCCCGTTAATATAATGAAGATACAGATTTAACCAGCAACCTCGGATAATTTGTGGACCTTAAACGTACTCTATCTCTTCTCGGCCTTCTGTACGCTCGTAACGGATCCAGCTCATCTCTTGGATACCGAGCAACTCCTTAAACTTCTCTACTGCAACGAACTCCCCCACATCGAACGCGAGATTACCAGCAAATAGTTTTTCAATGGATTTTATTTTCTCTTCCTTCAGTTCGAAAACCCTAAAGGCCTCGGCACGAGGATTTTGTTTCATGTATCCATCCAAAACTGAGGCATCAGCTTCCTCATATTCATCCAGCAGTTCTTCGATTTCACCGGCCATTAATTCATACAACACCTGAGCTTTTTAAGGTGTTTTTCATTACTCGAGAGATCCCCGTAAAATTCCTTCATTAACGTAACCTGCCAGTTAGCGGGGAAAAGGCAGCTGATAACAATGGTTGCCTTTTCCTGATGGTGTATTGAGGTATAGTTTCAATATACCTATCGGTTTTAACTACATTTGCTACAATTACTGCACACGACAAATCGCAATCATCTGGGCACATTAGAACTGGCAAAACAACCTCTTTACTTGCTGAATTGAACCTTCCTTTAATACATTATTTCTCTTTCGAGTCGCAGACCCAATCAATAATTGTTGGGATCATTCCCAGAAGATTATTTGAAGGATAATACTTGTGAAGCAATCTATCCAGAGGAGTACCATCAACAACGATAGTGTGATGTTCAACTTTACAGTACTCACTCTTCATCGGTTCGACTTCAATTTTATTCAACAGTCCCATTGATTAGACACCTCACTTTGAGCAATTAGCACACCTATATCGTATCTCGATTTACTCCGTTATCCTGCCCGCTCAATGAAACAGGGGAGCAGCTGCCGCGTTATTGTCGGATGACAAGAATATGAGCCGATTAATTACCGCTTAACCTATAGAATAAATCTCCCAATGAAAACAGTTGAAGATATGTTATTCTGCCAGTTAGCGTAACGAAAAGCTGCCTAGCGACAGCCTCTCTCAGTGTTGAACTATAGTTTCCCGTTAGCCATATATGCAGCGCAAGTGCCGCATCACAGATGATGAAAATGGATAAAATCAGTCAATACTGCTACTACGGCTGGCGAAGAAGGTCGATGAGCTATGGTGCCTTAGAGCCCATCCGTTAGTCTGACTCCAACGACCCCGGTGCATCACAGATTGTCGCTCCCTTTCGGGAAGCACTCATGGGAGATTAATCCTACTCTGGTTTTTGCACCAGCCTAGTCTTTAGTGATTGTAGAACGAAGTTTGTTGTTTTTCTGTCTGCCTAACTTTATTTAAGTACACATAAGGCTCAGCCTTTTTTTAAAAAAGTGTTTTTCTGGGTTTTCTTTCTTATGTTCTTTTACTAGTTTTGAGCTATTTTAATTTTCATGGGAGCTTAACGGAACTTCGATATTATTGTTATTATCTGATTTAGGATGATGACGATTTTCTATTACAAAAAAATGATTGAAAATACCTACTACTCGTATTTTATTATCTGCCTCTCCAAAAATTTTTGTTTCTGCTGTCATAAAAATAATCTCATGTGTGAGACTTGATGATTTCAAGTCATTAATAGTATGAAAGCAATTTGAGCTTTCGGAACTGTAACATTTAAGACCGTGAACCTTTTGGAGGTAATTATCATAATCTTGACTACTTGGTTTTGTATAAGCCATCACAAATAATAATTATGGAAACTATTAGAAAAGCATATTTCTTCTTGATAAAGGCACCTCATCTCTTATGGATAATCGTACCAGATAATACCGCATTTAACTGCCTAATAGTTCAACAAGGCAACACCACGCTATACTGCCCTATAGCTTAACGACAGAATGAGCAGCTGCCGCGGTGGCAAACTGCTCCCAGGATCTCTAGACTAACGTTCCCCGTTAGTTCAATACGTCGTTTTTTTCTAGATGGAGGGTTCTAGGAGACTAATTTAGTAATGAAATTAGTAAATTCTCTACAACTTTAATTGAATTTAATGATGCAGTTTTCACGTTGCACTCAAAAGTTTCCGGCGCTTCACTATCAGCATTATCCGATATTGCTCGAATCACAATAAATGGAACATTATTTACGTAACACACTTGGGCGACACTGGCACTTTCCATGTCTACACACATAGCTTGATGTTTCTCAATCAATATATTTCTTTGTTGATGGGTAATAAATGTTTCACCAGTTATGATTCTTCCGAAATGGCATGTAAAACCGAGTCTTTCAGATTTAATTATCCTAATACATTTTCCTTTTAGTGCTTCATTAGCTTTTATGTATTGATCCTCTAACCAAGGATGATATTCAGTAATAATCTCAGGAACCACATCATGATGAGCGACTTCAGTTGATACGACTACATCACCAAATTTAAGATTATCGTTTAATGAACCCGCTACACCAGTTAAAATGATTAAATCCACCTGGAATTTATCGATCAATACTTGGGTAGCTATTGCAGCATTTACTTTACAAACCCCACAAAAAGCACCTACTACCGACACATCATGATATTGCCCTGAATAAAAATTTAGCATGATATGCTTTGTGATTGTCTGATTTTTTAGTTTATCGATAAACGGATTAATTTCATCTTCAGAAGGACCCAGTATACCTATCTTCATTGAAATTACCACCTTTTATTTTCAATAACACCTAATCATACACACAAATTCCAACGGATCAACACATAGTATTCGTTGATTTAGGGGGATTTTCCTTTTTATGCAACTAAACTGCCCGATAGTTAAACAGGTAGCCACTAATACCGACTGCTTGTTCTTCATGATGCTAACCATTCCCCGTTTGCGTAATGATCACTTGAATTATTTGTGACTTAAAAAATACATTCAAACCGCTCTACTCCTGGGTATTTTTCTCCCAAACTTGTTATCGAGAAACCAATTTTTTTATAGAAGCCAACAGTATCTTTATCGGTTTCTGCCTTTATTCTCACATTCTTTTTAGTTTTTATGAACTCATTTATCATTTCACTGCCTATACCTTTACCACGATAATTGGCTTTAATTGCAATATGCTTAAGTTCTATTTCATTAGTTGATTCGTATATGAATCCAATTAGCCCTACTAGTTCATCATTATTTAAACTCCCAACTAATTCCCGTGAATGATTGTCTATGTATGTTTTAAGTTCATTATCAATTCTTTCATCATTAGCCCACATACACTCAGCCATTAAAAGCTTCAATTCACCTAAGTCTTCATAATTTTTTAAACTAATCATAAGAAGCACCACTCCTTATTTAGATGATCTTACAGATGTTACGTATTCTTGACACATGTTAAGCTATCCTGCCGTTGAATAAAGGCAGCCGATCGAGTTGACTGACGTCTGGCTTATCGTGTTTGAGCTAACGTTCCCCGTTAGATCAACAACTAAGAATAAAATGATTTAGCGTATTGGCTCACCATAAATCACATGAAAATGAAGATGCTTTGAGTCTTGGTATTTTCCTAAATTAGTCGATACCCTACAAGCCCCATACTCAGACTGCACTTTAGATGCTACTTTTTTAACAACGTCCATCAATTCAATTAAGAGGGCGTTGTCACTCTCATCTAGTGTTAAAAGAGATGAGATATGCCTCTTTGGAATTGTAATAATGTGAACGGGATAAAAAGGGCGAGTGTGATGGTACGCAAGAACGTTATCAGTTTCAAGTACTTTCTTTACATAAGTACGACCACTTAACACCTCATCGCAATAAAAATCCTCAGTCATCAAATCTCCTCCTTCTTACTTTTCTCATTTTAACATTCGTCATTATTTGTAACTATCCTGCCCGTTAGTTCAATGAAAAAAGCAGGATACCGTAGCTCCTGCAAATCAATTTGTATTATTCAACTATCGTTCCCAGTTAGCGCAACGACTTACTCTGTTGAATTTCGTGTTCCTCAACATAAAGCGGCATCAGAGAAGGCGAATCGTACCTTATCGCGGCCTTTAAACGACAAAATGGTGCCGATAGCCATAGCCCCATAGCTGCAACGAAATAATGAGCCTAATCCGACAGTGCTCGCATGATGTTGGATTTCGCCTCTGCCGCAATCGCTTCATTCCCGTCATCGACCGCTTGCATCAAGATCAGTACGGGGATGTATACCGCGATCAGCCGCGCCAGCAGCTTCGTTTCCTCGTCCGCTCCTCCGTAAGTTTCGAAAAACACGCCGCGGGCGTAAGGTGGTAAAAAGCTGTAAGCAACGCTCAAATCGCAAGCCGGATGGCCTACGCTCAGATCGCCCCAATCAATGATGCCGGAAACGATCCCGTTCTCATTCACAAGCATATTTTTGAAATGAAGATCGCCATGTAGCAGTGCATTCACCGCCTCGACATGGTCCGTTTGCAGCCTGCTAATATACGCTTCGATCACACCGGACTCCTCCGGCGACAAGTGTTCAACCACCTTCGATAGAAAGCCCTCCAATTTCACTTTGCGCGATGCTATGTCCGTCAAGCTTCGATGATCTTGCTGAACTCCGCAGTTCAGCGCCGCCTGCACCGGAAACTCATGCAATCTCCGCAAAAATTTCGCCAGCGTCTCTGCCGATAAAGCCCGGCGTTCTTCCGTCAAACCGATGGGGAAATCTCCTGGCACGTAGGCATAGCCAAGAAATGGTGCCGGGTATTCGTCACTTGCTTCGCCATAAAACAACGGTTTCGGATAGGAGATGGTCATATATGCCTCCAGCTTCGGCAGCAGCTTCCCTTCCATACGAATCGAGCCAACTGCAATCGTTCTTCTTGGAAACCGGAACACGTACTCGTCACCGATGAGAAAAACCGTATTGTCCCAGCCCCAGCCCAATCGCTTCACTTGCTTCGATGACAGCTGAGGGAATTGTCTGCCGATCAGCGTCCGCGCCTGCTCTTCGTTAACCTCCCACTCCGCATCCCATACATTCGTTCCTCCCATGAATTGTCTGCCTCCTCGTTCCTTACGTTATTTAGATGTTTACATTCCCTGGAAGTTACGCATAACTGCCCGTTAGCTTAATAACGCAGTGTCAGTCTAATACTTTATTTGCCGAGTCTAACACTTTATTTTTCAGTCTAGAACTCTATTTTCATTTGACACTTCTCTCTCACATTTAATTTTCTCGCAGTCTTCAATAATGAACTGAATCTCTTCCGCTGTAAGCTTAGCTTTTTTCGAAGAAAAATCCTTTTTTAAATTGTTGTAGACTTTCTTATTATTTTTGAGAAATTTGAACTCATATCCCATACTACTAACATAAAAATGTTTTGGCTCATGACTATCAATTCCATAACCCGAAACTTTAAGTATAGTTAGATATTCTAAAGTTTTATTTTCTATGTATGCAGCAGTGGACCTATGATGTCCGTCAATTAATGTACTCATAAAACCTTCATAATAATATGCGAGCCCAGTCATGATCTCCCCATTTTTAATTTGCTCCCTATATTCATAACTCTTTCAATGTTTAAACAATCGATTCGTTGAGAAGGTAAAAGGAATTTTGGAATCCCCGTGCTTGAATGGTACTTGTAAAAAAAATCAGCGGATGCATTATACGTTCTTTGCTTAGTAGATAAGTTCCAAAAAAACTCACCTTCTCCATTAGTTAGTATCATTTCTATATAAGACACCAAATAATATCCATTTTCTAGAATACTCAGCAGAGGTTTAACCTTTTCAAATGCAGTACTAAGGTCATTCCCTACCTCTTGTGAATCTTTAACTTTATCAATCAAACTGGTAGTCGCATTTCCTCTTCCTAATCCAATACTTAATACCTTGGCACAAGTAGGGCAATACAGTTCATACCCAAAACTGTTGATTAAAGGTTTATTATCCAGCATAAGAACATTAAACGGCTCACCAGAGTTATCCACCCCAAATTTAGTTATTAACTTTCCACTCCCATTATTTACTCGAAGTAACAAAGCATCCTTGTCCCATGAGTTAAAAATACTCGGAATGATTTCTTCGCATACGATCGAATTAGGTGCCTTAAATATCTTCTTCATAACTTCCACCCCACCCTAATATTACAAAAACTATACCATATCTTGAATTCACCTTATCATCAACTAACAAAAAAACCATCAGATTTCACTGATGGTTTTGAAGTCTTACTATAAAAAACGTACAGCGTTCAAAGTACTTATCTGCTGCTCGTTTGTCTTCCTTTAGTGAACCACTCGGACTTTGGCTTTAGTGGAGGGTTAGACTTAGGTTTTGCTTTGGCAGGTTTTGATGCCGCTGGTTTAGCTGTTGATGGTCTGGAAGTCGATGGTTTAGAAGATGCAGATCTCGAACCTGATGGTTTCGAAGATCTTTCTGTCTTCATCTGCGTTTTACGAGACATCGGATACGGATGATCCTTCACTTCTGGAATCGATTTTCCGATCAATTTCTCAATATCCTTAAGGAATGGAAGCTCTTCAGATTCGCAAAAAGATATTGCAGTCCCGCTTAATCCAGCTCTACCCGTACGACCGATCCGGTGCACATAGGTTTCTGGAATATTCGGCAAGTTGAAGTTGATTACATGAGACAACTCATCAATATCAATTCCTCGCGCGGCGATATCCGTAGCTACAAGAACGCGGGTTGCACCACTTTTAAAATTCCGCAATGCATTCTGACGATCATTCTGCGACTTATTGCCGTGAATGGCTTGTGCAGAAATGTTCACTTTCGCTAGATCGCGTGTAACACGGTCCGCACCACGTTTTGTACGAGTAAACACCAGCGCAGAAATGATTGATTTATCCTGTAACAAAAGATTCAATTGATTCTGCTTATTTCCATTCTCTAATAAATAGATCGATTGATCGATTCTATCCGCAGTAGATGACACGGGTGTGATTTCTACTTTTACTGGATTCACAAGCAAAGTTTTGATCAATTTGGAGATCTCAGTAGGCATCGTTGCCGAGAAGAACAGTGTTTGTTTCTTCGTTGGCATTTTGGCGATAATTCGCTTCACATCATGGATGAAGCCCATATCTAGCATACGGTCAGCTTCATCCAAGACAAGAATTTGGACATACTGTAAATCCACACGTTTTTGATTGATCAGGTCGATAAGTCTTCCTGGTGTAGCAATTAAGATATCAGCACCTTGATTCAGGGCACGCTCTTGTACTTTCTGTGATACACCGCCAACGATGGCAGCAGAGCGGATATCTGTGAATTGGCTATACGCTTTTATGTTATCAGCAATTTGAATCGCTAGTTCTCTTGTCGGTGTTAAGATCAGCGAGCGAATGCGTCGCACATTGTTTGATTTATTGGGACTTGTTTGTTCGCTTAATAATTGAATAATAGGTACAGAAAATGCAGCTGTCTTTCCTGTTCCCGTTTGAGCACATCCAAGTAAATCTCTACCTGCTAATACAGCTGGGATCGATTGCTCCTGTATAGGTGTAGGTGATGTATAGTTTTCTTTGGTTAAAGCCTTTAAAATCGCAGGCATAATATTCAGTTCGTTAAATGTCATTGGGTCTCCTTAATTTCTAATACATATATTCTTAACATTAAATCCATTTGTCACGTCATAAACAATAATCATAACACAATTAGTCACATAATAATAGATATTCTTTATCATCACACCAATTTTCATTAAAAATCCATTTCAGGATACCAGTACAATTAATAACTAATAAGAGCTATGCAGTCCGATACCTTAGCAAAACACATCACATTACCGAAATAGCTGCTATACAGTCCGAAAAATGTTTAAGTATGCGTATCAGCAAATAACGTTTCCCAACACACAACAAAAAAAGCGGAGGATTTCTCCCCCGCTTCTTATCATTCGTATGAAGACTATTCTACGATTTCAGCAGTGTCGCCATTGTTGGCACCAGCAGCATTAGCTTCGTCAGTATCAATATGCATATCAAGTTTGAAGCTGTCGGATACACGAGCAATTACGTTCTCCAATACGAGACCGCGGTCGCCACCGAGACGAACTTTAAGCAATTGCTTATCCGCAATGCCCCAAGCTTCAGCTTCAGAAGTGTGGAAGTGAATGTGACGAGCTGCGATGATAACGCCTTGTTCTAATTCAACTTCACCAGCAGGTCCTTTAAGCGTAATGCCAGGTGTTCCTTCAATATTTCCAGATTCGCGAACTGGAGCTTTCACGCCAAGTGCGAAGGAGTCAGTACGGGAAATTTCTAATTGGGAAGCCGGACGAGCAGGTCCCAAAATTCTTACCTTGTCAAATTTACCTTTGCTACCGATAACTGCTACTTGTTCATTTGCTGCAAATTGTCCTGGTTGGGAAAGTGGTTTGAACTCAGTTAATTGATATCCTGGGCCAAACAGAGCCTCCACGTGCTCTTGCGTAAGGTGAATATGTCTAGCCGACACACCTACGGGTACAGTCTTACTCATTGTAAAGTCACTCCTTGTATTTTCTCTAGTATCTGTACAAGCCATTAATCATTATACATCTTCTTACCCAAAAATAAAAAGGGCTGCATCATAAGGAAGCCCCTTTTTTCGACAATTTATGTTTTTTGCACAAGATTGTCATGGTTTAGACACCTGAGAGGGCAGATTTGCGCTTAAAAAAGAGGTCGCATTCTCATACATCCAGCCTTTCACAGTATCCTCTGGATAATAACGAAGGAGCTGCTCTATAAGATCAGGGTATTTTCCCGGATGCTCCAACTTCTCTACCCAAGTATCAATGCCGTCAAAATCCGAGCCAAACATCATATGCTTCTCACCGCCGAGACTACATACATGTTCAATGTGCTTTAACAAATCATCCATACGAGCCTTCCCATCATCACTTACAAACCACGGATAAAAGGTCAGGCCCATTCTTCCATCCATTGCAATCAAAGCTTTGATCTGTTCATCATTTAAATTTCTAACATGCCCACATATAGCTGAGGCATTCGAATGGGAAGCAATAAACGGAAGATTGCTTAAATCAGCCAACTCCCAGAACCCCGCTTGTGACAAATGCGACACATCAAGCAGCATTCCACTTTCGTTGCACCATTCTATCAGCTTTCTCCCTTTTTCCGTAAATCCACCATTACGTTGCTCTAGCACACCATCTGCTGCCCAGTTCGCATAATTCCAAGTCACACCAAGAAACCGTACTCCAAGTTCGAAACAGAGCTGAGCATAAAACAAGTTCCCTTCTAAGCCATCTACGCCCTCCAGAGAGAGCATTGCTTGTGGAGGTGCGCCTACTAATCGATTCCCTACTTGCTCCTTCCACTGTAACCACTGAAGCCCATCTGTGTTCACTATCTTTTGCCTAAAGAGATCAATTTGCCCTAGAACATGTTCAAAGCTTGGTTTTCCTCTGTTAGTTGAAAGAAATATTGCAAAACATTGCAACTCCACTCCGCCAGAAGCCAGCCGCTCTGCAGTAACATCTAATCGAGGATCATTGTCAAAATTTATTTCCGGGGAGGCTTGCATTTTGCTTAGCACATCACAATGGAAATCTGCTACTTTAAACTTATCAGCCCTCATTTTACAACCCCACTTTCTCACAGTCCCAGCCGTTCATTTCATTTCCAAATGCCTATTTCAGATACTATGCAAAAAAACGCCAGACTATAAATCAAAAGCAAAAAACCTGTTTACAAAAGTAAACAGGCTCAATCATTCTATAGGTCTATTATCTGGGTTCAACAATCAGTTTAATAGCGGTTCGATCTTCCCCATCAATCACTATATCAGTGAACGCAGGAATGCAGATCAAATCTACTCCGCTTGGTGCAACAAATCCCCGGGCAATGGCAACTGCTTTGACTGCTTGATTCAGTGCTCCAGCTCCAATAGCTTGTAACTCGGCCGATCCACGTTCACGAAGAACACCCGCTAATGCGCCGGCGACGGAATTTGGATTGGATTTAGCTGATACTTTTAATACATCCATAGTAAGTACCTCCCCTGGGAAAATAATGGTGTTCTTCCACTACTTTAGATGTTATTCGCGAGAGAAGAAATAATTCCTTCTTTTTACGGACCACGTCTTCCAAAAACGGTATTAAAGATACTCTTTTATGATATTAAAAATATCACACTTTACCCTAACTCAGCGAAATTACCCGGATTAAACCATACTCTGTTCTACGTTTAGCTCATAACCCATTCACCTTCACGTAACCGTATCTTCTCCAGACGAGTTGCCGCACCAGTATTTTCATCTAATTCTGCAAATAAACCGTGAAGCTGCCACTTGCCTTCATCGACAACAAATCGTGCTGGAAGCTGAGTTGTGAACTTATAAAGTACTGCATCTCTTTCCATACCCAGAATTCCTTCGCTTGAACCAACCATTCCCGCATCGGTCAAATACGCAGTTCCTCCTGGTAAAATCACATCATCATTTGTCTGAACATGAGTATGTGTCCCAACAACAATCGATGCGCGACCATCCATAAAATATCCCATGGCGATTTTCTCAGAGGTTACCTCTGCATGGAAATCGACTAAAATACATTTGTGATCTCTACGAAGCTCTTCCACAATTTCTTCCCCAACACGGAAAGGACAATCGATAGCAGGTAAGAATGTCCGGCCTTGCAAATTTACTATGGCCAGTTCTTTACCGTTCCCTTTAACGACTGTATAACCTCTTCCCGGTGTTCCTGGCGGAAAATTAGCGGGACGAATAATCCGAGCCTCATCATCGATGAACTCAAAAATATCTTTGTTGTCCCATGTGTGGTTTCCCATAGTTATACCGTGAACGCCCCAGTTAAAAAACTCATTAGCGATCGCCTTGGTGATCCCTCTACCGGCAGCAGAATTTTCACCATTAACAATAATGATATGTGGCTGATATTTACTTTTTAGTGAGGGCAACATCTCACGAAGAGCCTTTCTGCCAACATTTCCAACGATATCTCCAATAAATAGTACTTTAATGATTCTCTCCTCCTAATCTTAACCGCTATATCTAATGGATAAGACCTTATATTCAAAAGAAAAAAGGCCCCGCTTAGGGGCCAATTCTCAACAAATATAAGAAAGTATAAGTTACATCTTATCCCTTAACCTTATATTCCACCTATTTAGCGTATTCAACAGCCCGTGTCTCACGAATAACGGTAACTTTGATATGTCCTGGATAATCCAGTTCACTTTCAATCATTTTCGTAATATCGCGAGCTAGACGGAATGCCTCTGCATCGTCAATCTTCTCTGGCTGTACCATCACGCGTACCTCACGGCCCGCCTGAATAGCAAATGATTTCTCAACGCCTTCGAATGACTCTGAGATTTCTTCCAGTTTTTCTAGACGTTTAATATACGTTTCCAGTGTTTCACGGCGAGCGCCAGGTCTTGCTGCTGACAATGCATCAGCTGCACCAACCAACATAGCAATAACCGAGGTAGCTTCGCAATCTCCATGATGAGACGCGATACTGTTGATAACAACCGGATGTTCCTTATATTTCTTCGCTAGTTCAACGCCGATCTCAACATGCGATCCTTCTACTTCATGATCCAGCGCTTTGCCGATATCATGGAGCAATCCTGCACGTTTTGCAAGCACGATGTCTTCCCCAAGCTCACCGGCCATCAGTCCAGTTAAATAAGCAACCTCCATGGAGTGCTTCAATACATTTTGACCATAGCTTGTACGGAATTTCAGACGACCCAGAATCTTGATCAAATCTGGATGCAATCCGTGAACACCCACTTCGAAAGTAGCTTGTTCACCATATTCGCGAATTCGTTCGTCCACTTCTTTGCGGGATTTCTCCACCATCTCTTCAATTCGAGCGGGATGGATACGTCCATCTGCCACAAGCTTCTCAAGTGCCGTACGGGCCACTTCACGGCGGATCGGATCAAATCCCGACAAAATAACTGCTTCCGGCGTATCATCAATAATGAGGTCGATACCTGTAAGAGTTTCGAGTGCACGAATATTACGGCCTTCACGACCGATAATCCGCCCCTTCATCTCTTCGTTCGGCAGGGTAACAACTGAAACTGTTGTCTCCGCTACGTGATCAGCTGCACAGCGTTGGATAGCGAGTGTGATGATTTCGCGGGATTTCTTATCCGCTTCCTCTTTCGCCTGCTGTTCAATCTCTTTGATCATTTGAGCCGTTTCATGGCGAACTTCTTGCTCAACATTGCTAAGAATAATACTTCTTGCATCTTCGATGCTTAAATTGGAGATTCGTTCCAATTCAGTGACTTGGTTTTTGTAAATAACATCAATTTGTTGTTGGGTTTCATCAATTCGTTTCTCTTTGTTAGCTACTTGTTCTTCTTTTCTTTCAAGCGATTCCATTTTTTTATCCAGAGATTCTTCCTTTTGCAGCAAACGTCTCTCTTGCCGTTGGATTTCATTCCGACGTTCACGAGTTTCTTTCTCAGCTTCAGTACGGATTCTATGGACTTCGTCCTTAGCTTCCAATACCGTTTCTTTCTTCAGCGCTTCAGCGTCCTTCTTCGCATTTTCTACGATGACAACAGCTTCTCTTTCTGCGCTTTGAATTTTAGCTTCTGCAAGGGATTTACGAATAAAATAACCGAACCCAAAGAATATTGCAGCTACAACGAGAACGATAATGACCCAGATCCATGATTCCAGCATCTGTTCACCTCCTCGTTGGTTCCTCTCCAAGGTATACCCCTGGGAATTGTGCAGTTGTTAAACTATCCGTTCATCACCATACAAAAAACCGGTAAACAACCGATTGCCATACTGCACATGCTGCACATGCACACTGCCCGCCTTATCCGGCGATTACATTTCATATGAGTTGTACGCGAACCGTTTTAAAAAGTCACCTTTTTGGGAAGGAAAAAGGATTCTTACTTTATGCCGATTCATGTTATATTTTATTATTTATAAAAAGACATTGTCAAGAGAGTCGATATACGCATTAATGTCAAGAGAATCAGTGAGTCTAGTAAAATTCCTCATCTTCACCCTCATAATTGTCTTCCTCAAGTAAAGTATTGATCACTTGTCGCACCATATCACCCGAGAATCCACGCCGCATTAAGAAGGCTCCAGTCTTTCTACGCTTATCTGCGGCTTCACCACGAATAAGATTCCATTTCTTACGACCAATCTGAAGTGCACTCTCTAGTTCTTGTTCAGGACTGACATTCTCCAGTGCTTCCGAGATCAAGGTTTTGTCGATTCCTTTCTCACGTAGCTCTTGGCGAATCCACATTTTCCCTTTTCGCTGGTTCGTAATGCGTTGCTCCGCCCATTGCTTTGCATACAAGGGGTCATCAAGAAATCTTTCCTGCTGTAGCCGTTGCACCACTTCCGCAATAATAGTCTCCCCTATTTCCTTCTGCCGTAAACGGCGAGTCATTTCCATAGCGGTACGTGGCTTACGTTCTAGATAACGAAGTCCTTCTACATAAGCTCGTTGTCGCTCATCAGCAACAACAATTTCCTCCAAATCGGCTTTCATAAAAGAATTTCCAGTAATCATCCGATATTTAATCATGACGTCTTCGTGTACAGTCATGTTATAGGCTCCGAAATGTATGATGTAGCGGTGGTCCGACTTCTTCTGACGTTCTACCTTAGTAATTTCTAAAAGTTCTCCATCAGGAAAATCAGATAGGACCTGTACGTCCTGCTCATCCGATTCAAAATCCATATCCAGCTGTATTACCATAGTCGCTTGTCACCTCATAGCAATAAAATATCCCCACAAAGTGCGGCTTAACTTCGGTGCGTACTCAGGTACTTTGGGGGGACCCCAAATATATATGTTCTTACACTGTTAAGAAAAGACACCCTGCAACAATGAATCACAGGGCGTCCTATTCCTTAGTAAATTCTATTGTTCGATTTCGAGAAGTAGCTTTTCTTCTTCCTCTTGCTCTGCAATGATTTCCGCTTCATTTGGTGCAGCAACAATAGTGGACAGGTTACTTGCTTCACGGATCTTGTTCTCAATGATGAGTGCAATATCTTGATGTTCTTTCAAGAACTGTTTGGCATTCTCACGTCCTTGGCCGAGACGCTCACCCTCATAGGAATACCATGCACCACTCTTATTCACGATGTCCATTTCAGTACCGATGTCTACAAGACTTCCTTCTCTGGAAATCCCTTCACCATACATGATATCAACATCAGCTTGTTTAAATGGAGGTGCTACCTTATTCTTCACAATCTTGATCTTGGTGCGGTTACCTACAACGTCGTTACCCATCTTAATACTTTCGACACGACGAACATCCAACCGTACGGAAGAGTAGAATTTCAACGCCCGACCACCCGGGGTTGTCTCAGGGTTACCGAACATAACACCAATTTTCTCACGAAGCTGGTTAATAAAGATAGCAATTGTATTCGATTTACTAATGGCACCAGATAGCTTCCGAAGCGCTTGAGACATCAAACGAGCCTGTAGGCCGACGTGAGAATCACCCATATCGCCTTCGATTTCCGCTTTAGGAACCAACGCAGCTACGGAGTCAACGACAATAATGTCTACTGCACCACTACGGACAAGTGCTTCAGCAATCTCAAGTGCCTGTTCACCCGTATCTGGCTGAGATAGCAACAATTCATCAATGTTTACGCCCAAGTTACGTGCATACTTCGGATCGAGCGCATGCTCAGCATCGATAAATGCAGCTTGTCCTCCTTGTTTTTGCACTTCTGCAATAGCATGAAGAGCAACAGTCGTTTTACCGGAGGATTCAGGTCCGTATACTTCAATAATACGACCCTTTGGAAGTCCGCCTATACCTAACGCAATATCAAGTGCCAAAGATCCGCTAGGTACAACTTCCACTTGCATATGAGTGGATTCTCCCAGTTTCATGATCGAACCTTTACCAAATTGTTTTTCTATTTGACGAAGCGCCATATCAAGCGCTGCACGACGATCTGACAATCAGACCACTTCCTTCACTGTTTATAATAATATAATAACGTGTTTTTGAGGTCTTGCCAAGCTTTTTTTCGAACATACATTCGTTTTTTTTGTCTCAAGCGTTAATTATCCCTTTTATTGTAAGCCTCCCTCCGGACATAGAAGTTAACTGATTTCTCTACTTCACCGGACATCAACGACTTATGATCAAAATCAAAACAGCGATCAAAATCTCCGCAGATATACAAAAAACCGCAGCAAAGAAATCTCAGTGCCACGGTTCTTCCGTATGTCTCAATTATAACTGGGCTAATCTCCCATTACAAGTCTGAGCCTTCAAGAGGTGTCTCCACCTTCCGTTCCTCAAGTCTGCGCCATAGACGATACAACAGAGCTTTAACAGTACGCAGTCGTATATTTTCACGTGTACCTTTAAGATTAAGCTCATACACCTCTGTCTTACGCCCGCGTTCAGCTAAACCAATAAATACAAGTCCGACTGGCTTACGTTCAGAATAGCCTGGTCCTGCTACACCAGTTACAGATAAACCGAAATCACTATCTGCGATCATTCTCACCTGATCAGCTAACACCTCGGCAACTTCACGACTAACTGCCCCTGGAGCATCTGGCCCCTCCAAATAAGCACTTGGCACATTCAGAAGTTTTTTCTTCAGGTCGTTGGAATAACAGACGATTCCTCCCGCAAACATCGAAGCACTGCCTGGAATGTTAGTTATACTCTCCATCAGCAAGCCTCCAGTGCAACTCTCTGCCGCACTTAAAGTCAGACCTGCATCCGCCATCCAATCCACAATCAATTGCTCCAGTGGCACGTCAATATTTGCATATAAATGTTCTGGCAAAATCTCTTTGATCTGTTTCTCCAGAATCTCCAGCTTCTTGTAAGCTTCATGCTCGGAAGGCGCCTTTGTCGAAATACGAACGGTTACCTCTCCCTCTTTAGCGTAAGGAGCTATGGTTGGGTCTGTCTGGCTGTGAATAAGATCAATGAGCTTATCCTCAAGCAGTGATTCTCCGATACCGGCAAATTTAAGCATTTTAGAATAAAGTGGCATTTCTGTCGTTAGAGCGTGCTGCTGGAGCCACGGTACAGCTTTATCTACGAACATCGGCTTCATCTCGCGAGGCGGACCAGGAAGCACAATATAATATTTCTTTTCATGCTCAAAAGCAATGCCAACAGCAAGACCAATCTCATTTGGCAACGGTGTAGTTCCTTCAATTATAAGTGCCTGTTTACGATTATTCTCCGTCATTACAATCTTTCGATCATCAAAGAAACGTTGTACATGATCCATTGCCAAGCGATCTATATGAAGTGTGCGACCTAAGGAAGCAGCCAGCGCGTCTTTCGTTAGATCATCTTCTGTAGGACCAATACCACCGGTAAATATGATAACATCCGCTCTGCTTTGAGCGATCTCAATGGCTTGCTGCAAGCGACTGCTGTTATCCCCAACTACGGTTTGAAAATATACATCAATCCCAATAGCAGCTAGCTCAATAGACAAAAACTGGGCATTACTATTTACGATTTGACCGAGCAAAAGCTCCGTGCCTACTGCAATAATCTCCGCTTTCATACCTGGCTTTCGCCTCCTCGTTATAATGTAGATACACTGCTTTTAGGGTTTAAAAAAGGTAATAGGTGCTTTACCTATTACCTCTCCTATATGTAGCTGCCTAAAATGCTTAAGCATTATGCAGCTGTAATAGATCCTTATTCTTCACAAAATAATCAATTCCAGAGTAAATAGTGATCAAGGCTGCAGCCCAGATGGCAATATCATCTACAGGAATGCTGACGAATTGAAATGGGAAATTATTTAACAACAGCAGTGAGATCGCTACAATTTGTACAACCGTCTTTATCTTACCCCATTTGCTGGCGGCAACCACTTTTCCCTCTAACAATGCTATCTGGCGAAGCCCGGTTACTGCGAACTCACGACTAATGATAACAATTGCGATCCATGAATCACATCTGCCCAATTCCACAAGTGAAATCAGAACTGCAGAAACTAACAGCTTGTCCGCTAACGGATCAAGGAGCTTACCGAGATTGGTGACCATATTATATTTCCTTGCTATGTAGCCATCTATTCCATCTGTGCTCGCTGCAAGCAAAAAGATTACAGCTGCCACCAAATGATTAACAGATAGCTGAAAAGAGCCCCAATGTATCGGTTCTGGATAAAAACTGAAATCCACCAGTAAGAAAAACATCATAATCGGGATCAGGCAAATACGTGCTAGCGTGATGCGGTTGGGCAAATTCACTGAAGTTCCTCCCCTAAATCGTTCATACAAATTGCCTGAGTCAGGCTCATCTATTTCTACTTAAGCAAGTATATTATAGCTATAAATAGGTGTCAAAAAAAATACAAAGCACCCCGCATAATGGCGCTGATAAGCACTGCGGGGTACAAAATGCTATTTTAAGTTGTTGAACTGCAGGTCCAGCGGCAAATCAGCTTTACGCAAAATCTGGATAATTTGTTGTAAATCATCGCGACTCTTACCAGTTACGCGGATCTGATCTCCTTGAATCTGGCTTTTCACCTTTAATTTCGAATCACGAATCAGGATGTTAATTTTTTTTGCGTTCTCCTGATCAATCCCTTGCTTAAGACCTAAACGCTGACGAACACTACCCAGAGAAGCGGGCTCCACTTTGCCGAAATCCAAGTTTTTCAGCGTGATACCTCTCTTCACCATCTTCGATTGTAAAATATCAATAACAGCGTTTAACTTATATTCGTCCTCAGAGGCGATAATAAGTGCGTCTTTCTCCAGCTTCAGACTACTCTTGCTGTTCTTAAAGTCAAAGCGGTTGTCAATTTCTTTCTCTGTTTGGTGGATCGCATTGGTTAATTCCTGCATATCCATTTTAGATACGATATCAAATGAACTTTCTGAACTCATAACTACACGTCCTTTGTACTTTTTAGTCTGCTACTATTATAAAAGAATGATACCCTTAAGTCTAATATTGGATAATATGTACCTCACCCGACACAGAAAACAGCCCCACATAGTGGAGCTTTTCCTTCGAAATGAGTTGTGTTTCAGGTAGAAATACGTCTCCAAAGGAAAATATCCTCGGAGACGCACATTCTAAATTCTCTATCTGCTTCGAAGCGGGCTTCGAAACATATCCAGAATTCCAAGCACGATATGTGCAAGACCGAACCCGAGAATTCCATAACCCCAAGCACTTGGTGTCATATAGTATCCGATAAGACTGACAATAACCCCAAGTCCAGCTACAACCCAGCTAACAATCATGAATGTACACCCCACTTTGGCTAAGAACTAGAAACAGTCTTATGTTCCCCGCAAAGCCAAAGTCTATGCATCATTTTTCTTATTGGCCTGTTTCATTAGTCTGGTCAGTAGTATCGGTGGTACCTTCATTCTGGGTCGTTTCACTTCCAGTACCATCATCCAGATTAAGTAGCAGACGAGATGAGGTCTTTTCATCCGTAATCACTTGTCCATTGACAGTAATCTCAGTAGCTGGTGAATAACCAGATTTAATATACATTCCTTCACTTCCAAGTACAAAGCTCATACGATCTCCTGCCGCTGTGTTACCAAATGAGAGCTTTTCACCTTTAGAGTTCTCACCTTTATACACCTCAAGCCAGCTTACCCCAGTAGCAGAAATCTCAACCTTCACTTCACTTCCAGCCGGAGCTGAAACCTTGAATTTTGTTGTTTTTCCTGCTTTCCCATCCGGTGTAACTGTAATGGATTGCGGGGAAGGCGTAGGTGTTGGTAATGGCGTTGGCTCTGCAGTAGGTTCAGTTGTTGCTTCTGTTCCTGCCGAAGAAGTTGGCGCCACAACTCCACCTCCTGAAGCCGGTGGAGATGTTTGAGCAGTCGTAGGATCCTGCTGTTCATTCGTCAGATTCGTCTGATCAATCTGATCAGGGTCCGGTTTG
Source organism: Paenibacillus sp. B2(2019) (assembly GCF_008370385.1). Taxonomy (NCBI): domain Bacteria; kingdom Bacillati; phylum Bacillota; class Bacilli; order Caryophanales; family Paenibacillaceae; genus Paenibacillus; species Paenibacillus sp. B2(2019). Next base: position 177,079 of record NZ_VTZR01000019.1, read on the forward strand.
TTCAAACTAGATGCATAAATGTAAATCACAACAATAATTAATATTGGAAATGTCCACATTAGCACTGTTGGCAGCCATTTTGCATTCCGTTCGGTTTCAGGTCTACGGCTGCGTTTTTGAATGACCGTTTCCATGGCTGTGTCTTCGGGAGGGGCAGGTACATTCCCATGCTCCTCTAGCAGTTCGTCAGGACTCATCCCTACTGCCTCTGCGTACGTTTTGATAAACGCCCTAACATAAAAACTTCCTGGAAGCACCTTATAGTCTCCAGACTCGATGGCTTCCAAATACTTTTTGCGAATTTTCGTTACTTCCTGGACATCGTCAAGACTCATCCCTTTTTGCAGACGCGCCTCTTTCAATTGCCGGCCCAGTTCCGACATACCATCACCTCCTGTAAATTTCAATGAATATCATTGTTCATTCTTGTTCTATAAATCATCACTGTAGCTAGTCGTAAACGACTCGTACAATATTTCTTCATTTGGATTATTGCGAAGCTCGATAATAATATCAAAATCATCAAAGGTGTACTCAGATTCCCGCACAAAAATATCTGGATGCTCGATCACTTTCGTACTTGGCATACTCATAACATTTTGTAATAAATTATAATGCTTCTCATTAGAGCGGATCGTACTAACAATACCATCAATAATAAATACATTATGTGGGTTCATCTCATCTTCTGCTAATTGACTTCGAACCGTTTGACGTAAAAGTGTCGAGGAGACAAATGTCCAACGCTTCATCGCGCAGACACTGCCAGCAATGATTGATTCCGTCTTTCCTACACGGGGCATACCTCGAAGTCCTATTACCTGATTTCCATCTTTTTTAAACAGTTCCCCGAGAAAATCGACCAATAGACCAAGCTCATCCCGAGTAAAACGAAACGTCTTCCGATCATCTGAATCCCGTTCAATATATCGCCCATGGCGCACAGCCAGCTTGTCTACGAGTCTTGGAGACCGCAGAGCTGAAACTGTAATATTATCAACTTTCTTGAGCATTTCGCCCATCAGCATTATTTTGTCATCGTCATTGGTCTCCAGCAACATTCCTCGAGTCTTTCCTTCAACGCCATTAATCGTCAGAATGTTGACTTCTAGCATCCCTAACATTGAAGCGATATCACCAAGCAGACCGGGTCTGTTCTTGTGAATCTTGTATTCCATATACCATTGTTTATATTCCACTTGTACACCTCATAGATTCCTTTTCCCGCACTTTGATATACATCAAAAAAATGCCGTTCAGACAAAGCGATCTGAAACACGGGTCATGTTAATGATATATAAAATAAAAATGAAAGGCAAGGTCAGTCCTGTAATAATTGCAGAAAAGCTCCCACAAGGGGAGCTTTTCCGCAAGCTTAGGCGTGATTTTTCGCCAACTTGACCATGAGTTTAGCAATCGTCTGCTTTTCTTCATCGTTGCCGACGTCCCATAGCTCTTTGATTGCACGGTTTTGAGTGTTTGCTGGATCCACTTTTTCATCGAGGAATTCCCCAATTTCAAAAGCCAGCTTTGAGATTGTGTCTTCACTCATCCCAAGTTTCTCCGCCTGTACAACTCGTTTTCCCAGAAATTTCTTCCAGGTGTCAAAATTTTTGATTACGCTATCTTCTTGTGTCATCTTAAATCCTCCTTCATGTTTACGGTCAAACACCTGCATACAGGCTGTAAGCCGCCTTACGTGAGATTTAAAAACAACACTTATAATATGTCTTAGAAGCTAAGTTATTATGCTGGAGCTTTTCTCCAACTGAAGATCAGGTAATCCATCCACCATTTGGACTAATAATCTGACCAGTGATATACCCGGACTCAGGCAAAGCCAAAAAATAAATTAGTGAAGATATTTCATTAGGCGTAGCCAAACGCCCTACTGGAATCTCATCCTCCAGCATACGGACTTCATCCTCCTGTAAATTGGACAGCATGTTCGTATTAACCGCTCCTGGAGCTACCGCGTTAACCGTTACACCAGATGGAGCCAGTTCTTTAGCTAAAGCCTTTGTAAAGGCATTCACTCCACCTTTGCTAGCCGAATAAGCTACTTCGCAAGAAGCTCCAGTGATTCCCCATACGGAAGAAACGTTGATAATACGACCATAACGTTGCGACACCATGTACGGCATAAAGATCTGACTGCACATAAAGGTTCCCTTCAAGTTAATGGACATAATGTCATCCCATTCCTCTTCGGTCACATCAGCTAGCATTCCGTAATGCGATTTACCGGCATTATTGACGAGAATATCCGGCTGCATCCCATTACTCTCAAGCTTTTCAGCCATACGTACAATCTGACTACGATCCTTCATATCCGCGTTTACTGTCATTACCTTTGCGCCAAGGGCCATACAACGCCGAGCGACATCATTCGCAGCTTCATGTGAGTGTTTGTAATGAATAACTATATTCATCCCCACAGAAGCAAATCGTTCCGCAATGGCGCCGCCGATCCCTCCGCTTCCCCCTGTAATGAGCACTGTCATTTCCCCTAGTGGTTTGCTGCTCTCTCCCAAAACGCTCACCTAAGGACTCACCACCAATGAAACGGCAAGCTGTTCCCAGTTTACATGGGCTTGCAGACGCTCATTTACTTCTGCCAAAGTAATCGATTCATACATAGGCAGAACTTCAAACAGGTCACCACCACGGAACTGGTAGCGTGTAAATTCATGTGCGATACTTTCAGGGGAGTTCAGCATGCGCAAATAACCACCAATTTTCTTTTTCCGTGCCCGCTCGAAATCCTTCTCCGCAAAGCCAGACTTTAAGATTAGATCTACTTCTTCTTTAATTCGTTTTAAAAGCAAATCCGGATCCTTTGTATCCCCACCCATTGCAGAAAAAGCATACTGCGGAGAACTATTAAATTCATGTCCAAAGCTGTCCGAGATCAATTCCTCATCATAAAGCTTTTGATACAATGCTGTGCTACTACCTACCAACAAATCGAGCATTAGCTTCGTTATCAGGTCGCGTTTCAGAGAAGCTTCACCTGTTAGATCTTCTACTTTTTCCTTGAAACCAAACATGATTTTCGGCATCGAAACAGCAAGCTTGCTTTCTAGCCGTTTTGTAGCGACTTGTTCGGGTTCATCTTCAAAAATACGCTTGATTTCACCCTGCTTGCCGTAGGTTTTACCCTTTTGGTTAGCGCGAATCAAGGAAAATACTTTCTCCGGGTCCACACCCCCAACCACGAACAACAACATATTGCTAGGGTGATAAAAAGCGTTATAACATGTGTACAGCGTTTCTTTCGTGATCGTACTAATCGATTCTACCGTACCTGCAATGTCAATCCGAACCGGATGCTTCGAATACATCGCTTCAATAAGGCCAAAATACACGCGCCAGTCCGGATTATCAGCATACATATTGATTTCTTGACCAATAATTCCCTTTTCCTTTTCTACATTCTCATCTGTAAAATAAGGTCGCTGAACAAAATCAACGAGCGTACTAAGATTGGTCTCTATATTTTCTGTTGCTGAGAAAAGATAAACTGTCTGATCAAAGCTTGTAAAAGCATTGGCCGAGGCTCCATTTGAAGCAAAGGTAGCAAAAATATCGCCTTCTGGCTCTTCGAACATTTTGTGCTCTAAAAAGTGAGCTATACCATCAGGAACAGTGGTCTCTTCTCCACCTGCGACATGAAAATGATTGTCAACGGAACCGTATTTAGTTGCAAATGTAGCATAGGTCTTTTTGAAGGTTGGTTTCGGCAACACATATACCTGAAGTCCGTTTTCCATGACCTCATGATAAATGGTCTCTTGAAGTCTGTCGTAATGAATTTGTTCCATCGTTATTCCTCCTTTCCTGTCAAGAAATATATCGTATCCAGCTGAAAGGTTTCGGCGGCAGCTTTTACATCTTCAGCACCGATTTGTTCCACCTGCTCCAATAGCTGATCCGCTGTCCGTTCTTTTCCTGACAGCTGGCGGTTGAAGTCGTAAGAGATCATTTCAAAAGCAGAATCCGGAATCTCGGAAAGCTGATTGCGGATCATAGCTTTGGTCTGACTCAGTTCTAGATCACTGATATTGCCTGCTTTCATCTCTTCCAATTGCTTCTCTATAATGTCCACGGCTTTGCCGTAATTTTGCGTTTCGATACCTGATTGAATCGTTCCAATGCCCTTGTGGCCGTCATAACGAGACGAAGCATAATATGCAAGGCTTGCCTTCTCACGTACGTTAACGAAGAGTTTAGAGTGGGGATACCCTCCTAATATTCCGTTGTACATAAGTGCGGACGCGTAATTATCATCCTTATAAGTAATAGAGGTGCGTAGACCCAGGTTCAACTTGCCCTGACTGACATCCAGCTTCTCTTCTACAGTCCGCACCTCATTAACTGATACAGGTACGAACTTAGAGCTATATAAGCCCACCTCGGACTGAACCCGACCGAAATGACGCTGTACAAGCTTTTCTACTTCCTCAGCTGTAGTGTCACCCACTACATAGAGATCAAGGATGGCATCATCCAGCCAGGAATTATACGATTCATACAAACTTTTCGGAGTGATTTGATCCAGATCCGCTCTTTGCCCCAGAGGGTGAAGACGATATGGCTCGTTACGGCACATTTCCTCAATACAGCGCTCAGCAGCGTAACGTATCTTGTCATTTACGATGGACTCCAGCTTCTTGCGAACGGTTTCACGCTCCGTTGCAACATACGAAGGTCGGAAGCTGCCGTCTTCAACTAATGGACGAGTCAGTACTTCACCTAAGAAAGCGAAGGATTGTTCAAGTAAGCTCTCCTGGCTTTGCACAAAAGAGTCATTAATAGTATCCATGCGGAACTGAACGATTTGATAATCGCCTCTTTTATAAATATCAAACCCGAATCCAGCGCCATACAGTTCCTCCAAACGCTCGCGGAATTGTGTGGTCTCCGGATAAGTCGCGGTACCTCTGCGAAGCACGAATGGAGCTAGTGCAGTAGAGGTTACTGTATTCTCATCAAGTGGGATCCCAGCATAAAGTGAGATCGCGTAGGTCTTAAATGCCTTGGTTGGCATAACGTGAATGCGCAAGCCTCCTACGGTGCCATGCTGAAATACATTATTAGTCAAGTCCAAAACTCCTTTACGGCGTGGATAGTTGCTCTACATCATGTTTATGAATTATTAACCATTCTAAACCATTCCAAAGTAAGGAAGCAACCGGAAGCCTCTTCCCGGTTGCTCTCTGAATTCTCTATCCTTCTTTTTACATACAGAAAATATGCTGACCAATCGTCTTCACCTGAGGACGGGTCCAAATCCATTTAGAGGTCGCTGTTTTAGGGTTGAAGTAATACAAACATCCACCTGAAGGGTCCCAACCATTGAGTGCTTGCTGCACTGCTTTACGTGCTTGCTCATTGGGCTCCAAATAGATCTGACCATCGGCCACAGCTGTAAATGCTCCCGGTTGAAAAATAACGCCAGACGGCGTATTCGGGAAACTAGGTGAGTTCACACGGTTTAAAATGACCGCAGCAACAGCAACCTGACCTTCGAAAGGCTCACCTCTGGCTTCTCCATACACGGCATTAGCCATGATTTTCAGATCATTCTCCGATAAGCCCAAAGAATTACCTGAAGACAATCCTGGAGAATTCGTTTTATTGGACGTATTTGTTTTATTGCCAGTGTTATTCTGAGCTGTCTTATTTCCCGTTGCCGTAGAAGGCTCAGTCGGCTTCCAGTTCTTCGTGGCGTTATACAGCTTCAGCTTAGTTTTGGCACCTACAATGCCGTCAGACTTCATTCCGAATTTCCATTGAAACCAAGTTACTGCATTCTTCGTTTTTGGCCCAAAATGACTGTCTATTTTTCCGGCATAATAACCTAAGTGCTTTAATCTTCCCTGCAATTCATAGACATCCTGACCCGTGGACCCAAGTTTAATGGGTGTTGTACTGAAAGCCGGCAAGGCTTCTTCGTCAGGATTATTTAACTCGTGGACAAATGACGCAGCAGCACTTTGCTTGGTCTGAACAATGCCATTCCCCTTGAAAAACGTTCCTGCAAACGGCGCGGCAGCAAGTGCAAGAGTTAAAGCAGCAAATATCCACATCTTTTGTTTCTTCATAGGGTTCGCTCTACCTTTCTTTTGTAAGTTCTGCATGGATGGCTAAAGTTATTATGACGACTGTCAGCGCATCCTATGCATTACTAAAAAAGAAGAAATAGCTTTTCATTATAATTGAGAATAATTATCAACTATAATACGAAATAAGAAAAACATGAAGTTGATATGAATCCTGAATTTAAAGGACCACATTTTACTGTGGAACCACGCATTAATTGAAATTATAGATATACGTCATACTTTTCAACATTTTAGTGATATGAATTCACAATAGTCCAAGTAACAGGTTCGCACTTTTAGGGAATTCCTCCCTGAAAATAGTGGATATTCTCTGATAATGAATGGAATTAGGGAATTCCTCCCTAAAAACCAGGCCAATTCCTTTATTTCTTACCAAAATTAATAAATTATAGGGAGCTTTTCCCTAATTATAAGTCTGAGAACCAATAATCTCAGAATTTCAGGGAGAAATTCCCTAATTATTTTAATGAAGCTTCACTCGGAGCCTCATTCGTAGCTTCACTAAAGCCATTATTTGAAGTGTCATTTACACTTCTTCAATGAGTAAGGGGCCGTCCCCAAGTAGTACAAACTACTTGGGGACGGCCCCTTTTTACTGTCTATTTAAGGTTTAAACTGACTTGTTCAGCTTAAGAACTGATCTTGTTATGCTGATACTGCTCAAGTGATACAAGCACCTCACGCGGCTTGCTGCCCTCATAAGGCCCTATTACCCCACGAGCCTCCATAGAGTCAATCAAACGGGCTGCACGGGTGTAACCAACCCTCATCCGGCGCTGTAGTAGCGAGACTGAAGCCTGCTTCGCTTCAAGCACGATCGTTACGGCCTGCTCATATAACTCATCCTGTGGCTCCTGGTCTTCAGCGATTGTGTCATCAACCTCTGGAACAATTGACTCGTCATATTCTGCTTCACCTTGACTGCTGACATATTGAACGATCGTCTCAACCTCTTGATCGCTCATAAAGGCACCCTGCACACGAATCGGTTTAGAAGCCCCCATCGGTAAGAACAGCATGTCTCCTCGACCTAACAGCTTCTCCGCACCTGGCATATCCAGAATGGTACGTGAGTCTACATTGGAAGATACGCCGAAAGCGATACGAGATGGAATATTCGCCTTAATCAAACCTGTAATGACATCCACGGAAGGACGCTGAGTGGCGATAATTAGATGTATACCAGCTGCACGCGCCATCTGTGCAAGCCGACAGATAGCATCCTCTACATCGTTAGCGGCAACCATCATCAAATCCGCAAGCTCGTCCACAATAACAACGATATACGGAAGTATAGCAGCTGGGTTCTCAGCCATCAGCTTATTATAGCCTTCCATGTTGCGTGTACCTGATTTGGAGAAGAGTTCATACCTTTTCTCCATTTCCACAACAATCTTCTTTAAAGCTAAGCTCGCCCGCTTCGGATCAGTAACGACTGGAGCCAGAAGATGCGGAATCCCATTATAGACATTCAGCTCTACCATCTTCGGGTCCACCATCAGGAATTTGACTTCATCGGGTTTAGCTTTGTATAAAATACTCGTAATAATCCCGTTAATACAAACCGATTTACCAGAACCCGTTGCACCAGCCACCAATAAATGGGGCATCTTCGCTAAATTACCGATAATCGTCTGACCCGAAATATCACGTCCAAAAGCAATCGATAATCTGGATTCAGCTTCCTGAAAGATCTGTGTCTCCATAACTTCACGCATGGTCACAATAGACACTTCGGAATTCGGTACCTCTATCCCAATGGCTGATTTACCCGGAATTGGCGCCTCCATACGTATATCTTTGGCTGCAAGAGCAAGCGCAATGTCATCCGTCAGATTAACAATGCGGCTAACTTTGACACCGATATCCGGCTGAATCTCATACCGTGTAACCGCTGGACCTCTAACTACTTCGAGAACCTTTGCTCTAACACCGAAACTCTCTAGGGTAGCTTCTAGCTTACGGGCGGTCTGCATATAATCATTCTGATCTCCCGCTTTGCCGCTGTTGTTAGGTTTGGCTAGAAGTCGGAAAGATGGCAGCTTATAAGGTTTTGGTGGAGGTGGTGCCGGTGGAGCAGGAATAATCTGTCCATCAGGAGTAGCGCTTAACAATCCATCCAAGTCTATAGTCACATTCTCCTCAGGCTCATCTGAAGGCTGTTGACTAACTGGATTAACCCCGGCAACAGGAGCTTTGACGGTAACACCACGAGCTGCTGGAGAGAATTCACTCCATTCCTCCCGATCTTCCTCATTCAGCCCTTCTGAGCGGATATGCTCAAAGAAGTCGCGAATAATTGGAGTCACAGGTTCCATATCCATATCTGCATCATCAAAATCATGATGGATATCCTCAAGTGGAGTCACACGACTATCTACTGAAAGCCCAGAAATGATCGGACCGTGCGAAGCACTTGTTACAATTGGACCTTGATCATCATCCTCAGAATCGGCTTCCGCCTCTGAACGGGTGGAGCCTGTGAACCAACCGGATATTTTTTTCAATAGAACAGGTTGCTTACGATTAGGTAAATATCGATCGTCTTCTTCCTCTTCGTCATCTTCGTCATAGACAGGCTGCTTCACCGGCCGAGTCTTTGCGGGTGCGGCTGCTTTGGAAGGTCTAGTAGCTACTGGGACTGCCTTCGGACGGTTTGCCGCATGGAGACGAATCCCCTCCACAAACTTAACCGTACGAACTCGCAAAAGAGTAATAATCTCTACATAGGAGAGATTTGTAATTAACATAAAGCTGATGGCAAGCATAACGATCATGAGCAACTTAGCTCCCAGACTACCAAAGAGCCACAGCAGTGCAGCATACTCCAATCCGCCGATATATCCACCACTTATATCCTTACCCAGCATATAGACATTACTATTGTTAACACCGGGCGAAAGAGATCCCGAAAGATCATTATGTATTTGTGTCATCACGTTGCCAGGATGGAGCAAGGACAACGGGCCAAGCTTCTGCTCCATTGCAGAAATAGTGCTCATAAGGCACATGGATAGCAGAAGCATAAGCACGCCTGTATGTCGACTGTTCCAAGAAGAAGGCCATCTTCGATGGATCATAACCATAAGCCCATAAAAAATACCAATAAGCGGCAACACAAAATAAAATCTCCCTAATAAATAACCCGCCATACTTGAAAGTGACCGTCCTACCGCCGCTTCACCAGACAGAGCAATAACGGATATCGTTATTAGTAAAATTCCGTAAATTTCATATTTTAAAACGCTGCCGAGCAGCGCTTTTTTCTTTTTCTTTTTTCGTTTAGCCACGCCAGCCACCCCCGGAACAACATTATACCATATAATGGCGTGGCGTACCTATGTTCTCTTTTGTCAAAAAATGAATCTTTATGTTAACGTAATTATAGCTCCAGGAGAGAACGACGGATCTAAATATCGCTCCAAAGGACAATCCAGCAATCTTACTATGCGCGCGCGTCCTTCCTCCATCGGCTCAACCTGCATGAGCATCCCCTGAACGCTTACTTCTCGCGTTGTAGCGTAATTATTAAATGCCCCCTCCCACACCTGTTCCATCGACATTATCGTATAGAGTGTCATTGCGTAAGCCCTCCCGAAATCGCTGCTGTAGGCGCTGCAGAGAAATCTCCACCAATCATGCGATTAAGATGCGCTAAGGCAGCTCCGATCCCGCCCACCTCATCCATGAGACCATATTTAACAGCGTCCAACCCCCCAACGGCTGTTCCAATATCACGATTGAGCTCACCTGTCTTAAACATGAGGTCACGGAACTGTTCTTCAGAAATCCGAGAATGGGAAGTAACGAATTTCACTACACGCTCCTGCATTTTTTCCATGTATTCGAACGTCTGTGGCACTCCAATTACTAAGCCATTCATACGAATCGGATGTATCGTCATTGTTGCACTTTCCGCAATAATTGAATACGTAGAGGATACAGCGATCGGAACGCCAATACTATGGCCCCCTCCAATGACTACTGTTACCGTTGGTTTAGAGAGCGAAGAAATCATTTCGGCAATCGCTAGACCAGCTTCTACATCTCCACCAACAGTATTTAAAATAATAAGCAGACCTTTAATATTCTTATTCTGTTCAGCTGCCACCAGCTGGGGAATGATATGTTCGTATTTCGTCGTTTTGTTCTGAGGAGGCATTACAATATGGCCTTCAATCTGACCGATGATCGTTATGCAAAAGATATCCGGTTCACCCGTAGGAACCGCTGTTTGTCCAAGCTCTTTAAGTGCACCCATTGTAGTGGGCGGCATGTTTTCATTTGTACTTGGATTTCCCTCTTGTGGTATAACTTCCTCATTCTTTGCTCCATTTGATCCATTCATGTAGTTCATTTTCGCAGCTCTCCCTTTTCTTATGCAGCTCTGGTCTGCTATAGCCTTACTAACTTTCATTAGTATGACATTTCAGGGCCCCGCATTATGCAAACCTCTCCTCATGATGTGAATATAAACAATACAAAAACCCCTTTTCCCGTAGAAACCGTCCAATATTTCCGGGGAAAAGGGGCCAATGCCCAAGCTATATATTTATTTAAGGAGAATTCTCCTTACACTTCCATGATAATTGGCAAAATCATCGGTCTACGACGCGTTTGCTCGTATAAGAAACGACCGAGTGAATCTTTTACGCTTGTTTTAAGCGATGCCCACTCATTTACTTTCTCACTCATCAGGCGCTGCAGTGTACTGGAAACAATTCTGTTCGCTTCGTCAAGCAGTCCTTCGGACTCACGAACATAAACGAAACCACGAGAAATGATGTCAGGTCCGGAGACAATTGCACCATTCTGTTTGCTTAGTGTAACCACGACAACCAAAATACCATCTTGAGACAGCAACTTACGGTCACGCAATACAATATTACCTACATCACCTACACCCAGACCGTCAATCAATACGTTACCAGCCGTTACTTTACCAGCTTTACGAGCGGCACCGCCTTGAATTTCCACAATCTCACCGATTTCAGTGATGAAAATGTTCTGAGACTCTACGCCAACGGATTCTGCCAAAAGCGCATGTTTGCGTTGCATACGGTATTCACCGTGAATTGGAATGAAATATTTTGGTTTCATCAGGTTGAGCATAAGCTTAAGCTCTTCCTGGCTACCGTGACCGGATACGTGAACGCCAGAATTGGAACCGCTATAAATTACGTTAGCGCCAAGACGGAACAATTCATCAATGGTACGACCTACATATTTCTCGTTACCTGGTACCGGTGTTGCTGCAATAATAACAGTATCACCTGGCAAGATATCTACTTTACGATGACTGGAACGTGCCATACGGGTCAATGCGGACATTGGCTCGCCTTGGGATCCTGTGCAAAGAACAACGACACGGTTCGCTGCCATTCTGTTCATTTCTTCAGGCTCGATCAGCATACCGTCAGGTACGTTCAGATATCCAAGCTCAGAAGCGATGGATACAACGTTTACCATACTGCGGCCAATAACTGTAATCTTACGACCTGTGGATTCTGCTGCATTAACCACTTGTTGAATGCGGTGCACATTGGAAGCAAAAGTTGCTACAACGACACGTTGTTCAGCTTTGCGGAAAATGTCTTCCAGAACGATACCGACATTTTTCTCAGATGGGGTAAAGCCTGGTTTCTCAGCATTTGTACTATCCGACAAAAGAGCAAGCACGCCCTTCTGACCAATTTCAGCCATCCGATGCAGATTTGCAAATTGACCGTTGACTGGAGTGTGGTCAAATTTGAAATCTCCCGTATGAACTACGTTACCTTCCGGTGTTTCTATGCATACACCGACGGAATCAGGAATACTGTGATTGGTTCTGAAGAAAGTAACTTTGAGCGAGCTTCCCAGTTGAATTTCTGAATCTTCATTGATCAGAATTCGTTTGGTGTCACCCAACAAGTTTGCTTCCTTCAATTTGTTTTCTACAAGGCCTAATGTAAGTCTTGTTCCGTAAACCGGAACATTCAAATTCTTCAGGACATATGGGAGACCACCGATGTGATCCTCGTGTCCGTGGGTAAGTACAATTCCTCTTACCTTGTCACGGTTCTCTGTCAAATAAGATATATCAGGAATTACAATATCAATACCGAGCATATCTTCTTCCGGGAACTTAAGTCCCGAATCCACGACTACAATGTCAGCTCCATATTGAATGACATACATGTTTTTCCCGATTTCTCCGACTCCGCCCAATGCGAAAATCATCAATTTATCGTTGTTGTTTTTTTTGGACAAATGAATCTAACCCTCCTATGATGTTGGACGTCATACTTTTATTGGTAAATATTGAACTTCGATTATTTCAGCGGCGCTGAACACATTCTTCAAACAGCTGATAGCTTCCTTAATTAACAAGGATATTCCTGATATCTGTAAAATGCGCAATGCGAAAGCTCCCGATTCCGGGCAGTAAAGTTCATATTGAAGCGGACAAATGCCGTCAAAATTCACCGTCGCGCCCCTCGCGCGAAGACATTTCAATCATTTACACAGACTCATCTTGGGACCTATCCTGTCTCACAATGTATACCATTGACGGAAGATTACCGCATATTTAATTTTAACCGCACCCAGTCACTTAAGATCATTATACATGATTTTTTTGGCAAAAGACAAGTCACCCTATCTCGTATCCAAATTCTTTCCTTAAATGTGACCCATTATTTTAGCAAAATATAATAAATATAAAAACCGGCTCTCCACAGGAGAAGCCGGTTTAAAGACTAGAATATCATTGTTCAGCACTTAGTGAAATAGTGCCTCGATAAAGGCCGCCTCAGCTTCAGTAGGTGAAATAAGCGGCAATCTGACGCCTCCAACAGGCAGACCTTTCAGACTTAAAGCGTATTTGACAGCTGAAGGATTCGGTAACGGTTGTGGACATTCGAACAACCCCTTGAAAATAGGGAACAATTGCCGATGGATCTCTCCCGCTCGCTGAACATTTCCTGAGGTGTATGCATAGATCATTTCTGACATCTGTGCACCAACCACATGACTAGCTACACTGATAATTCCGTATCCTCCTACGGCTAGACTAGCTAAGCCCGCAGAATCATCACCAGTATATACACGGAAGTCATCGGAACACGCAGAAGCGATAAGTGTTACTTGATCGACAGATGCACATTCTTTTGTCGCAACAATATTCGATATTTCAGCAAGTCGAAGGGTTGTGTCCACGCTCATACTTACACCCGTGCGACCGGGAACATTATACAGCATGACTGGCAATGAAGTCTCCGTAGCAATCGCAGAAAAATGCTGATAGAGCCCTTCCTGATTAGGCTTATTGTAATAAGGAACGACCAAAAGTACGCCATCCACACCTATTTTCTCCGCTTCCTTCGTGAGGTGAATAGAGTGCTTCGTGTTATTACTGCCTGTTCCAGCAATAATTTTACAACGACCATTCGCCTTCTCTAGTACAAAAGAAAACAGCTGCAGTTTCTCCTCATCACTTAACGTTGGGGATTCCCCAGTTGTACCACAGACAACCAATGCCTCTGATTTCTGTTCCTCAATTAAATAATCGACAAGCTGTGAAGTTACATCCCAGTTGATTTCTCCATCCCCGTCAAAGGGGGTTACCATGGCTGTTATTAATCTTCCGAAATCCACTTTGAATTCCTCCTTAGCGGTGCAATTCAAACATAGCGTGCAGCGAACGCAGGGACTGCACCATATCCTCTTTCTTCACCAGCACCCAAATCGTTGTATTCGAATCTGCAGATTGGAGAATCTGAATATTTTGTGAGCTAAGTGCCTCAACGATACGCGCCATAATACCAGGTACACCATTAATTCCGCCCCCGATAACGGAAACTTTTGCACAACCTGATAAACTCTTAGGACGCAAGCCCAATTGCTGAAGAACTGAGATGGCCTTTTCTGATTTGTCATCGAACACAGTATAAAGAGCTTCAGTAGGTGTTACATTAATAAAATCAACGCTTATTCCGTTGTCGGCCATACTTTTAAAAATTTGCAGTTGAACGCCCGTACCATTTCCATCTGGACACTCCACAGAAATCTGTGTGACGTTGCTGACATAAGCAATCCCTGTTACGAAGCGATCTACAATGCCGCCAGACTGAATGTCGTTGAATCCTTCAGGATTCGTAACCAGCGTACCTTCATTCTCAGAAAATGTTGAACGAACGCGTACTGGAATTTGTGCCTGCATAGCAATCTCAACCGCACGTGGATGGATCACTTTTGCTCCTTGATGAGCCATATTACAAATTTCTGTATAACTAACATACGTTAGCGGTTTTGCATCTTCAACGATCCGCGGATCTGCTGTAAGAATCCCGTTAACATCTGTATAGATATCAACCATATCTGCATGAAGGGCAGCACCCAGTGCAGTCGCAGAGGTGTCACTTCCTCCACGGCCCAAAGTCGTCAAATCACCAGCTTCAGTCTGTCCTTGGAACCCGGTCACTATAACTACTTTATCTTCACGCAGTTCGCGAAGAATACGTTCAGGACGTACATCTAGAATTCTTGCATTGCCATAGTTGCTATCTGTCATAAAACCAGCCTGAGCTCCCGTTAGTACCGTAGAAGCAATCCCTTCATTCTCCAGCAGGCCACAAAGTGTAGTAGCAGAGATAATCTCACCACAGCACATCAAGAGATCCTTCTCACGCTCTGGGAGTGAATCTCCATTCTGAACAGCCCAATCCAGCAGAGTATCTGTTGCATAAGGTTCTCCGCGTCTGCCCATTGCCGAAACGACAATGACCAAACTATAGCCGCTAGCGAGCTCCCGTTTGACATTACGAATGACGTGCTCTCTAGCTTGTGGTGTTGAAAGTGATGTTCCTCCGAATTTTTGTACCAGAATACCCATGTATAATTCCTCCATTATTGTCAAAGCAAACACACTAATCGTTCGTAAATAGAACTCATTTCGTCTCTAATGAGAAATTCCTTTACAGTACGTAAGCTTATTTCTTAAGTAATTTTCTTTTATTTTGAAAAATGGTTGTACCGCCCTCGAAATGAGGACGGTAGCAGTAAAGCTTATATTTTTTGGTGGCAATGATCTCAGCAATGGGTTTAGCAGATCTTGGCTTTGAATGTTTACGACCGTATCTATTGATTAAGAAGTAACTCCGACCAAGGCGGCATTTAACTTCTCATTGCTCATTTAGTGCATCTCCCCTTTTTATGTCCGCAACTAGCTCCACCGATTCCGCCCTATTCTAGACGGAATGAAACTTTTCAATAATCATCGGCTGTAGTTGTTTACCTTGCAAAGCGGCATAGCAAGCTTCTGGGATAAGATCCATACGCGCTACTAACGAATTAGGTTTGCCCTCAGGGTTATCCTGTCCGAATGGCACAAAATAAATATGTTTAGCCACTAGAAGCTTTGCAATATTTGCGGCATTAAGACCTAAGCCATCATTGGTAGATATCGCGAGAACAAGTGGACGTCCATTGCGCATCTGCGATTTTGCAGCCATGAGCACTGGACTATCGGTCATAGCATTTGCCAATTTACTCGTTGTATTTCCAGTGCAAGGTGCTATCGTCAGCACATCCAGCAGCTTGGAAGGACCCAGCGGTTCCGCTTCAACAATTGTAGAAATGATATCATTACCTGTTATATCTTTCAACTGTTTTAGCCAATTTTGCGATGTTCCAAAGCGGGTGTCGGTGCCTAGTACGGATGCTGAAACTATGGGCACAACGTTTGCTCCTCCATCTACGAAGCGTTGAATTTGCGGCATTACCTCCGCAAATGTGCAGTGAGATCCGGTAATCGCATACCCTACTGTTTTTCCGTGCCAATCCATTTTATTCGTCCCCCTTGATTAAAGCCTCGTCCGATATCGACTGAACCAGCGCATTTGCCATAATAATCCCAGCGCTTTTAGGAGCTACAATGCCAGGGAGTCCAGGTGCCAGCATCGCTTTAATTCCTCTTTTCTCAGCATAACGAAAGTCACATCCACCTGGAGCGGAAGCCAGGTCGACAATTAAGCAATGCGGTGAGATACGTGAGAGTACTTGTGCGGTGATGATCATACTTGGAATCGTATTAAATATCAGATCAACATCCGGCACATGAAGCAACAGTTCACTGGTCATAAACGGCTTCCAGCCCATTTCCTCAGCACGTGCATAATGTTCCTGTTTTCTAACACCGGCTTTGACACTAGCACCCAATCCTTGTAGACTTCTTGCCATTGTAAAACCCGTTCTGCCCAAACCGAGTACCATCGATTTGGAACTGTGAATGGTAAAATCCGTGTTCTGTATGGCCATAACCAGTGCCCCTTCCGCTGTTGGGATGGAGTTGTAGATGGCTACATCGTCACGATTAAGCAATTCAATTAACTTTAACGAATGCTTGGCGCACATGCCGCGTAAGTAGCTTTTAGCCATACCGCTATACACCAAACAATGGGGTGGCAGAGCAGCAAAATGTTCCTCCAAGAGCATTAAGCGTTCAGAAGAAAATAGAGCACTGATATTCCCTTCATCATCACAACCAACCGTAGGCAACACTAATACATCTGCATTACTAAGCAGCTCTACCGTCATCTGTTCCAGGCTCACCCCTGGGCAAGGGGCATCCCACTTATCGAACCCGGCAGCGCTTACCGTCGCATCCAATTCCACACATTTCCGAATCACTTCAAGCTGTCTCGCGTCCCCGCCCAGGAACACGATCCTGACGCCAGTAAGCATAGGGATGACGCTCCTTTCAACATACACTATCGACTATAGAGCATCTTATGCTGGGCATTCTTAATGGGTGAAAAGCGGAGAAGAATTACCATGCAGCTTAAATGTGAAACTTATAAATCGCCATATTTAAACGAAAAAAAAGCTCGCGAATCACGCCGACTAGGCATAAATTCGCAAGCTTTTTAATAAGTCATATTATTTGCCAGTGTGACCGAAGCCTCCGGCTCCACGTTCTGTTTCGGATAAAGCATCTACTTCAACCAAAGTGACCACTGGAACCGCTTGAAATACCATTTGGGCAATGCGCTCATTACGAGCGATAGCAAACGGCTCTTGCCCTAGATTGATCAACAACACTTTGATCTCTCCACGATAATCAGCATCAATCGTTCCAGGTGTGTTCAAACACGTAATCCCATGCTTCAAGGCTAGTCCACTTCGTGGACGAATCTGAGCTTCTAATCCGTCTGGCATAGCTAATGATATGCCTGTTGGAATTAATGCACGTTCTCCAGGTGCAAGCACGACTTCGCTATCAACTGCGGCATATAGATCATACCCGGAAGCCTGTTCTGACATTTTACAAGGAAGATTAACATCCTCGTTTCCAGCTAGTTTATTGATTTGTACGTAATAAGACAAGATCATCTCTCCTAACATTTGCAATAGCTTTATCTGTTGAACCTACCATCGCTAAAGAAAGCGGCTCAGCAAACATATTATCAAGCACACTGTTGATATTGTCCATCGTTACTAACTGAATCTTGGCGATCATATCGTCTAATGTGTTATGTTTTCCGAGCATAAGTTCATTTTTTCCGATTCGATTCATCCGGCTACTAGTACTCTCCAGGCTAAGAATAAGGCTACCTTTAAGCTGCTCCTTGCCTTTTCTCAGTTCATCTTCACTAAGACCCTCAGTAGCAAGTTCGTACATCATTTCCTTAATTAGCTCCGTTACATCCTTAGTTTGCTTCGGTGCTGTTCCAGCATAGACCGTGAACAAACCAGAATCCGCTTGAGAACTGTGGTATGAATATACAGAATAGGCTAGACCACGTTTTTCGCGAATCTCTTGGAACATCCGTGAGCTCATACCGCCGCCAATGGCATTATTAATAAGCACCATAGCATATTGCAATGGGTCGCCAGAGCGGACCCCTGGTAGGGAAAGACAGATATGATTCTGTTCTGTTTTTTTGCGGTGAAACAACAAGTCCCCATAATAATCCGGTGGAGTCAACGGCGCAGATGTGCCATGATTAGCAAAAGAACCAAAATGCTGCTCCAGCAGCTCAATCAATCCATCGCTGATGTTCCCAGCTACACTAATTACCGTATTCTCAATCGTATACTGCTCCTTCATGTAGGCACGAAGATCATCCGGCTTCATCTCCATCAGCCGTTCCTTTAAGCCAAGGATAGAATACGCAAGCGGATGATCCTTGTAAGCAGCAGCACACATCAAATCATGCACAAGATCGTCTGGTGTATCTTCGCACATAGAAATTTCCTCAAGGATGACGTTCTTTTCTTTCTCCAGCTCTTCAGCATCCATACGTGAACGGAAGAACATATCTGCTAACACATCTACTGCGATAGGCAGATGTTCATCCAGTACTTTTGCATAATAGCAAGTATATTCCTTAGAAGTAAACGCATTTACATTGCCGCCAATAGCATCGAACTGTTCGGCAATATCTTTAGCACTATATCGGTCCGTACCTTTAAAAAGCATATGCTCTACAAAATGGGATATCCCGTTGTTTCCAGGGTGTTCATTCCGCGAACCTGTCTTCACCCATATTCCAAATGAAACGGACCGGCCGGTCGGAATTTTTTCCATCACTACTCGTAATCCATTGGATAATACTATTTTTTCCACTTCATGTCCTCCTGGCAATAGCCATGTTCTATCTAAATTAATACACGTGCCTATAATCCTACCAGAAATAGATCACTCACTCAACATCAGAGGGGATTAGACGCTCCGCTGACAGCGTTTGGCTAACTGTTCCTAGCTGTAACCCTTTTGCCTTTATCCCGCGTATCATGGCCTTCAGCGCCTTGGAGGATGAGGCAGTAGGATGCATTAGAACAAGCGTGCCGGGTTCAGCTTTGCTTGTGATTTTAGCAACTATAGATTCAGGAGAAGGATTGCGCCAATCCACCGTATCTACAGTCCAGAGTACAGTCTTTAAGCCCAAGCTGCTAGCGATTTCTACTGTCTCTTGATCGAAATCACCAGATGGAGGCGCGAACCATTTATTAGTGACTCCAAGCGATTCCTTTAGCAGCTTTTGCGTCTTCTCAATCTCAACGGTAGCCCGCGCTCGACTTAAAGTACTCATATTGGGGTGGGTATAGGCGTGATTCTCCATCTCATGACCACGCTTTAACATTTCTGTAGCAAGCTCTGGATTCTTACTCAGCCAGCTTCCATCCAGAAAAAACGTAACTTTCACGTTCTCTTCATCCAAAATATCCAGCATTGGCACGATATACTGATTCCCCCAAGCCACATTAATCATCAGTGATACCATCGGTTTCGCCGGATTTCCTCGATATATAGGTTCTGCTCCCAGTTCATTTAACGATACTTTTGGTTCGATCTGCCGATACACTAACTTTATGGGTTCTTTTGGTGCCAAAAGAGCATTCCGATAGGTACTCTCTACATCAATCTCAAGTCCGTTATAACCCGGAATGGCTTTCCACACCCGGTCAACCACTGCATCCACTGGAGGTGCATTTAGCTTGGCCGCGGCGGTCTCAATCCTCAGACGAAGATCGTTGTTCGCCGCCTTAGGGATATCCATCCACACCGCAAGATCATCCTGCGGCTTCAATTGCGCAAGCATGTCCTTGACTGGTCCCTGTGTGCTACCAATTCCTATCACGATTGCTACACAAGCAACCACTAATGCCACTTTTTCCGTCTTCATGACGACTTCCTCCCCGGTAGAGACGAATTTCAGGTTCGTTCCACACGATTACAAAGACACTTTGTCCCAATCTATGAGACAAGGAAGGAATTTATGTCATGAACAGATACAAGACTAATATACAGTTTTCCAGCTTCGTTCATATAAAAAAAGAGCCAGAACGCAAATCGCTTCTGTCTCTTTTAATAATGAAATTAGATCCCTTTAGTAAAGGTTATTACTAAGATCAATCTTACGCTTTAGCTCCAGTTTCCGAAGTCAACACTGCTTTACGAGACAGGTTAACCCGGCCTTGTGGATCGATCTCGGTAACTTTAACGGTAATGGTGTCACCAATAGCAACAACATCTTCTACCTTAGCCACACGCTCAGTAGACAATTGGGAAATGTGTACCAATCCGTCTTTGCCCGGAATAAGTTCAACAAATGCACCAAATTTCTCAATACGTCTAACTGTACCCACATAGATTTCTCCGACTTGTACTTCACGCACAAGACCTTCGATAATCGAACGAGCCTTTTGGATCATTTCTTCATCTGAAGAACCGATAAAGACACGGCCATCTTGTTCGATGTCGATTTTCACGCCGGTTTCTTCAATAATTTTATTGATAATCTTACCACCAGCACCGATAACATCACGGATTTTGTCCGGATTGATGTTGATAATAATGATTTTTGGAGCATATTTGGACAGATTAGGTCTTGGCGCAGAGATCGCTTCATTCATTTTGTCCAAGATGAACAGACGGCCTTCTTTAGCCTGTTGAAGTGCATCTTGAAGAATGTTGCGGTCGATACCTGCAATCTTAATGTCCATTTGAATAGCTGTAACACCTTCTGCTGTACCAGCTACCTTGAAGTCCATATCTCCGAGATGATCTTCCATACCTTGAATATCCGTCAGGATGGAGACATGATCTCCGTCTTTGATCAGACCCATTGCTACTCCGGCTACTGGTGCTTTGATTGGCACACCAGCGTCCATCATAGCCAGAATGCTGGCACAGATACTTGCCTGGGAAGTAGAACCGTTAGATTCAATCGCTTCTGATACTAGACGAATCGTGTACGGGAATTCAGTTTCACTAGGAATTACCTTGGATAATGCACGTTCTCCAAGTGCTCCGTGACCGATTTCACGTCGTCCTGGTGCTCTAAGCGGACGAGCTTCCCCTACGCTGAACGGCGGGAAGTTGTAATGGTGCATGAAACGTTTCGTTTCAGTAGGATCGATTCCGTCGAGGATTTGTACATCACCTAGAGCTCCAAGGGTACAAACGCTAAGGATTTGTGTTTGTCCACGTGTGAACAGACCGGAACCGTGTGTACGCGGCAACAGGCTTGTATCACATTCAATCGGACGGATTTCATCAAGTTTACGTCCATCTGGACGAACCTTATCATGCGTGATTAGACGTCTTACTTCATCCTTCACGATATCATGTAGGACTTCTTTAACATCTTTCAGAAGCTCCGGTGCTTCTATGTACTTCTCTACGAAATACGCAACCGCTTCATTATTAACGACATCAATCGCTTCCTGACGAGCATGTTTTTCAGCAATTTTAACGGCTTCCACCAGACGAGCCTCAGCAAATGCACGGACCTCAGTATTCACGTCAGCATTCACTGCATGCAGCTTCACAGCCATTTTTTCTTTACCAGCCACTTTGACCAGTTCTTCAATGGTTGCAACGATCTTTCGGATTTCATCATGACCGAACATAATCGCTTCGAGCATCACATCTTCCGTCACTTCGTTCGCTTCTGCTTCAACCATCATGATTGCTTCCTTCGTTCCAGCAACCACTACATAGATATCACTGATTGCTTGCTGAGCCATATCCGGATTGATCACAAACTCTCCATTAATCCGACCTACAGCAACGCCGCCAATTGGTCCATCAAAAGGCACATCTGAAATACTAAGTGCAGCTGAAGTACCGATCATAGCAGCAATATCTGGTGCGCAGTCCTGATCCACACTCATTACCATGTTCAATACCTGAACATCGTTACGGAAACCTTCAGGGAACAGTGGTCTGATTGGACGGTCAGTCAAACGGCTGGACAGAATCGCTTTCTCACTCGGTCTGCCTTCCCGTTTAATAAATCCGCCCGGAATTTTACCTACCGCATATAATCTTTCCTCATAGTTAACTGTAAGCGGGAAAAAATCCAGATCCTTCGGCTCTTTCGAAGCCGTAACGGTACATAATACCGAAGTATCCCCATAACGCACCATAACGGCTGCGTTTGCTTGTTTAGCTAGTCGGCCCGTTTCCAGCACAAGGCGTCTTCCGCCTAGCTGCATTTCTACACGTTTTTCCATAAATACCTCCTTGAATAGTAGTAGACCCGCAGTCAAATATTGCAGGTTCACATATCGATCTAATGAATCGGAAAGGCTTGTCCCCAAGCTAAAAACGCCTTCGGCGTCCTTATAAGGACGGTAGCGTTTATGCGAGAATTATAAGGATAAAGTATAGCATGAAACTTATACTTTCTTATAATTTAAGGTATGTAGCCTGTTCTGTATACATATAAGAAGAAACGGCTAAGTCTTACAGATGATGTAAAGTGGCCGTTTTTACGAATAATCTCATCAGTCTTGCTATAAAGTTTTCCCTAAATTTTCAAAAAGCAACCCAGCTGTCCCGCTGTCGCTCCGAGAAGGACATACGGTATACAACCAGGCTGCTTTAAGGGTTATCTTATGGAAAATTAACGACGCAATCCCAGTCTTTCGATCAGGGCGCTGTAACGTCTGATGTCTTTGTTTTTCAAATACGCCAGAAGTTTACGACGTTGTCCAACCATTTTCAACAATCCGCGACGGGAGTGATGATCTTTCTTGTGCGTACGCAAGTGGTCAGTCAAATTAACGATGTTCTCCGTTAGGATAGCAACTTGCACCTCAGGGGATCCAGTATCGGATTCGTGAGTTTTGTGCTCGTCGATCAATTGATGTTTACGTTCTTGAGTTAATGCCATCCTGTTCACCTCCTTCAATATAATCGCCATTAGCCTCGTCACCGTCGGTGAGAACGTGCAACCAAGCTAAGGTTATGGTGCTGTAAGCCAGCAACGTTTATTAGTATAGCATCTCCATTAACAAAAGTAAACGGCTTGTCCGGGATGACTATAGATTATACCCCAAAATCTTCTTCGCGGTTTCTGCATCCTCACCGATTTGAGTAATCAATGCACCAATAGATTCGAATTTTCGTTCAGGACGAATGTAAGATACTAACTCTACCTTGAGCTCTTGATCATACAAATCACCTTCGAAGTCAAACAGATGGACCTCAAAGCTTGGCGTCAATACACCCTCATGAAAGGTAGGTTTAACGCCCACATTCATAACCCCGTACAAAACTTTATCCTTATAAAAGACTCGGACCGCATATACACCTTTAGTCGGAATGACAAAATGAGCACTGAGCTTCAAATTCGCCGTTGGAAAACCAATGGTGCGACCTCTCTTCTCACCATGACCCACTTCACCGCGCAGATAGTAGCAACGTCCGAACCAGGAGTTTGCCAGCTCTAAATCCCCGTTTTGGAGACTTTTACGAATGCCGGAGCTGCTGACCTTCTCACCATCTAGCAGAAAAGGGGGAGCAACCTCTACATTCATAACACCTTCACCCAGCTTGCGAAGCATCTCAACATCGCCTTCACCTTGATAACCAAAACGAAAGTCAAAGCCGACAACTGCAGTTACAATATGTAGCGGTAAAAGCATAACAGAGACAAAATTCTGTGGACTTACACGGGAAAGCTGCTCGTTAAATTCAATAACATATAAGATATCGACACCCAAACTAGCAAGAATCTCCTGCTTTTCTACGGGTGGCGTCAAATACCCTTCATAATCACCCTTACCCATAACATCTTTAGGATGGGGATGAAATGTAAGGACTGCGGCCGGCACACCTTGTTTACGGGCTAGGGCCACAGCGGATGTAATGACGCTAGCATGTCCACGATGCAATCCGTCAAACTGCCCTAGAGCAGCCACTTGAGGCTGAGCCCACTCTGCAGCAGTCTCCGGAGACATCGGATAGGTTAACGTTACGGTTCTCACGCTGTTTCTCACCTACAATTCACTTGGTAAAATTGATTTAAGCTTGTGCAAATACCTTCACTGGAGCAATTGCACCTGTATCTTCCAATTCATAAATGCCAAGAAATCCACCTTGAAGATCGTATAGCCGAAATTGACTGTTCGTCTTCACCTCTGGAGCGATAAATCGTGAGGACAAACGCTGCCCCTGCAAAGCTGCCTTCTTTTTCTCATCCATTACAGTGTGCTTTGGCATATGAGAAATGGCTTCGTCTGCAGCGATTAAATGATCTTCCAATGTTCCGGCTTCTTTGTGAATCGCAATATCCTCTAGCGTAAGACAATGACTGGCAGAAATCCCTGCCGACATCGTTCTCTCTAGTTTCACCATCACACCCGGCAGTCCAAGTGCTCGTCCGATATCGACACAGAGCGTACGAATGTACGTCCCCTTGGAGCAAAGCACCCGGAATGTGATATCGGGATGATTGCCTTCCCAAGTCATGTCCGTCATTTCAATTTCATAAATCTCTACTTCACGGCTTTTACGTTCAACGGTTTTACCTTCTCTTGCTAACTCATAAAGACGTTTGCCGTCAACTTTAACCGCAGAATACATCGGTGGAACCTGAGATATAACCCCTTTAAATGAAGCAAGCACTGATAGAATCTCTTCTTCAGTTACATGCACCTCATCTACAGTTTCTATAATAGTCCCAGTTAAGTCCTCAGTATCACTGGACATCCCTAGTCTCAGTGTTGCCACATATTCTTTAGGCAACTCCTGAATATACTCCACGACACGAGTAGCACGGCCCAGACAAAGTGGCAGCACACCTGTTACCTGTGGATCAAGCGTTCCCGTATGTCCGATCCGTTTCATGCCGAGAATACGACGTGCCTTGGCCACAACATCATGTGAAGTGAACCCGGCTGGCTTGTAAACCGCCAGTACACCTTCTAATTCACTCATAAATGACGTCTTACCTCCTCAAGCACCTGCGCTATTGCCGTTTCGAGTGTAGCTTCTATACGCGCACCTGCAGCACGGGTATGACCGCCACCTCCAAACGTTTGCGCGAGATCAGCCACGTCGACCTTACCCGCAGAACGCAAACTAACTTTAACCGCATGTTCATGAATGACTTTGAACAGAATCCCTACTTCCACACCTCGAATATTGCGAGGGTAGTTCACGAGACCTTCTAAATCTTCATTAGCAGCAGCACATTCAATCATATCCTCCGGTGTAACATAGAGCCAGGCAATATCCCCTTCGGGTGATAATTGAAGAGTATTTAACGCTTTATTTAAAATTTTAATCTGCGGCAATGTCATTTCTTCAAGTAATGTCTCAGCCAGTTCAGGACCGTTAACGCCATAAGAAAGCAGTTCAGATACGGCTGCCATTACTTTTGGTGATGTATTGGTATATCGAAATCCACCAGTATCTGTCAAAAGACCTGTGTATAAAGCTGTGGCGATATCAATGTCCCATTGAATCTCGAACGTCTTCAGCAGATCGAACAAAATTTCCGCAGTCGCAGCAGCATCCGGTTTTATTAAATTCACAAGTCCATAACCGTTGTTAGTGGGATGATGGTCAATGTTCAGGATTAGAGCATCCTTCGCAAAATAGCGATGAGTCAGTCCTACTCGCTGAAAATCAGCACAATCCACACAGATCACATTGCTGTATTGACGGGGCGGCTCACTAGAGGCCATATTGATGATCTCATCCGAATGCCATAAATATTCCATCCGCTTCGGTATCGGTCCTTCATTCAGCATAGTGTATTTTTTGCCCAGACATGAGAGAAGCCAGCCCACCGCTAGGGTGGAGCTGACTGCATCTCCGTCCGGCTGAACATGCGACACTACAAGGTAATCGTCGTGTTCCAGCAGAAACTCACGGGTCTGCTGGAGACTTTGTTCATAGCTCTGCATTCGCCGTCTCCTTTATAAAGGTTGTTCAAAATAGCCTTGAGCTATTTTGAACTCCTTTTATTACCTATTTCTAATCGTTCTTATGAAGCTCTCCAAGAAGTTTCTCAATGTGACTGCCATAAGCGACAGATTCATCGATCTTGAAGATCAGTTCCGGTGTATGCCGAAGGCGAATCGCCTTGCCAAGCTCGGAGCGAAGAAAACCATTAGCTTTCTCAATCGCTTTAAGGGAGCCTGACTTCTGCTCTTCATCCCCGAACACGCTTAGGTATACTTTCGCTTGCGACAGATCGTTAGTCACGTCTACGCCAGTTACAGTTACAAAACCGATTCGAGGATCTTTCAGTCCGCTTTGGATAAGTTGACTAAGCTCTTTCTTGATCTGCTCGCCCACTCGTCCTGCTCTAATTTTAGACATCTATATTCACCTCTTCGCTTAGCGCTCTACAGTTTCCATAAGAAACGCTTCGATAATGTCGCCCTCTTGGACGTCATTATAGCGTTCCAAAGTTATGCCGCATTCATAACCTTGCGCCACTTCTTTGGCATCATCTTTAAAGCGTTTCAAGGTATCAACTTTACCTGTAAATACAACGATTCCGCTACGGATCAAGCGCATTTCAGCATTACGGGTAATTTTACCATCAATTACCATACAACCTGCAATGGTACCCACTTTACTGATTTTGAAGACGCTACGTACTTCAGCGTGACCGATAACGTTCTCTTTATAGATAGGATCAAGCATACCCTTCATTGCACTTTCGATTTCCTCGATTACATTGTAGATGATGTTATGGAGACGAACGTCTACTTTTTCTTGTTCAGCAGCTGCCTTGGTTTGAGCGTCCGGACGAACGTTAAAGCCAATAACAATAGCATTAGATGCTGCTGCAAGTGTAATATCGGATTCCGTAATGGCACCAGCACCGCTGTGAATGATCTTCACGCGGACGCCTTCCACTTCGATCTTAGCCAGGGAACCTTTAAGTGCCTCGACTGAACCTTGTACGTCAGCTTTAATGATAACGTTAAGGTCTTTGATCTCGCCGTCTTTAATGTGCTGGAACAAATCATCCAATGTTACACGGGTGTTCGTATTCAGCTCAGATTGACGTTGGGATGTGGAACGTCTATCAGCAATCGCACGAGCTTTACGCTCGTCTTCGAAAGCCATAAACGGATCGCCAGCTTGTGGTACCTCAGTCAAACCAGTAATTTCTACTGGAGTGGAAGGTCCAGCTTCCTTGATCTTACGTCCTTTATCATTAACCATCGCACGTACACGTCCGAAGCAGTTACCTGCTACAAATGCATCGCCGACTTTCAATGTACCGTTCTGTACCAGAACACGTGCAACTGGTCCACGATTCTTATCAAGCTCAGCTTCTATAACCGTACCGCGTGCCCGTTTGTCAGGGTTCGCTTTGTACTCATTTACTTCAGCAACGAGCAGAATCATTTCCAGCAGTTCTTCCAAGTTAATACGTTGTTTTGCAGAAAGGTTAACGAAGATGGTATCTCCGCCCCACTCTTCAGGAACGAGTTCATAGCTTGTAAGCTCTTGCTTCACTTTGTCAGGATCTGCACCCGGCTTGTCGATTTTATTAACAGCGACAATAATCGGAAGTCCAGCAGCCTTAGCGTGTGCAATAGCTTCAACGGTCTGAGGCATAACACCGTCATCAGCAGCAACTACGATAATAGTCATATCTGTTACCTGTGCACCACGAGCACGCATAGCAGTAAATGCTTCGTGACCAGGTGTATCTAGGAACGTGATTTTCTTCTGGTTGATTTCAACTTGATAAGCACCGATATGCTGTGTGATTCCGCCTGCTTCGCCTAGAGATACACTCGTCGAACGAATGGCATCCAGCAAAGTAGTTTTACCGTGGTCAACGTGACCCATGATCGTAACTACTGGAGGACGTGACTGAAGTTCTTCTTCAGCATCATTCTCTTCCACAGTTTCAAAGCTATCCTCATCAACAGGAATCTTCACTTCTACTTCTACGCCGAATTCAGCAGCGAGTAGCAGGATGGTGTCGATATCCAGCTCTTGGTTGATGGTTGCCATAACACCCATAGAGATCAGTTTCTTAATCACTTCAGAAGCGTCTTTGTGAAGCAATTTTGCTGTTTCACCAACAGTCATGCTACCACGAACGATAATCTTCTTAGGTGTGTTATCGATCTTCTCACGGTGAACCATTGGCTGATTCTTGCCGCGGCCATTCTTACCACCACGACCGCGGTAGTTACCGCCTTTGCCATCATCAAACCGTCTATTGTTCGTATTTGGTCTACCACCAGTTGCGTTCTTCTTAGGACCTCTGTCGTCACCGCGTGTGAAGCCACCGCCAGTGCCAGATTGACCTTGTGGGCGGCTGTCAGTGCGAGGTGCACTGCTTTGTCCTTGCGGACGGCTGCCAGTATTGCTTCCTTGTGGACGGCTACCACCGGTATTACTACCTTGCGGACGGCTGCCACCAGTGCTGCTACCTTGCGGACGGCTACCACCGGTACTGCTACCTTGTGGACGGCTGCCAGTATTACTACCTTGCGGACGGCTGCCACCAGTGTTGCTACCTTGTGGACGATTGCCGCCTGTGCTACTTCCTTGCGGACGGCTTCCGCTAGTACTGTTAGTACGTGGAGCTCCGCTTTGTTGCGGACGTGCATTCTGCGTTGAACCTGTTGTTGTTCTGCGGGAATCTTGTCCGCTTTGGGGCCTTGGGGACGTCGTCGATTGGTTGTTGTTTTGGTTACTGTTCATACCTACCTGCTTTTCCTGTTGATTTTTGTTGGCATTCTGAGCACTTTGGGGTTCGGCAGTTACCGCACCGGTTGTCACCGGACGGCTGCTAGAGCTGGTATCCCGTTTGGCTGCAGCGTTCGACTTGATATCCTTGAAGAATTGCTCTACTTTGTTCACGGAACCGTTCTCCATGACACTCATATGATTATTCACAGGGACATTCAAACGCTTCAGAATTGTAATAATTTCTTTACTGCTCATGTTTAGTGACTTGGCGTATTCGTACACGCGCAATTTATCTTTGTTCTCTTCTTTAGTCAATAAATCCACCTCCGACAGTATCTCCGAGTTGCTTGGAGATCATTTCCGCGAATCCTTTATCCGTAATGGCCAGTACTACACGCTGGTCTTTACCAATACTTGCACCGAGGCTGTCTCGGTGAAATGCGATTACTAGTGGAATATCGTAGGTTCCGCATTTATCACGGAACTTTTTTTGGGTATTATCTGAAGCGTCACCTGCCAGAACGACCAGCTTCGCCTCTGAAGACCGTACAGCTTTGAGTACAGCCTCATCGCCGGTGACTATCTTGCCTGCTCTCATGGCAAGCCCTAAATAAGAAAGCGCCTTACTCATTATCCTCACTATCCTTTGCTGCTAGAAACTGCTCTTCCACGGAAGTAAACTCCCGGGCAAGCTGGTCATAGATTTCAGGACTCACTTGACATTTCAAAGCGCGGTCAAGTGCTTTATTCTTCTGTGCCAGCTTAAAGCATTCAAGCTTGCCGCATATGTAAGCACCACGGCCTGACTTCTTACCTGTCAGATCAATCAGTACTTCGCCCTCGGGCGTTCTAACCACTCGAATCAGCTCTTTTTTCGGCATCATCTCTTGGGTAGCAACGCATTTGCGCAGCGGCACCTTTCTTTGTTTCATACATACGCCTCCCGTCAAGCAGGTTAATTAATCAATGGAGACGGAATCCTGATGCATTTCATCAATAGAAGTTCTCGGTCTACCGTATTCCTGCTCCGCTTGACTTTCACTCTTGATATCAATTTTCCAGCCGGTAAGCTTAGCGGCAAGACGTGCATTTTGCCCTTTAATACCGATAGCCAGTGATAATTGATAATCAGGAACGATCACCCGTGCCATTTTCTCTGCTTCAAAGACTTGAACTTCAAGCACCTTAGAAGGGCTGAGTGCATTAGCGACATACTCCTGCACCAGATCAGAGTAACGGACGATATCGATCTTCTCGCCACGAAGCTCAGTAACGATGGTTTGAACGCGTGTTCCTCTTGGGCCTACGCAAGAACCAACTGGATCCACTTCCGGATTGCGGGAATACACAGCAATCTTCGAACGGAAGCCAGCTTCACGAGCTACGGAACGAATTTCAACTACACCATCAAAAATTTCCGGAACTTCTAGTTCGAACAGACGCTTCAGCAATCCGGGATGACTGCGGGACAGCATAATTTGCGGTCCTTTAGTGGTGTTCTCAACTTTAGTGATATAAGCCTTGATACGCTCGCTTTGTTTAAACTTCTCACCTGGCATCAATTCACTAAGCGGCAAGACCGCTTCGATTTTACCAAGATCAATGTAAATGTTCCGCATATCTTGACGTTGTACAAGTCCTGTTACAATATCATCTTCTTTGTCAATAAAGGCATTATAGATGAGTCCACGCTCTGCTTCGCGAATCCGTTGTGTTACAACCTGCTTTGCAGTCTGTGCAGCAATACGCCCGAAATCACGTGGTGTTACTTCAAGCTCAGCAATGTCTTCAAGCTGGAAATGCGGGTTAATTTCTCTGGCTGCCGGCAATGAGATTTCAGTCCTTGTATCCAGGACCTCTTCAACAATTAGCTTGCGGGCAAACACTTTAATGACACCTGTGTTGCGGTTCATGTCAACACGCACGTTCTGTGCTGCATTGAAATTACGTTTATAACTAGAGATCAGCGCCGCTTCGATCGCTTCGAACAGCACATCTTTACTGATGCCTCTCTCCCTTTCCAGCTCATTCATTGCTTCAATAAACTCCATACTCATGAATTTCCGGCCCCCCTTTCAAGACGTTAAAAAATAATGGCCAATCTCGCGCTTGCGACTTTGGCGTACGGTACTACATGTTCTTTTTTGCCCGCGGAGATGAGCAGTTCCTCGTTCTCGAACGAGAGCAAACGACCTTCAAATTCTTTGAGTCCTTGAATCGGCTCATAAACAGTCACATACACGTCCTTACCTACCGCTTTAGCTACATCCGCAGCCTTTTTGAGAGGACGCTCTGCTCCCGGTGAGGAAACCTCAAGGAAATATGCCTCAGGGATAGGATCATTCTCATCCAACTGCTGACTGAAATATTCGCTAATGCTTCCGCAGTCATCAATATCAATGCCGCCTTCTTTATCTACGAATATACGCAGAAACCAATTGGAGCCTTCCTTCACGTATTCAACGTCCACCAGTTCGAAACCATTGTCGTCGAGATAGGGCCCGAGCATCTGCTCTACCGTTTGTTTAATTTTAGATTTGGGTGTGCTCAAAAGAAAATTACCTCCACGAACTTGTCTTTTGCTATATACCAAAGATAAAGAGTGGGTTTCCCCACTCTTTACACAACGGACTTATCTCATTATTACCAAAGAAATTATACCATAGTGAGTCTGGACTGACAAGTGCTAGCCCTTGACTCCCCCTTTGGAGCTCTCTTTTCTAGCCATGAAATAAGTGTTGTTAAAGCCTTTAAAATAGGGAAAGTTGATTGCTCTCCGGTAAGCCGCGGAAGCAGCCCATATTGGTTAGCAGCTCAATAACTGTCTTACTCGCCTTGGATTTTTGCTGGAAATCCTCAATAGAAAGGAACTCCCCGGCATCTTTCGCAGCGGCAATGTTGATAGCAGCATTCTCACCAATTCCCGCTAATGCGGAAAACGGAGGAATCAAACTCTTGTCATCAACAATAAACTTATTCGCTTCCGAACGGTAAAGATCAATGTTTTTGAATGTAAACCCACGTGCCGTCATCTCCAAAGCCATCTCAAGGACAGGCAACATAGCCTTTTCCTTAGGCAAAGCTTGAAATCCTTTTTGCTCAATTTCTACGATCTGACGGTTGATCGCTTCATATCCCTTACAGCACAATTCAATATCAAAATCTGCTGCACGTACAGAGAAATAAGTCGCATAATATTCAATAGGATGATACAGCTTGAAGTAGGCGGTACGCACTGCAGAAATTACGTATGCAGCAGCATGCGCCTTCGGGAACATGTATTGAATCTTCAGACAAGAATCAATATACCATTGTGGAACCTTGCACTTTTTCATTTCCTCGATCCATTCGTCAGATAAACCTTTACCTTTACGAACACTCTCGGTAATTTTAAAGGCCAAGCTCGCATCCATTCCCGCTTTATAAATTAAGAAGAGCATGATGTCATCCCGACAACCGATAACGGTCTTAATGTTACAAGTGTTATTCTTTATAAGCTCTTGCGCGTTACCAAGCCAAACTCCAGTACCATGAGACAAACCTGATATTTGCAGTAAGTCAGCAAAGCTGGACGGTTTCGACTCAATAAGCATTTGACGTACGAACTTGGTACCCATTTCGGGCACACCATATGTCGCAACCGGTGATCTGATTTCATCAGGTCTCACTCCAAGTGCATCTGTAGAGTTAAACATGCTCATTACTTTCGGATCATTCATCGGGATAGAAGTTGGATCAACACCTGTCAAATCCTGCAGCATCCGCATCATCGTCGGATCATCATGACCCAGAATATCAAGCTTCAGCAAGTTAGCATCAAAAGCGTGATAATCAAAGTGTGTGGTCTTCCATTCGGCATTGACATCATCCGCCGGGAATTGTACTGGCGTAATATCTTCTACCTCCATATAGTCTGGAACAACGACTATACCACCCGGATGCTGTCCCGTACTACGTTTAACGCCTGTACAGCCGGCCGCCAGACGGCCAACTTCAGCTCCTCGCCAACGTTTCTGGTGAAGTTCTTCGTATTTTTTTGCAAATCCGAAGGCTGTCTTCTCAGCCACGGTACCAATCGTTCCGGCACGGAATACATTTTTCTCACCAAACATTTCTTTGGTAAAGTTATGTGCATTCGGCTGATATTCCCCTGAGAAGTTCAAGTCGATATCGGGAACTTTATCCCCTTTAAATCCAAGGAAGGTCTCGAACGGAATATCCTGGCCTTCACCTTTGAGCTTCTGACCGCAATCCGGGCAGACTTTATCTGGTAAATCGAATCCGCTACGCACACTACCGTCCAGGAACCATTCACTATGGCGACACTCGGGGTTTAGGCAAATATAATGCGCAGGCAAAGGATTAACTTCTGAAATTCCAAGAAATGTAGCTACTACAGAAGAGCCTACAGAACCCCGCGAGCCTACGAGATATCCATCTCGATTTGATTTTTTAACGAGACGTTCAGAAATCAAATAGTTGGCAGAGAACCCGAATTTAATAATCGGTGCAAGCTCTTTCTCCAAACGGGCAATAACTACTTCAGGTAGTTCTTCGCCATAAATGGATTTGGCAGTGTTATAACAGGTCTCGCGAATTTCTTCGTCCGCCCCTTCAAGAATTGGTGTAAATAGCTTATCTGGAAATAGCTCCAGCTCTTCAAAACGTTCTGCCAGCTCAACTGTATTTGAAACCACGACTTCCATCGCTTTTTCAGCACCGAGAAATTCGAATTCAGACAGCATTTCATCCGTTGTGCGGAAGTGTGCATCCGGTTTGCGTTGGTCTTTAAGCGGACTAAAGCCTGTGATCCCATTAATCGTAATATCACGATACAGCTTGTCCCGGGGTTCAAGATAATGCACATTCCCCGTTGCGATAACAGGTTTATTCAACTGTTCCCCTATTTCGCAAACCTTGCGGACTACATCGCGAAGCTCATCAGGGCCTGCTACAAAGCCCTTGTCCACTAAGTGCATGTACATGGTCAATGGCTGAATCTCCAGCACATCATAAAAATGAGCAACCTCCATGGCTTCCTCAGTCGTTTTGTTGAGTACTGCTTCAAAAAACTCTCCACGTTCACAACCGGAAATCACGAGCAGTCCATCTCTATGCTCTTCCAGCTTGGATTTCGGAATACAAGGTACACGTTTGAAATATTCCGTATGTGACATGGAAATGAGCTTATAGAGATTTTTTTTGCCTACTTGATTAAGTGCATAAATATTACAGTGGAACGGTCTTGTGTTCGAAAGATCATTACCCACATAATCGTTTAGTCGATCAAGGCGGGTCATGCCCTTCATCTTTTCAGCATCTGCGAGCAATCCTGTTAATATACCGCCGAGCGCTATGGTATCATCAATCGCACGGTGATGGCTTTCCAGAAGAACTTTATATTTATCGGCTAATGTGTTCAGCCTGTGATTCTTCATGCTTGGATATAGTAACCGAGCGAGCTCAAGCGTATCAAGAGATGGATTCGGAAGCACAGGTTCACCTATTTTACGTAACGAGGCCTGAATAAAACCCATATCAAATCTGGCGTTATGAGCAACAAGGATACTATCACCCACAAATTCAACAAACTTACGCAGCACTGGTTCAAGATCAGGAGCATCCTTAACCATTTCATCCGTAATATTGGTCAATTGCTGAATATGATAAGGGATCTTCTCATGCGGATTAACAAAAGTAGAATAACGGTCTACTTCTTTGCCTTCGCACATTTTAATGGCCGCCAGCTCCGTAATATTATTGCGGGTAATCGATAACCCCGTGGTCTCTATATCAAACACTACATAGGTAGCTGTCTTCAAGTCCAAAGGCTGAGCATTCTCGACAATATTCACAGAGTCATTCACAACATTGGCTTCCACGCCATAAATCATTTTTATCTTATGCTTATGAGCTGCATGGTTCGCATCAGGAAAAGCCTGAACTCCGCCATGATCAGAAATAGCAATCGCAGGATGCCCCCACTGGGAAGCTGTTTTGACATAGGTAGTGATCGGAGTGACCGCATCCATCGTACTCATCGTAGTGTGAAGGTGGAATTCCACCCGTTTCTTAGGAGCCGTATCTTTACGCGCAGGCGGTGCCTTAACTTCCGTTAAATCCGAAGGGATCATCACCAGCTCAGGAATCTGCATAAAACGGTCATATTCAACTTTTCCGCGTGCTCTTACCCATTTACCGTTTGCTAGCTGACTCATAACCTTCAGATCATCTTTAGTCTTCGCGAACATCTTCATTTGTAGAGAATCCGTGAAATCGGTCAAACTGAAGGTGAACAAAGTACTGCCATTGCGAAGTTCCTTACGATCCAGACCAAAAATGGTACCCTGAATTGTAATTTTCTTCTCTTCATCTTGAATTTCAAGAATCGGCACGGCCTGTTCCTTAATTTCATACCCCACTTGAAGCTTAATTACTTCATTAGGATCGCTATCATCAGCAGGAGCTTCTGTTTCTACAGCAGTCATCATCTGCTCAACGATCTCGCGTTGTTCTTGCTGAAGCTTTTGCTGAAATTCTTCGTATGCTTCAACATTATTATTTTCGTTCTCTGCCATTAGCACTTTAACTTTTAAGGAGAGACCGAAATACTTATTATAAAATTTAATAATTGCCCCATCGATGCCTTTTTTACGAGCCAGCTCCATAGAAGTGGAGTCACTCATCGTCAGCATTAAAGTGTCATCTTTAAGCTCTTGGGTAGAACGTGTCAGCCAGCCATTAACCGAAGGGATCTCGCGAGTCACCCACTCCAGAAACAATCCCCAATATTCTTGGACTAGCTCTGCTCTACTAACTTTTTGATCATATACGAATAAAAAGCTTACTTTGGCTATATGCTGTAGCTTCTCGCGCATTCTGAGGCAAAATGTCCGGTATACCTGCGCTGGAACCAGACTTTCTTTCGCAATCACAATTTGCCAGTCTCGGTTACCACGGCTGATCTCTACACGCTCTATATATCCATCTAAAAAGTAGGGATCCATAATTGCAGGTGGAATTTCACCTTGCTTCATCAAGAGCTCGAATCTTTTTCTTCTCTCCTGGTTTTGTTCCATGCTTTCCTCCCACCTTTGATAACTCCGTAAAACACAATCAATGATATTCAGTGAAAGTACAATATGACAAGCATAAACGCCTTCGGCGTCCTTATGAGGACGGTAAGTGTTTATGCGAGAAATAAAAGGATAATTTATTACGTAAGCCTATAAATTCTTATATTTTAAAAAGCTTCTGGATTCAAAAAGCATTGGGTTTTTTCGGCCCGCTGACTCCTCTCTCCAGAAGCTAGATTAAAATACTACAAGACTGTTGATCGGTACCAAAAGATTAATATGCCTTTGCAAAAACCACTGTATGCTCAGCTGGTTTGCCACAGCAAATGCAGACTTGCTTCTTCTCCGCCGGATCGAAAGGAATGTTGCGGCTACCCGCACCTGTCTCTTCCTTAACTTTGGACTCGCATTCTTCGGAACCACACCAGCCAGCTAGTGCAAAGCCGCGTTTTTCTTCCATTGAAGCTTTCATTTCTTCCAAGGAATCTACAGAATAGAAATGGTCCTCACGGAATTTCAGGGCACGTTCGAACATTTCATTATGAACCTGCTCGAGCATTGCTTGTACCTCTTCAACAAGGTTCTCCTGCTGAATTACCTTCTTCTCACCTGTGACACGGGATACGATAACGCAAACGCCATTCTCCATATCGCGTGGTCCAAGCTCCAAGCGCACAGGTATACCGCGCATTTCATATTCATTGAACTTCCAACCTGGCGTTACATCCGAACGATCATCCACACGTACACGAACACCTGCGTTCTTCAGCTCCTTGAACAGCTCGTCTGTCCGTCCAATCACGGCTTCACGAGTTTTAGGAGGTCCGATCGGAATCATAATCACTTGAGTTGGCGCTACCTTAGGTGGCAGAACAAGACCACGGTCATCGCCATGCACCATAATCAACGAACCAATCAAGCGTGTAGTGGATCCCCATGAGGTCGTATGCACATATTCTAAATTATTGTCGCGGCTCAAATACTGGATCTCAAATGCTGTTGCAAACTTGGTACCCAAGTAATGTGAGGTAGCAGCCTGAACAGCACGTCCATCTTTCATCATCGCTTCAATAGAATACGTATCTACTGCACCAGCAAAACGCTCGGAAGGTGTCTTTTGTCCAGTGATCACCGGAATGGCAAGGAATGTCTCGGCAAAATCACGGTAGTTATCCAACATCTTCATGGTTTCTTCACGAGCTTCGGCTTCATTCTCATGCGCAGTATGCCCTTCTTGCCAAAGAAACTCAGTAGTGCGGATAAATGGTAAAGTACGCTTCTCCCAACGAACCACGTTCGCCCATTGATTGATAAGTACAGGAAGGTCACGATAGGACTGAATCCATTTGGAATACATGTGCCCGAACATGGTCTCAGAAGTAGGACGGACAGCCAGACGTTCTTCAAGCACGTCTCCACCAGCCTCAGTTACCCATGGCAGTTCGGGATTAAAGCCTTCAATATGATCCTTTTCCTTTTGAAAGAAACTCTCTGGAATGAACACTGGAAAATAAGCATTACGATGCCCAGTTTCCTTGAGGCGACGGTTCATTTCCTCCTGAATATGCTCCCATATTTCATAGCCCTCTGGCTTAAATACGATACAGCCACGAACAGGAGAGTAGTCCATCAAGTCTCCTTTTTTTATAACATCAATATACCAGCGTGAGAAATCCTCGCTTTGCGGCGTGATTTCCGTAACGAATTGCTTATCTTTTGCCATGTAATGGAATGCCTCCCGAAGAAAATTAGCCGCTGATCAAACGTAAAATATCATTATACGTAACAGCAATCATTAATAAAAATAACAGTGCAAATCCGACAAAGTGAACCATACCTTCACGACTCGGATCTACAGGTTTACCGCGTAATGCCTCCACACCTAGGAACGCCAGACGGCTTCCATCGAGTGCTGGAATCGGTAATAGGTTGAAAATCCCCAGATACAAGCTTAGGATAGCAGCCCAATAGGTAAGATACTGAATGCCTTGTTGGGCAATTTGACCGGTTACTTCAAAGGTACGAACCGGACCTCCAATATCATCCATATTGAATTTATTGATCAATTGCTTAAAGCCCAGAAAGATAGCTTCCGTCGTATCGACCATAGCTTTACCTGAACCTGTCAACGTCTCTCCAACCCCTGCTTTGCGGGTAGGAAGCTCAGGTGTAATCCCGATTTTACCGCCTTCTTGTCCCTCCATGCTACGAGGAACGAGAGTCACATTAAGGGTCTCATCACCACGTTGCAGCATCCATTTCATTTCTTTCCCTTTGGACTCCGAGGTTAAGTCAATCATTTTTTGGTAATCGGCACCAATCTTCTCACCGTTGATGGAGACAATAATGTCACCCTTCTGCAATCCCGCCTCTTGTGCAGGCATTCCTTCAGAGACATCACCGATCTTTACATAAGTAGGATTCTCCACCGGAATCCCAACCATTTGCAAATGGATGGCAAACAGAACAAAGGCTAATAGGAAGTTCATCACCGGACCCGCAACAATAGCCAATGCACGCTGACCCACGGTTTTACTACCGAATTGACGATCTTTAGGCGCAATTTGAGTCTGTTGCGTCCCTTTAATCATCATCGCTTGAGGATGAACATCATAAGTAGTAACTTCGCCATCCACATCCAAGCGGATTTGCAGATCATTTTCAAGATCAGTATGCAAAGCCTCACCACGGATAACATTTTTACGTGTATCCAGTGCGTCCAGATAAATATTTTTCACTTTGTTATCCTGACCGAGTCTTACTGCAATGGTCTGTCCTGAGCCAATTTCAATAATTTCTGGATCTTCACCAGCCATCCGAGCATAACCGCCAAAAGGCAGTAAACGCAAAGTGAACTGTGTCTCATTCCGTTTATAAGAAAACAGTTTCGGACCGAAACCGATAGCAAATTCCCTCACGAGAATACCGGCGCGTTTGGCAAAATAATAGTGACCCCATTCATGTACAGTCACCAGGACAAAAAACATGAGCACCGTTAATAAAACGACTTGAACCATTTCCAAACGTATCATCCCCCTTTAGGTGTAAGACCGAAGTATGTCCTCTTAATTTATCATTATTCTCCGATCAGGCACAAGAGAATCAACTGTCCCAACCTATTTTTAGGGCAAAGTAAGTATTTCCAGT
Source organism: Paenibacillus sp. B2(2019) (assembly GCF_008370385.1). Lineage (NCBI taxonomy): Bacteria > Bacillati > Bacillota > Bacilli > Caryophanales > Paenibacillaceae > Paenibacillus > Paenibacillus sp. B2(2019). The sequence continues at coordinate 215,886 of NZ_VTZR01000019.1, forward strand.
CAAGCATTAACGCCATCGGCGTCCCTTAAGGAGACGGTACGCGTTTACGCGAGAAATATAAGGATAATGTATAGTGAAACTTATACTTTCTTATATTTTTAAAAAGAGAACTTTCTACCTTCTACAGCGTTGCTGCCAGCTCACGAACACGCTTATCACAGGATTCAATTTGTTCCAAATTCGGATTGTCCTCGTTAATATGACGATGCAGCACTTCCCCGATGATCTCCTCAATGCGCAGGAATGGGATCTCATGACTCAAGAAACGAGCAACAGCAATTTCATTCGCGGCATTAAAAGCAGTAGTAGCTGTCCCTCCAGCTTTTCCACAATCCATGGCTAGCTTAAGCGCAGGGAATCGTTCATAGTCCATTTCTCGGAAAGTCAAACGTCCAACTTCAGCTAACGACAAACGCTGTGCCGGCGATTCCCAGCGTTCGGGATACGTGAGCGCATATTGAATCGGGACACGCATATCGGGATTACCAAGCTGAGCAATAATGCTGCTATCGCGGAACTCCACATATGAGTGAATGATACTCTCTGGATGCAAAAGTACATTTACTTGTTCATAAGGTAGACCAAATAGCCAATGCGCTTCAATCACCTCAAGCCCTTTATTCACCATTGTAGCAGAATCAATCGTGATTTTCGCGCCCATGCTCCAATTCGGATGACGAAGTGCATCTTCTACTGTTACATTCTTGAGTTGATCACGAGTGAAATCCCGGAAGGATCCACCAGAAGCCGTTAAAGTGATGCAAGCAATATCCGCGAGATTCTCACCATTTAAGCACTGAAAAATAGCAGAATGCTCGCTATCAATAGGTAACAACTTAACACCCTTACGGTTAGCTAGATCAGTGACGAGGTGTCCTGCCGTTACCAAAGTCTCTTTATTAGCTAGTCCAATATGTTTGCCTGCTTCGATCGCAGCTAACGTGGATTGGAGGCCTACACTACCCATAACAGCCGTTACGACCATTTCGGCATCTCCACCAGCTGCCACCTCAACAAGACCTTCATTCCCGCTGTATAGCTGTATGCCAGAAGGCAGACTGGATCTAATCTCATCTGCCAACTCCTTTGTTGCAACAGAAACACGACGAGGATTAAACCGACGAACTTGTTCCAGTAATAACGCTGTATTCGTTCCAGCTGCCAAGCCATCTACTTGAAAAGAGTCTGGGTGCATAGCGATGACATCTAGAGTCTGAGTGCCGATCGAACCTGTGGAACCAAGAACACTTATTTTTTTCATAGTTATACCCTCTCCTTCCGTTAATAGTAAGGCATGAGCGTTAGGATATGTACGAATGGAAATACGATAATCCAGCTGTCACATCGATCAAGAATACCACCGTGACCTGGCAGAAGTGTGCCTGAATCTTTGATACCATACGCACGTTTATAGGCAGATTGCACAAGATCACCAAGCTGACCCAAGACCGCACAAGAAAGCCCTATAAGTAGCGCTCGTCCTATCGCTAGATGTTCAGGAGCAAATATTGCAAATACGATCGCGATTAGCATCGAGATCAGTACCCCACCTACTGCACCTTCCACCGTTTTGTTGGGACTGATGGCAGGCCAAAGTTTGTTCTTCCCCATGCTTCTTCCAACAAAGTAAGCCCCGGCATCACTACCCCAAATGCAGAAAAGGAGTAAAAAAGTCCAGAACAAACCATGTCCGTCATCCGATGCACGAGCCATGGCCATATAAGAAAAACCCATTCCAATGTATACTATACCAGTAAACAGCAAGGCTGTTACTCGAATATCTAATTTGTTTTTAGTAAAAACTGTAACTAAAAGGAACAACAGCAGCAGAATCCAAATTCCTTGTTCCCACGATAAGGGTGCAGAGATCCCAAGCAAATTCCAAGGGATCATAAAACTTAGAATGGCTGCATAACCAAGAACGGTAGAACCGGAAAGCGCAGGTATCCCTATCATTTTCACAAATTCATAAAACCCGATAAAAGCCATGGCAGTAAGTAACAACTGGTATGGCCAGTTTCCCAACACGCATAAGCCTAAAAATAGTGCTCCGGCAACAATTCCGGTAATCAATCGCTGCTTCAAAGGTTTCCATCTCCTATCAAGCTACTTCAGTCCACCATAACGGCGTGTACGGCGTTGATATTCAGCAACTGCCTGATGCAAATGCTCCTTATCAAATTCAGGCCAATACACATCAGTAAACCACAGCTCACTATAAGCAAGCTGCCATAGCATGAAATTGCTAAGTCGCATTTCTCCGCTTGTACGTATAAGCAAATCCGGATCTGGTAACCCACCAGATAACATTCGGCTATCGATTAGATCAGTCGTAATATCTTCCGGTGACAAAGCCCCTGATTGGATGTCCTTACCAATGCTGCGCATGCAGTCCTCAATTTCTTTACGTCCCCCATAATTAAGAGCAAAATTCAATATAAGTCCAGTATTGCCCTGTGTTCGGGAAACCGCTTCTTCCATAGCCTTGCGTGTATATGAAGGTAATGCATCAGTATCCCCCATCATACGTACTTGGACATTCTTCTCAATCAGTTCATCAAGCTCAATGGCTAGAAACTCCACTGGCAAGCGCATCAGATAATCGACTTCTTCCTTTGGTCGTTTCCAATTTTCTGTCGAGAACGCATACATCGTCAAAAACTCAACACCCAGTTCGTCTGCAGCGATTGTAGCACGTTTAACAGCCTTCATGCCATTCTGATGACCCACAACGCGCGGCAACCCGCGACGCTTAGCCCAACGCCCATTGCCGTCCATAATAACAGCCACGTGCCGGGGAATGTTATCCGGTGAAATCTCGACTGGCTGTTGCCTGTCTTTACGGCTCAGCCACGCTTGAACCCGTTTGATCATTTCCGTTTCCTCCAAGCTCTTATCAGAAAGAGACAAACCCCACCATTAACGGAGGGGCCTTAAGTCTCTAGAATATCTTTATACTTCCATAATCTCTTTTTCTTTGGATACAAGCACTTTGTCGACCTCGGCTATGAACTTATCCGTTGTCTTTTGAATGTCTTCCTGATGGCCACGGGACTCATCTTCCGAGATACCGTTTTTCTCCATCTTCTTAATATCATCGTTGGCATCACGGCGAATGTTGCGGATCGCTACTTTCGCTTCTTCACCAAATTTCTTCGTCAATTTCACCAAATCCGTCCGACGTTCTTCAGTCAGCGGAGGGATAGAAAGACGAATGATTGTGCCGTCATTAGCAGGCGTCAAACCGATATCCGATTTCATAATCGCCCGTTCAATGTCAGACATCGATGTTTTGTCCCACGGCTGGATTAACAGTGTCCGGGAATCCGGAGTACTGATGTTCGCCAGCTGATTGATTGGAGTTGGGGAACCATAATATTCAACTTGAATGCGATCTAGCAGTGATGTTGTTGCACGTCCTGCACGCAATGTTGCCAAGTCACGTTTCAGCGATGAAATCGCTTTTTCCATACGCTCTTCGGCATTTTTTTTGACCGATTGTGGCATTAATCTACACTCCCTTTAACAATCGTTCCGATCTTCTCACCGAGAACGACACGTTTGATATTGCCTTGTTCAGTAATGGCAAATACAATGAGCGGTATATTATTATCCATGCATAGAGATGAAGCTGTGGAATCCATAACACCAAGGTTTTTGTTCAGAACATCCATGTAAGTGAGCTGTTCAAATTTCTCGGCTGTGCTGTCTTTAAACGGATCTGCTGAATATACACCATCAACCTTGTTCTTCGCCATCAGAATAACTTCTGCTTCGATTTCTGCTGCTCTAAGTGCTGCAGTAGTATCTGTAGAGAAGAAAGGGTTACCTGTGCCTGCTGCAAAAATAACAACACGGCCCTTCTCCAAGTGGCGAATCGCACGACGACGAATGTATGGTTCAGCAATTTGCTGCATCGAGATCGAAGTCTGCACTCTTGTTGGCACATCGATTTGTTCTAATGCATCCTGCAGAGCAAGTGAATTCATTACTGTTGCCAGCATGCCCATATAATCTGCAGTAGCGCGATCTATGCCACTTGCACTACCAGCGATCCCGCGCCAAATGTTACCTCCACCACAAACAATCGCAACCTGAACGCCAAGCTCTACAACTTCCTTGATCTGTTCAGCGATGGAAATAATCATGTCGGCATCAATACCATATCCGTTTTGTCCTGCCAAAGACTCTCCACTTACCTTAAGGACTACTCTCTTAAATACCGGCTGTTCCAAATGTATACCCTCACTTTCTGCAAAAGACGGAACACTACGTGTACGTGTTCCGCTCTTCTGATGCTTGCCTTTATTCAATTCTTCACATTTATGATGAAGCTGATATTAATTATTTACTTGTGCCATAACTTCTTCAACAAAGTTATCCACTTTCTTTTCCAAACCTTCGCCTAGTTCAAAACGAGCAAAACGACGGATCGAGATGTTTTCTCCGATTGTGCTGATTTTTTCGTTCAGCAATTGGGAGATCGTTTTGTCTGGGTCTTTAACGAAGGTTTGCTCAAGCAAGCAATATTCTTCGTAATATTTACCAATACGTCCTTCAACCATTTTTTCAATGATTTTCTCAGGCTTACCTTCATTCAAAGCTTGAGCTTTCAGGATTTCTTTTTCTTTTTCTACATCTTCTTGTGGAACTTCTTCACGACGAACATAACGTGGGTTTGCTGCAGCGATTTGCATAGCGATATCGCGAGCAAAATCTTTGAAGGAATCTGTTTTACCTACAAAGTCAGTTTCGCAGTTGATTTCTACAAGTACACCAATACGGCCGCCAGCGTGGATGTAAGATTCTACAACGCCTTCAGTAGCAATACGTCCTGCTTTGTTTGCTGCTGCGGACAAACCTTTTTCACGAAGCAATTCAGCCGCTTTAGTGATATCGTTATTAGCTTCTTCAAGCGCTTTTTTACAATCAAGCATACCAGCGCCTGTTCTTTCACGAAGTTCTTTTACTGCTTTTGCATCAACTGCCATTGTTTATTCCCTCCAGGTAATTGTCGTTTTCTTACATTATTCAAGGCTTTTATCCTAAAAAAAGGGCAGTGAGAGGTTATCCACCTGCCAACCACCCTTTTCATTTAAGTTCTTGTATGTGTTAGTCGCTACTTAAGCAGTAGTTGTGTCTTCGCCTTGGTGAGCTTCAACAACAGCGTCTGCCATTTTACCAGTCAACAATTTCACGGCGCGGATAGCGTCGTCGTTACCTGGAATTACGTAGTCGATTTCGTCTGGATCACAGTTAGTATCAACGATAGCTACGATTGGAATACCCAATTTGCGAGCTTCTGCAACTGCAATACGCTCTTTACGCGGGTCAATAATGAACAACGCGCTTGGTAGACCTTTCATGTTCTTGATACCGCCCAAGAATTTTTCAAGACGATCTTTCTCTTTGCGAAGAAGGATAACTTCTTTCTTAGGTAGAACTTCGAAAGTGCCGTCCTCTTCCCAAGATTCCAATTTCTTCAAACGATCAATACGTTTTTGGATAGTTTGGAAGTTAGTAAGAGTTCCGCCCAACCAACGTTGGTTAATGAAGAACATACCGGAACGTTCTGCTTCTTCTTTTACGGAATCTTGTGCTTGTTTCTTTGTTCCTACGAATAGGATTGTGCCGTTGTCACCAGCGACGCTTTTTACAAAGTTGTAAGCTTCTTCTACCTTCTTGACTGTTTTTTGCAAGTCAATAATGTAAATTCCGTTTCTTTCAGTGAAGATATAACGATCCATCTTTGGGTTCCAACGACGAGTCTGGTGACCGAAGTGTACCCCAGCTTCTAGAAGCTGTTTCATGGAGATTACTGCCATCTTCACACACCTCCTAAGTTTGGTTTATTGTGTGTCTCCTCCGCCGTGCGTCATCTTTCAGCAAGACTTTCTTCAGAAGAAAGCACCCCTTGTCGAAATCAACCGGCGTGTGTTTTAACACCGTCAATTACTATACCATATTTTATTAGTGTATGCAACGATCATTGAAAACTTATTAATTTTTCTAGTATAGAATCTAGACTCTCGTCTTTATTAAAGGTGTAAGAACCCGATTGAATCTTCGTATTGATCTGACGTTGATTGGCGGCTTTAAGAAAACTAGCCTTGTCCTTAATGACTTCAGCCTTCTCCAAAATATCTGCTGTTTTTGTCAGTGTGCTACCTGAAGGTATACGAACAACAACCCCTGCATTCGCAGTGGCTTTAGGCTTATCAGGCGCAACAGCAGATGGTGCAGTAGTGACCTCTGGCTTCTCAATAGTGCCTTCTTTAGGCGTTGAGGGCTCTTTAGGAGGGACAACCTTATTAGGGTTATCAGATACTGTAGGAGATACTACAGGAGCGGGAGAAGCCGCTACTGTAGGCTTAGAAGGTTCCACGTTACTTCCCTCATTAACGCCGTCTGTCTTCTGACCTTGAACAGCGTCCTCCAAAGCAGACTCATCAGAAGGTGGTTCAGTAGATTCGTCGATAACCTTCAAGTTCAATTTCTCAGCACCTTGTATTACCTGTTCCTTGGTGAGTGGAGCCGCTCCACCGGATATCATTAACTGAAGTAATAGTGCGCCTGCAATTAGCCCTGTGCCAAGACCGAACAAAAAAGAACGGTTCTTCATCATACCGATTCCTCCTGTTTGGCGAGTTGCAGAATCAGTTGCACTTCTCCCCGCTGAAGTCCAGCCGTCTTGGCAATGGAGTCTATCGATTTCCCCTGCTCATGTAGTTCAAATAATCGTGGATACCGCAATTTAATAGAACTAATGGGTTTCGCTTTCACTTCTGGTTGTATTGAACTCAATTCAGCTCCGGCAGACGGGTCTCCGATCGCCGCAACCTTAGCATACGAACCCTTCTCAACTGAAACTTCCAACTCTCTTAACCGCTTTTCTTCATTAGTTACTCGGCCCTCTAGTAATAAAGAGCTTTGCTGTAATTCTGTCAATTGATGCTGCAAATCACTAATCTGCCCATGCATTGCTACATGATTAGTTTGTGATTGCTGTTTAATACTGCTGACCAACTGTGCTAGCTCTTCATTCTCGCGCTCTATGTCAGCCATATATAGCTCAAGCGCTGCCTCCGTTTCTTTGAGGCTTTGCTGCTCTGCTTTTCCTTCCTTCATACGCGCCGGAAGTAAAAGGGCATAAAGAATAGCGGCGACACCTACTAGCACAATATACACCCATGGTTGCAAGTGCCTTATCTCCTTTAACATATCAAATATAATTACTTATTAAAGACTCAGATCAATGCGCTGTCCTTTGTAAGGATGTTCCGCATCACGAGTACCTGACTTCGAACGTTTCTCCGAGGAAGGATTCCCTCCGGAATTATGATTGCCTTTATCTCCGCCATCGCGTAAAGCAGACTCAGAAGATTCATCCACTTCAGCGCTTCGCATGGTCATTTCCTGACTTTGTTTCACATTTTGTCCGGCCAGTTGATGCTGATCAATAGCGGGGCGCTGCTGAGATTCATTCTGAACCTTACCCGCTTCCGTAGTCCGAGGTAGTGCAATTTGCAGTTCCACTGGTTTTAGGCTCATCATAACCCTCTTCTCATAAGAAGAAACGATGTTGTCGTCTTTATGAAGACGATAACCGTTTCTCGTAAAAATATAAGGATAATGTATAACGTGAAACTTATACTTTCTTATATTTCAAGAATGGCCGGCCGCTATTGCTGCCCGCCCGATTAATTGTATGGCGTTAAGGATATATCACCTTCACTATAAACAAACACAACTCGTTCTGTGGGGTCCTTTACAAATCGTGTATATCTACCGATCATAATTTTGGATCCGCCATAGATCGTTTTGATCACTTCAACTCTAGCTCTGCCTGTATCTTCTAGCATTCTTTCAATCTCTAGTACACGTTCTTTAATTCTTTTTTCCTCACGTTGATGAGACTGTTTAGTAGCATTCAATTTAACGCGAAGTGCCACTTTATCTGCAGGGAGTTGACCATTAGTTGCCAATTGATTTAATAGATACAACGCTTTAGAGGTTTTGTCCTCATTTTCAAGTAATTGACGCAGTGATTGACGCAGCTCGTTAATCTCATTTCTGAGCTCAGGTACTACACCTACCTCAATAGAAGTCGCTGTGGACATGGTATTGCCTATGGTACGTGCTACGACTCTTTCCCCAGACTGTACAGTTCCGCCAACTATCAATCCCTTAGCTCCGTTACAAAGAACGTCTCTGCCCGCACGTATATTGGAATGCATAATGCTCTGGGATACAATGACATCTTCACCAGCTGTTACATTACCATCTTGAATGAAAGAGACCTTAACATTTTTCCCAGCAGTTACATGTCCTTTGTTATAGCCGATAATTCCACCTGTAATTTCGATGGATCCCCCAGAGATTAATTCCGCTCCTTCAACTCCACCAACCACACGAATATCACCGGCGGACTTTACAGAAAATCCTGAAAGTACGTTTCCTCGAATAACAACGGTACCTACAAAATCAATGTTCCCAGTACTGTAGTCCACATCACCATTCACTTCATAGACAGGAAATACATTGATTTTACCGCTATCGGTTAAAGTAACAAGACCGTCAATTGCGGCATACATCGAGGTTCCATTGTTATCAACGAGTACGTTCTTGCCCACTTTAAAATGAGCTTCCCTTCCAGCTCTGAAAGCAAGCTCATCACCAGTTACAGTCTTACCATGCTTACCAGGCTGAGCAGGGATAATTCTAGCTATCAGCTTTCCTTTGAGGACGTTACGAAGCCGAACTAAATCCTTATAATCCACCTTACCATCCGCTTTTTCAAGCGGCTTGCGATCCTCTTCCAGATCAACAGTAAGCATAATACTTCCGTCGACTCCATTTACTGCAGGTTCGCCTGTAGCAATAGCGACTTTACTCCAAAAAAACTCCTCCGGATGACTACAAATACGTCCAACAATATCACGCTGGACCCCGTAGCGAATATTGTGACTGTGCAGGAAGCTTTCCAATTCTGTAGGAGAGCAGGAAAAATTCTCATCCTTTTTGGAGAACTGCAAATACGCGATCCCTTTGTCATCCGAAAAAGTAATACTTAAGTACTGATCCAAAGCATTTTGACCGATCAATTTTGCTCCCCCTTGTCACCACTAACGGTTAATCGTTCTGCATAAGTAGATCGCGATTCTTCTCAAGCGTTCCCCTCAGCCGCAAAATAGCCTTGGAATGAAGCTGCGAAATCCGTGAAGGAGATAGTGACATGACCTCTGCGATTTCGCTCAATGATAAATCTTCATAATATAAAAGGGACACAACGGTCCGTTCTTTCACCGTTAATTTTTCAATACCTTTGGTGAGGGCTTCGCGTAAGTAGAACTCATTTACCTTGCTATCCGGATTCTTAGCTTTATCGTCCACCAGTATGGACATTCGGGTCTCTGATTCCTCTTCACGAATCGGGTCTTCCAGTGAACATAGTGACATTACAGCCACATCCTGCAACATATTTTGAAATTCAGTTACACTAATATTCAGGTATAGACTCATTTCCTCATCACTAACGGATCTCAAATACTTCTGTTCCAACTGCTGATAAGCGTCCTCGATTTTTTTAGCTTTTTCTCGCACAGATCTAGGGACCCAATCACTTTGACGTAAGGAATCTAAAATCGCACCACGTACGCGCCAGGAAGCATAGGTCTGAAACTGCAATCCCCGTTTGTAGTCGAATTTTTCAATCGCATCAATTAATCCCATTACTCCATTGCTGGCTAAATCATCTTTAGATACATTTTTGGGCAATCCCACAGCCAAACGGCTGGATACATAATCAACAATATGGAGATAACTCTCTATCAGCTTCTTTTTGGCTTCAGGGTCACTGTGTTCTTTCCACTGCTCCCATAGCTCGTCAGTTTCCAATTGAGAAGCTTTACGCTCGTTCAATAGCTTTCACCCTTCCCAAAGTTTAGTCAGAGAGCTTGTCGCGGCGAAACCTGCCTAGTCACAAGCATAAACGCCTTCGGCATCCTTATGAGGACGGTAGCGTTTAAGCGAGAAATATAAGGATAATGTATAACGTGAAACTTATACTTTCTTATATTTAAGATAACCGATTCCGCCACAGCGCTCGCTTATTCTTCTTTCAGGTGACGAACGGCCTTGGCCAATTCTTCAGGATCTTTCATAGAGACTAGTTTTGGGGGTGTGAGCGGCTTGAACCCCTCACTGTTCCCACTCCCTTGTCCTGGCTTCGGTTTGAGTAGATTAATTAACTCTTCATCCTCATTAGGGGTACTGATGTCTAGCTTTGCACCAAGTTCTTCTCCCTCAACATCCTGTTCATCCGGAGGTGATGATTGATACACGATAAAACCCAATACCCATCTTAGGAGGAAAGCAAGCAGAAACCAGATGATAAATCCTAATAGGCTTCGTAATAAACTAGTACCGAGAACATTATTACTGTAGGTTACAAAAAAAGTGAATACAAAACCTATCAAACCAAACAGCAAGTTTATAAAAATGTTTCCTATCATCTTCATATTTATATTTCCTTAGCGCCTTTTTGCACACTGCGGATGAACAATACACCAGTGTTGCAGGCAATTTCTATCGTACGGCCATAATTACCGCCCGTGTCTTCCGCAATTAGCGGAATTTTCAAATGCTCAAGAGCAAGTTTACAAGATTCAACATTACGAGGCCCGATCCTCATGGTGTCGCTCCCCCCGGCAAAGGCAAACATTTGTGATCCTCCTGCCATCTTGGCTACGATCCGACTCCGAACCGCACCAAGCTCCAGCAAACGGGATAAGAGCTCCGGCACTGCAGTATCTGCAAACTTAGCGATGTTTAATTGCCCTTCCCTAGCAATCTCAGAAGTAGGGAGCATCACATGCGCCATTCCCGCGAGTTTTTTTCCAGGGTCAAACAATGTCAATCCCACGCAGGAGCCAAGACCCGTTGTACGAATCAAACTATCCTGGCTTCCAATGTTAAGATCTGCCATCCCTACTTTAATGATGCTTTGTTCTTCAATCATTTTCAAACGGAACTCCTAGCGATTTGAAGATTTTCGGGAATGATTCCGGATCGGGAATAAGGAAAAATTGCCCTTCAATTTCGTTTTTCCCCTCAAAAAAGGTAGTATCGATCAACAATGCATCGTCACCCATTTGCCCAAATTGCAGCAAACCGTAGCTTAGGATGGCTCCAGCCATATCCATAGCAAGTGCAGGAACTGTTGGATACATAGAAAGTGAGGTAAAGTCTGCAAGAGAAGATAGGTACGATCCTGCTAATATATTTCCAATTTCACTCAGCGCGGAAAGTTCCATTTCTCCAAGTTCTTGGTCACTCAAAATCTCGATGCCTGCAATGCGACTGAGTAAGTTCAAAGCGGCTTCCGGGGAAAGTATGAAAAACAGGTTGCCCGGAGCTTCTCCCTCCACACGTAAGAAAACTGCATATACTAGTTCTTCAGCTCCACCAACTTTGTCCGTAATCTCTTCAAAGTTGAGAAGCTGTACCTTGGGAACAGCCATATCAATCGGCTTATTCAAGAGCTGTGATAATGCGGTGGCTGCATTCCCAGCTCCAATATTCCCGACTTCCTTAAGCACATCCATTTTAAAATCCTTATAGTGCTTAAATAATTCCACAGGTTAGCCCTCTAGGCTTTCTAATTGAACGATTTCGCCTTTGTTAAGCACTTCTGACAGATTAAGCATAATCAGCAAGCGCTCTTCACCTATCTTGGCCACCCCATCTAAATACTTCGCTTTGATGCCGCCAACAACATCTGGAGGTGTATCGATAGAATCCCTGTTCAAATCTATTACATCATTTGCTGAATCTACAATGAAACCTACTTCCATTTCATTAACAGATACGATAATTACACGTGACTGATCTGTTTGCTCCGCCTCTTCGATCCCAAAGCGGCCTCGAAGGTCAATCACAGGGATAACAACACCACGTAAATTAATTACACCCTTGATAAACGAATACGTTTTAGGCACACGAGTTATTGGCATCATGCGCTCAATGGTTTGTACCTTCTCAACTTCGATACCGTATTCCTCTGAACCTAATTTGAACACTATCACTTTAATATCTTCAGCCATGGAACGAACCTCCCTGTTCTATCCTAGTTATTTAATAAAAGCGTTCGGATCAATAATAAGTGCGACTTGGCCATCTCCAAGTATCGTTGCGCCAGATATCCCTTGAATTTCAGGTAAATATTTACCCAGATTCTTGATAACGATCTCGTTCTGACCAATAAAATCCTGTACAGCTAAGGCTACAAGACGTTCTCCCTTACGTACAACTACGATCTCTGTCTCTTCTTCAGTACTCTCATCATAATCAGGTACCGAAAATAGACGACTTAGAGAAACTAGTGGAATATGAGAATTCCTGAACTCTATCATTTTGTTGCCATGAATCGTACGGATTTGAGTGTTCTGCACGATTCCAGTTTCCACAATAGAGGATAATGGAATGGCATACTTCTCAGAACCCAATCGAATAAGCATGGCTGCAATAATAGATAGAGTAAGTGGCAACTGAACTGAAAAATTCGTACCTTTGCCTGGTGAAGAATAGATCGTTACATTACCACCCAGGGAAGAAATCTTAGATTTTACTACATCCAGTCCTACGCCACGACCTGAGACATCAGAAATAACTTCTGCCGTGCTGAAACCTGGTGCAAATAGTAATTGATAAGCTTCATCATCCGTCATATTCTTCGCTTGCTCTTGCGTGATCACGCCTTTTTTCACAGCAGATTTCAAAACCTTCTCTGGATAAATGCCTGTTCCATCTTCCTCAATTTCAATGAAGACATGATTTCCGCTGTGGAAAGCACGTAGATGAACTGTCCCAGTCTCTGGTTTACCAGCAGCAATACGGTCAGCAATGGATTCAATTCCGTGATCAACCGCATTACGCAATAAATGTACAAGTGGATCACCAATTTCATCAATTACCGTCCGGTCAAGCTCTGTTTCGGCACCCGTTACAATTAGATCTACTTTCTTGTCCAGCGACTTAGCTAGATCACGAAGCATACGTGGGAACCGGTTAAATACGGTATCTACTGGAACCATACGAAGCTTCATCACAATATTCTGGAGATCTCCGCTTACTCTGCCCATATGCTCGACAGTTTCCGTAAGATCACCATTCTGAACCTCAGAAGCCAGCTGTTCTAAACGAACTCTGTCAATCAGAAGTTCACTAAATAGATTCATGAGCACATCTAAGCGTTCGATATCTACACGAATCGTACGTGAAGGCGCCCCTCCTGTTTTAGTTGCTCCCGGCTTATTAGCTTCATCTTTGGTAGGCAATGGTTTAGATGCTACTGAAGCAGCTGGAGCTGTTTCCTCTATAGTGGCTGTTGCGGCAACCTCTGACACGGCAGCTGCCGTTTCTTGACCAAGCATTTTCAAGGATTCTTGATCTAGTGCTACTGCTGTTACTTTATCAATCTCAGACAAATTCATAATCATTGCCTGAATCTGATCAGCGTTTTTTTGGGTTATGTAATAGAGTGAGAAGCTTTGGTCAAATTTCTCTTGTTCTATATCTTGAACGGATGGGAAGGATTTAACTACTTCCCCCGAACGTTCGAGCAGATCAAACACCATGTATGCACGTACAGCCTTAAGTTGACAATCCTTACGGATCGTTACGTCCACATACAATGCATGATGCCCTTCCTGAATCGATTGTTCTAGAACAGAAAATTGGAACTCATCTAAATGAATCGGAGTTTCAGCTGCTTGTGAAGCAGGCATATTAGCAGCAGATGCTGTACCGCCTTCAACAGGAATCTCACCCCGTACGATAGCCTGTAGGGATGAGACAATGGCTGATACATCTGCTTTACCTTCGCCACCGCTAGTAATATCCTCAACCATAGACTCTAAGGCATCCAAACTTTTGAATAACGTATCAAAAATGAAATCCTGCATGCGCAGCTTGTTATTACGTACAAGATCTAACACATTCTCCATTTGGTGTGTAAGTGAAGCCAAATCTTCAAAGCCCATAGTCGCTGCCATACCTTTTAAAGTGTGCGCAGAGCGGAATATAACCTGTACGATACTAAGATCCTCAGGATTCGCTTCCAGTCCCATCATGCTCTCGTTCAATGACTGCAGATGATCATTCGACTCATCAATAAACATGGATAAATATTGGTTCATGTCCATAGTAGAGCACCTCCCCTTCGAGTTCGCTTTTCCGTTATTTAACGGCTTGCACTAGCCTTGGAGCAATTTCTTGCAAAGGCAGTACATATTTGACGCACTGCAATTCCACCGCAGATCGCGGCATCCCGTAAACGACACAGGTCTCTTCACTTTCAGCAAATGTTGAGGTAACCCCTGAGTCATAGAGAGATTTCATCATCCTAGCACCATCACTACCCATCCCTGTCATCAACAACACGTGCCGATCTAGAGATGTGAGTGGAAGCAATGATTCGAATAAAACATCCACTGAAGGTCGGTGGCCATTTCGCGCCTCCTCCTTCGTGAGTACAACTGCATATTGCCCTTTAGATGTTGGGGTAACTTGTAAATGATAGCCTCCAGGCGCAATGTAGGCTGCTCCTTTTCGTAATATCATCCCCTGCTCTGCTTCTAACACTTCTAGCGGACTGAATGTATTCAGACGCTGGGCTAGTGATTTCGTAAAGTTAGGTGGCATATGCTGCACAATGACAATAGGAGCTGGAAAATCCGCTGGAATTTTCTCCAGGAGTACCTTCAGTGCACGAGGTCCGCCTGTAGAACAACCGACAGCAACTAATTTGTGCAAATTCTTGCTACCAACCATTCGATCCGGAGAAAGTGCCGGAGGCTCAGAAGATACCTCCACTAAAGACCCTATCACCGGTTTGGGTGGAATTGGTTTATTCTCTACTTCAGTCTTTGGTTTAGACTTTTCGATTAACGGTGTTTTAGCAGAGATGATTGGTTTGGTTGCTTTTTTAGGGATAATACTATCTACTAGCTGTTTCCCCCGAGGTTTTCTCATTCCTTCATCTTTGAGAGAAGATTTAAGTGCTGCCTTGGATTTGTCCGGTAACAATCTCGGTGCAGTCGGCAGTAATGGCTCTAAAGGCGTGATGTCAGGCATCCTAAAAGCAGATGCTCGCGCTTCACGTTGCTCTCGAGCCAACATAGCTTCTTTCATTTGCTCTCTTAGGGATTCCCCTACGCCCGTTATATCCTGGGAATTTGATATTGAAGGTTTACGAATGAAATCAAAAGCGCCCCATTCCAGAGCGAGAATGGTTTCCTTCATGCCCTCTTCATTGATGCCTGACAGCATAATCACTGGCAGCGGATCTGACGCCATTATTATTTTCAGCGCTTCCAGGCCGTTCATCTCCGGCATTTCCACATCCATAGTAACTAGATCCGGCCGAAGTTTATTTATTTTCTCGATAGCCTCGCGACCATTTGTGGCTGTTGCCGTCACCTGAAAGTCAGCGTCATTTTCAATTAAATCGGAAATGATCTTGCGCATAAATGCAGAATCATCAACAACCAAAACTTTATATGGCTTCATATCATTTCCACCTCTGTTCCAGATTCAGAACAATTATTTACTTCGCTTTAACCATTTATGGATAAAGCCTTTAATACCTTGAACTTTTGTTTCTTTTTTACCATCTATGGTCAAATAACTTAGGGCTAGCCGATGTATATCTTTTGCAGCAACACTGTTTGGAAAAGCCAATGAAAATGGCGTCTGCCTTTTGACAGCCTGCACTACATGGGCATCTGAGCTTATATGACCAAGATAGGAAACATCTAATTGCAAAAAACGACTGGCCGCCATACGGATCTTATCACTTGTCACTGATGCTTCTCTCTCATCACCCGCTTGATTCACAATCAGTTTAAAAGAAATCTCCGGATACGTCCGATTCACAACCTTCATTAATGCGTAAGCGTCTGTTATAGCAGTTGGCTCTGGTGTTGTAACTACTAGGCAATCGTCTGCAGAGGTTATAAACTTCATCGTTTCCTTAGATAATCCAGCACCTGTATCGAACAAAATATAATCCATGCTGTCCGCAATAAGGGCTATCTGGGCTGTGAAATAATTAAGATCCGATTCCGAAAGAGAAAATAACTCATCCATGCCCGATCCACCAGCTATAAAAGGAAGCCCGTTCGGTCCTAACTGAATAATCTGCTCAATATCCGCTTCTCTTTTTAACAGATGATATAGGTTATACTTCGCCGACACGCCCATTAACACGTCTATGTTAGCCATACCAATATCTGCATCGAACAGCAATACTCTCTTTCCCATTGCTTTTAAAGTTAAAGCGAAATTAAGTGTAAAATTCGATTTCCCTACGCCACCTTTACCACTACAAACAGTAATGATACGGGCGGATGTTTCCCCTTTTTCAGCTAGTTTAGGCTCCTGACTGGATACAAGCTGTCTCAAGGATTGTGCCTGATCCATCATGATTCACCTGTTCCAAGAAGCATCTCACTAAGTTGTTCTTTGGAAGCCATCAATAAATCGTCAGGTACATTTTGACCATTGGTCATATAAGATAATGTGAGAGGGAAATCATTCAGGACATTAAAGAGTGGTCCATAACTTCCCGTCTCATCTAGCTTGGTAAAAATAACTTTATCCAGCTTGTACCTGCCGAAATGCTCTGCAATCAATTTCATATCACGGCTTTTCGAAGTTAAGCTGAGTACAAGATAGGTCTCACTTCTTAATTCCTTCGCTAGCAAGCTTTGCAGTTCTGCTACAAGTATATCATTACGATAATTCCGTCCAGCTGTATCCATAATTACAAGATCACAACTCTCCAATCGAAAGAGTGCTCTTTGTAAATCTCCGGGAGATTGTACAACCTCTAGCGGAACATTCAGGATAGCTGCGTATGTACGCAACTGCTCCACAGCTGAAATTCGATACGTATCAGAGGTGATAAAACCAACCTTGCGTCCGTTTTTGAATAGCTGTTCAGCCGCAAGCTTGGCTATGGTAGTAGTTTTTCCTACTCCTGTGGGCCCTGCAATATATACGATTTGGGTATCAGGTGCAATTCCATCAGCGATTCGCCCTGACAGGAATCCATCGAG
Source organism: Paenibacillus sp. B2(2019) (assembly GCF_008370385.1). Classification (NCBI taxonomy): domain Bacteria; kingdom Bacillati; phylum Bacillota; class Bacilli; order Caryophanales; family Paenibacillaceae; genus Paenibacillus; species Paenibacillus sp. B2(2019). The sequence continues at coordinate 233,006 of NZ_VTZR01000019.1, forward strand.
CTGTTCTTTTAAGGACTCCTGAAATTTCTCAGGTCCCCAAGTACGCCCTTCATCCGCCCAACGTTCGGAGATATTACTGATCCACTCCTCAACAAGTACAGTATCCATCTCCTGCTCAATCAAAAGATCTCTAAGCTGCTGGAGACTATCCGGTAATTCTCTTGCCCCTGAAGACTGCCTCGCGATTCGTTCCATCCAAAGCTTCATATCTCTAATTTCACGAAGAACATCATTCTCCAGCGCCGAGGCAACCTCTGGCGTTTGATCTAACCCTAAAGATTCATATAAGGCTGATACAGAGGTAGTTTCATCTGGATTGGATTCAAGAGATTTCTGATCAGGCTCTGGATGTTTGGTTATCGATTCTTTTACATCAATAGCTTCCGACAAGGCAGCGGCGATTTCCGCAAAGGACCGAGGCTCTTCCGGCTTTTCCAACGTTACAGTAGAAGCAGATGATGAAGATGAAGCTTTTTGGTAAGCTTGCGGGACAGCGCTGCGCGGAATGTTCATCGCAGGCTTCACAGGCTTTTCAGGAGCACTCTCCTTTTGAGCTTTTTCAACAGCCGCTACTACCTCTATTTTTTTCTTTTTAAACAATCCTAAAAATCCGCCAATCTTAATTTCTTTAGTACTTAAAATTACAGCCTCGCTTCCAAGCTCACTACGAATGGAATGCATGGCGTCAGGCATCGTATCGACCACATAACGCTTCACTCTCATAAATTCACCACTCCGACGCTTTGTATTTCAATGTTAGGCTCTAGTTCGCTATAAGACAGTACAGGAATATCCTGCATTGTCCGTTCAATCACCTGCCGCAAATACATACGAATGGTTGGTGATGTGAGTACAATGGGCTGTTGTCCTGACTGCAGCAGTCGATTGATCTGTTCACTTAACCGCTGATAGATCGTTTGAGTCGATGCTGGATCCAATGCCAAATAACTGCCCTGTTCAGATTGCTGCACACTCTCAGAAATTTTCTTCTCTAGGTTAGGTCCTACCGTAATAACTTTCAGAGTCTCTCCAACTTGCGAGAATTGCTGAGTAATCTGTCTGGACAAGGATTGACGAACATATTCGGTAAGAATATCAGGATCCTTGGTGTACGTCCCGTAATCCGCCAACGTCTCAAAAATAGTAACCAAATCCCTGATCGATATTTTCTCGCGCAGCAACTTGGCAAGTACCTTTTGCACATCCCCAATCGCTAATACCGAAGGAATAAGATCATCAACAAGCACTGGATAATTGTCTCTTAGGTTATCCACCAACATCTTAGTTTCTTGTCGTCCTAACAACTCATGTCCATAACGCTTAATCAGCTCCGTCAAATGAGTTGCAACAACGGATGGTGGATCTACCACGGTATAACCTGACAATTCAGCCCGCTCTTTAACCGTTTCGTCAATCCACAACGCTGGAAGTCCAAAAGATGGTTCAATGGTCTCAATACCGTTTATAGATTCATCATCATAGCCTGGACTCATGGCTAAGTAGTGATTAAGTAATAATTCACCGCCGCCGACAGTATTTCCTTTAATTTTTATGACATATTCATTCGGTTTTAGTTGAATATTGTCGCGAATGCGAATAACAGGCACTACAAGACCCATTTCAAGTGCACATTGCCGTCGAATCATGATGATACGATCTAGTAAATCTCCACCCTGACCTGTATCTGCCAAAGGTATAAGACCGTAGCCGAACTCGAATTCAATAGGATCTACAGAGAGTAAATTAATTACACTTTCCGGACTTCGTACCTCTTCAATCTGTTTCTCTTCAACAAGCTGCTCTTCGGCAATCTGTTTTCGATTTAAATTTTGTCCCATACTATAGGCTGCAAAAGCCAGCAAACCAGCTAGCGGGAGCGTAGTAATCATATGTATAGGTGTAAAGAGACCTAGAAAAGCAACAGTAACTGCAACAATATATAATAACTTTGGATAGGAGAGTAACTGACCTGTTAATTCTTCTGCCAGATTACCTTCCGATGAAGCTCTAGTAACGATAAGACCTGCTGCAGTCGAAATGAGCAAAGCAGGAATCTGGCTGACTAGACCATCCCCGATCGTCAATACGGAATAAGTAGATAACGCAGTGGAGAAATCCATTCCATGCACAACCATACCGATAATAAATCCACCAATAAGATTGATTAACAGGATAATGATACTCGCAATCGCGTCTCCTTTAACGAATTTACTCGCACCATCCATGGCTCCGAAAAAATCCGCTTCCCGTTCAACATTGCGGCGACGCTCACGTGCCTGTGTTTCATTAATCATGCCTGCGTTAAGATCGGCATCAATACTCATCTGCTTGCCGGGCATCGCATCCAAGGTAAATCTCGCCCCTACCTCAGCTACACGCTCTGAACCTTTAGTAATAACAATAAACTGAACTACTACCAAAATCAGAAACACGATAAATCCAACGGCAATTTGTCCACCGGCGATCCAGCTTCCGAAAGTAGATACCACGGAACCGGCATCTGCGTAAGTCAGGATCAATTTCGTTGTCGAAATGTTTAGTGACAGACGAAACAATGTCGTAACAAGCAATAATGAAGGAAAAATTGAAAATTCGAGCGCATTCTTCGTGTTCATAGCAACTAATATGATAATTAATGCTATAGAAATATTAATAACTAGCAAAACGTCCAAAAGCCAGGACGGGATAGGCAGAATCATCATAAGCACAATACCGATGATGCCTAGCAAAACTGTTAAATCTTTAGCTTTCAATGTCCTAACCCCCCGCCTTATTTCCTCTTACCTTTAAGTTTATATACATATGCCAGCACTTCAGCTACAGCCTGAAACAGATCATTTGGAACGACATCTCCAATTTCTGCTCTTTGGAATAATGCCCGTGCCAGCGGTTTGTTTTCCATAGTCACGACGCCATGTTCTTTAGCCAGCTCCCGTATACGAAGTGCTACATAATCCTGCCCTTTTGCAATAATCTGTGGCGCCTCCATTTTGGAACCATCATATTTTAGCGCAACAGCAAAGTGAGTTGGATTTGTAATAATTACATCCGCGTTAGGAACTTCCTGCATCATACGCTGCATGGCCATTCTGCGTTGGCGTTCCCTGATCTTACCTTTAATTAGAGGGTCACCCTCCATTTTTTTGTATTCATCCTTGATATCCTGCTTAGACATTTTCAGGCTTTTTTCGTGCTCGTACTTCTGATACATAAAATCTAGAAAAGCCATAATTAGCAGGGCAACCCCGATTTTCAAACCAAGACTCATCGTCAGCTTGGCCGCAAACTTAAAAATTCCCTCCGCACTGATATGCGACAGGGATGCAAAGTTCTTCTTTTCTCCCCATAATGTGCTATATACCAGATAAGAAATAATTAGAAGCTTAAATATTGATTTCAGGAATTCTACAAACGAACGCATAGAGAAAATATTTTTGAATCCTTTTATCGGATTAATCTTACTGAATTTAGGAGTAATCCCCTCTCCTGTAGCCATAAAGCCCACCTGCGCCAAGTTGGAAACAAGTGCCATAACAAACGTAATTCCAAGTAATGGAGCTAGCAAAATCAAGATTTGCAAGCCATACTGATTAAATAGCAGCGTTATATTCTCAGGCGTAACGTCCAGCATCATTCGATTCTGAAATACGTCCGTGTATAGCTTCATAAAACGCTCTTTCATAAAACCACCAAACATCATCAAGCTAACTACCGCAGCTAGCAATACAACCGCACCAGACAGCTCAGCACTTTTGGCTACTTGGCCTTTTTTACGAGCATCCTGCCGTTTCTTCGGGGTTGCTTTTTCCGTCTTTTCACCGGCGAAGAGTTGAAGATCTAGTCTATAACGCTTCGTCTTAGGCATAATACTCTCCCCTTACGGTCACCTACGGCTTCTTCCCCATGAGACCCAGTAAATTCTCCATGGATTCGAACATGATTTCGAAGAGATTCTGAAACAACACAGCCAGACCTGGCATCAGCACTAAAAGAAGTGCAATACCTATGATGATTTTTAGAGGAACCCCTATAACGAATACATTATATTGCGGAGCCGTTCTCGCTAAAAAAGCAAGACCAACATCGGTCAGAAACAGTGCAGTTACTAATGGAGCCGACATTTGAAAAGCTAATACAAACGACTGCGCAAATGTTCGGACCAGAAACTCTGACAAACTACCATCAACCATGCGTAGAAATAAATCATTATTCATAGGAATCCATTTATAGCTGTACACAATGGCATCTAGTAAATGGTGATGTCCATTCATACTCAAAAACATTAGCAGGGCTATCATATATTTGAAATTACCGAGAATAGGTGCTGACGTTCCTGTCATAGGATCAATCACGTTGGCAATACCGAAGCCAATCTGAATATCAATGAAAGAACCTGCTGTCTGAATCGCCATAAACATCAAATATCCAATAAAACCTAGCAATAAACCTATTAATACTTCTCTCATAATCAGCAAAATATAACTAAAATCCTGCGGAATCGTAATTCCTGTTCCATTAGCACTAAAGACTACCAATGCTACAAAAAAAGATATGCCAATCTTAAAAGTTGTCGGTACCCCTTGAGAAGAAAATACAGGAACGACAACAAAAAAGGCTGTAATTCGACAAAAAATAAGCAAAAAGACGGGTAAACTTTGCAATAAGGTATCCATGTTCATTGGTTAACCAATATACATATAGAGATTGCCTAGAATTTGGCTAGTAAAGTCAATTAGCTTCGTGATGATCCACGGTCCAAATAGCAATAAAGCCAGCAGTACTGCGACGATTTTTGGAACAAACGCTAGCGTCTGTTCCTGAATCTGTGTCGTAGCTTGAAAGATACTGATTATTAGCCCTACCACCAGACCAAGAATCAGCATGGGAGCGCTGACTTCCAGCACTAAATATACGGCTTGGCTTGCTAGACCGATAATAAACTCCGTACTCAATCCTCATGCCTCCTCTTAAGGTCAGGTGTTAAAACTAAGAAGTAGTGATTTAATGACTAAGTACCAGCCGTCTACCAGTACAAAGAGCATAATTTTAAAAGGTAATGAAATCATGACCGGGGGAAGCATCATCATCCCCATGGCCATCAGCGTACTCGCCACAACAATATCAATAATCAGAAATGGAATGAAAATTAAGAAGCCCATTGTAAAAGCTTTTTTCAATTCTCCAATTGCGAAAGCTGGCACCATCACCGTCAGTGGAATATCACTGTATGTAGCCGGTTTAGCTGATCCCGTATAACCGGTATATTTCATAAATAACAAAAGGTCTTTGGAATTGGTCTGTTTAAACATAAACTCTTTCATCGGATCAGCAGCTTTATCAAAAGCCTCAGTCTGGGTAATCGTCCCCTTCATATACGGCTGTAATGCCGTTTCATTCACTTGCGCCAAAGTTGGCGACATAATGAACAGGGTCAGAAACAGAGCAAGCCCTACCAGCACCTGATTCGGAGGCATGGCCTGAGTACCAAGTGAGGTTCTAACAAAACCGAGCACGATTACAATTCTAGTAAAACTGGTCATAAGAACTAGAAACGCCGGAGCAATACTCAGAACCGTAACGAGAAGAAGAATTGATATGGAACTGGTACCACCGCTTGAACCGTCTTCATTACCGACCTGAATATTAACATTAGGTATAGGATCAGCATGTATCGGCCGCATCATAACTATACTAATGAACCCGAACAGCAGAATAGCAAGAATTAGCTTCTTTTTCATAAATTCCTCGACTCATCCTTAGTAGCATCATCCCGGAACAGCTCTTCCATTTTCTCTTTACGCTCTGGTGCAGAACGAAGCTTGGATTGCAGTGTCTCGTAAAAAGATGATGTTTCACTAAGCTCGATTTCTTCTGATGGAACCTCCCCACGCAGCTTAACCTTAACCTTGGCAATAAGCGGTGCGAGAAAATTATTCTGGTTGGAGGACTGATCCTCAAATGCTGCAATGATCAAAGCCACCTCATCCGGATCAGTGACTTTATCCAAGATGGATATATTCTCACCAATCCCGATTAAGTAAAGGCTGCTTCCCAGTTCAATAACCTGCATCGACTTGTTAGGTCCCAGCCCCACAGCACCAAGCGTTCGAATGGATCGCCCGCTCATAAAGGTCTGATTACGACGTCCAAGAAAACGGATCAGCAGCACAATAAGTACAATGATTACCGCAAGGACAATAATAACGTTAAGCAAATTCAGCAGGGTGTTATTGCTCCCGAGCGGTTCTGAATTGACGGGCATGTCTTTTTCCTACACACCCAACGTTTTGTTGATAGCTTCGATAACTCGGTCAGCTTGGAAAGGCTTCACAATAAAGTCTTTTGCTCCCGCTTGAATAGCATCGATAACCATAGCCTGCTGGCCCATGGCTGAACACATGATGACCTTAGCAGCCGGATCTACCTTCTTGATTTCTTTCAGGGCGGCGATTCCGTCCATCTCAGGCATAGTTATATCCATCGTGATAAGGTCTGGACGCAGTTCTTTAAATTTCTCTATAGCTTGAGAACCGTCCTGAGCTTCGCCCACTACTTCAAATCCGTTTTTCGACAAAATGTCACGGATCATCATTCTCATAAATGCTGCATCGTCCACGATTAGAATTCGGTTAGCCATTTTTACAAAATCCTCCCTAAGTATGCTTATTGTAATTTCTGAATTCGGTCCCACTGGCTGACGATATCCGTAACGCGTACGCCGAAGTTTTCGTCGATAACTACGACTTCACCTTTGGCAATAAGCTTGTTGTTAACCAAAATATCTACAGGCTCACCGGCGAGCTTGTCCAGCTCAATGATCGAGCCTTGAGACATTTCTAAAATATCTTTAATCTGCTTCTGGGTCCTTCCTAATTCTACGGTTACTCTAAGCGGTATGTCCATCAATAAATTTAAATTGTTTTCATCAATATGACCAAATGCTCCACCGTTAAGGTTAGCAAACTGTACAGGCTGTACATTTACATTGCGATTCGCTTCAGGACTAAGCGGTGGTGTCTGCCCATAAGGCATGCCTTGAGGCGGCATTCCGTAGGGTGGCATCCCTGGCATGCCATACGCCGGCATTCCTGCTGGAGGGTAATAATATCCGCCTTCTGGCATTCCTGGATAACCAGGCATCCCCTGCGGCGGGTATGGCGGAGGTATTTCTCCTGCGGGCTGTGAAGGCGCCTGGTGCACCGGTGGAGCTACAGGAGGCGTCTCTTGAGCTGGCTTAGCAGGAGTCTCTGTCGACGTAACTGCAGCCTCCTGCGCTGCAGGGCTAACATCACCCAGAAGCATCGTTACCATATCCTTAGCAAACTGGACAGGCAAGAGCTGCATAATAGTAGAGTCTATTAAATCTCCTATCTTAAGTCGAAACGAAATTCGAATTAAGGTTTCTTCATTGGGTAAGCTGCCTACACCTTCACCACTGGACATGTTTAAAATGTCGATACCCGGAGGCGAAATATTAACAAATCGATTGAAGATCGTAGACATTGATGTGGCAGAAGAACCCATCATTTGGTTCATAGCTTCCTGCACAGCACTAATGTGAATTTCATTCAATTCTTCATCTTTAGGTTCGCCTTCCCCACCAAGCATTAAATCTGCGATGACCTGTGCATCCCTAATCTTAATAACAAGTGAGTTAATACCCTGAAATCCATCTACATATTCCACGTGTACAGCTACATGTGGTTTAGGAAAAGCCACTTCAAACTCCCCGCGTGTAATGATGGAAACTTGAGGGGTTGTAATATCAACCTTTTTCCCCAGTAAAGTGGAAAGAGCTGTCGCTGCACTACCAAACGTTATATTACCGATTTCACCCAAAGCATCCTGTTCAAACGGTGTTAAATAGTCATTTACCGTTTTCTCTGAAGGAGCCAATGAGCCTTCCGCAGATTGTCTCAGAAGGGCGTCGATTTCTTCTTGGGATAAATAATCTTTACTCGTCAAATTCTTCAACTCCTTCACTGACAATCTCGTCTATTTGCACGGCTACCCGGTCTTTCACCATTCCAGGACTTCCGATGAACTTAAGCTTCTCCCCTACCTTAATCGAGAGTCCAGTATCTACATTCCTGTTTAGTGAGATCACGTCACCGACGCTAAGCCCAAGAAACTCAGATATAGATAAGCTCGATTCTCCAAGTTCAGCGACAATCGGCAGTTTCGCCTTATGAACTCTAGCTTTAATAGCTTCAAGTTCATCTGCATCCCGCGTCTTCTTCTCTGTTACAAACCATTGGTGAACAGATAGTCTAGACATTATTGGTTCCAGAACGACGTGCGGTATGCACAGATTGATCATACCTGTTGTATCTCCAATTTTGGTGCTTAACGAGATCAATGCAATGGTCTCATTTGGCGATACAATTTGCATGAACTGTGGGTTCGTTTCGAGCGCTTCCATGCGCGGATGGATATCCAGCACAGTCTTCCAAGCCTCCTGCAAACTCTCAAAACATCTGCTGAAGATACGCTCCATAATCGTTGTTTCGATTTCAGTTAAAGCATTAATCTTAGATGGCGCAGTCCCAAAACCGCCCAGCAATCTGTCCAGCATAGCGAAAGCGATGTTTGGATGAACTTCCATTACCATTCGACCTTCTAAAGGTTCGGCTTCAAAAATGTTCAGTATTGTCATTTTCGGAATGGAACGAATGAATTCATCATAAGGGAGCTGCTCTACTTGAACGACATTAATCTGCACAAAGGTGCGTAATTGGGCTGAAAAGTACGTTGTAAGATAGCGTGCGAAATTGTCATGAATCCTTGTAAGACTACGAATATGATCTTTAGAAAATCGAACAGCCCGTTTAAAGTCATAAGATCGGATCTTCTTCTGAGTTTCTTCCTTTTTAAGTTCATCGGCATCCATCTCACCTGAAGAAAGTGCAGCAAGTAGAGCATCTATTTCGTTTTGTGATAGTACATCAACCAATTCAATCACCCCCCTATCAAAGAATTATCATGCCTGAAGCTACATAGAAGCCAAAAGGTATTTGGTGACTTCGATCTGAGTGATTTTGCCTTCGGTCAATGTCTTATTGATCAGATTAACAAGCTTGCTGCTAAGCTGGTCTTTGCCATTTGCTCCATTAAGCTCCTCAGGTTTGGTATCTGCAAGCGTTTTGATAATAATCGGTTTGATTTTGATCTCTTTTATTTTTTCGAATGCTTCCTTTGATTTCGCAGAATTCAGTTGAAAGGCGAAATCTATTTGAACGATATAATCGGGATCAGCAAGATTTGTTTTGATATCTTTGATCTCTGCCGTTAATTCGACGATTTCATCTGCAGTTAAATACTTGGTTTCCACACTTTGAACCGCAGCATTTACATCATTCGAATCTTTCGGAAAGATCTTGTCCATTAATAAAAATGCGGCGATCACGATAAGTGTAATCGCAAGTAAAATCGTAAGTAACCATGGCAGCATCTTCTTCATGTTAGCTCCTCCATTGACTGGACTTTAATGGTGGCAGCATATGTGCCTATGTCCCTGTTATAATCCCGGATCTTCGTAATAACTTCATCAGCTTTTTCAAGCACGATCAGTCTTTTTCCGGTTACTAGCGTAATATATGTATCCGGGCTTTCTTCTACCATTTCTACCAGTAGGGCATTGATCCACATCGGTGTTCCATTTAATCTCGTTACCGATATCATAACAGGCCTCCTAACAAAAATAGGGGGAGGGGTACCTCCCCCACGACTCCGCGTTAATCTTTAAAAAAGATATTAAATTATTGATAAAATTAACGCTTCAGGTTAACTACTTCCTGCAGCACTTCATCAGAAGTCGTAATGATACGAGAGTTCGCCTGGAATCCACGTTGCGATACAATCATTTCTGTAAATTCATTCGTAAGATCCACATTGGACATTTCGAGTTGACCAGAAATGATAGCGCCAGTGCCATCTTCTGTATTATTCGCTGTAGTCGGAACAAGTTCGCCTTCTGCATTCGCATTAAGTGTCATACGGTACAGATTACCACCAATTTTCTCTAAACCAGATGGATTAGTAACCTTGGCTACACCAATCTTCACTCCGCCTTGAGTCGTTCCATCTGACATGGTTTGAACAATCGTTCCATCATTGGAAATGGAGAATGCTGTTACATCATCACCCAGTTGAATGGGTCCACCATCGGAATCTAGCACATGAAGTCCGTCAGAAGTTACAAGATTACGTGCAGCATCTACATGAAAATCTCCTGCACGAGTCAAGAAGGGTGTTTCTTGATCTTCTGATAGCTTTACTAGGAAAAAACCATCTCCGTCAATGCGCAAATCTGTCGGGTTATTAGTAGTTTGAGCACTACCAGGTAAATGGAGGGTATCAATAGAAGCGATACTTACACCCAGTCCTACTTGTTTAGCATTCATACCACCTGCACCATCATCACTAGGAGCTGTTACACCAGAAACGGTTTGACTCATAATGTCCTTGAACATAACCCGTCCTGATTTAAAACCAATTGTATTGACATTGGCAATGTTATTACCGATTACATCAAGCTTAGTCTGAAAGCCTCTCATCCCCGAAACCCCTGAATACATAGATCTTAACATTTGTGTTGTCCTCCCAGATTATAGAGTCCTAATAACTTACTAAGTGAATGGGACCGCGTCAGTCGGTCAGCGGCCGCCTCGGCTTTCCGTTAGGACCAGCCGGTTATGAAATCACAATTGCACTATCAATTTGCGTAAACACGTTATCTTTAATCGAATTTCCATCCATAGCGGTTACAACCGTACGATTCGGGACACTTACGATAAATGCCAAGTCCTTCATTAATATCAAGGATTCTTTACTGCCTTTGGCAGCAGCTTTATCCACAGCAGAAGAAATCTGATCCAGTTGTCTGCTTCCAAGTTCAATTCCTCTTTGTTCAAGACGCTTAGCAGCATGATTGCTGAATTTTAGTAGCTTCTGTTGCAGTACGCTCTCAAAGGTGGCTTCTCCAGTCACAGTCTGCTTCGGTATCGAAGATCGCTGTAACGTTGAGGAATGTAGGGACGACGCAGGATACAGTTGGCCTATGGTCAGCCTGTCACTCATATTGTCGCCTCGCTTCCTCCGTTATTCTCCGGAGTATTACTATCTGTACCAGAACCATTCTCTGTTGTTGCGGGATTCTGAATTTGTGTAATATCGGTTAAAGCAATTCTGTCTTTCCCCACAACCGCATATTGAATCCCCTTGCTGACAACGATTGATTCAACATTCCCTGTCTTAGGTAGATTTGTGGCGGTATCCGTCCATGTGATATCTTTACCAATCAAGCCGGATACTGAGCCAAGAGACTGATTCATTGATGTAAGCTGTGTAGAGATATTCATCAGCTGCTCAACAGATGTAAACTGTGCCATTTGAGCAATAAATTCTTTATCTTGCATCGGCTGCATCGGATCTTGATTCTGCAGCTGGGTGATCAATATCTTCAAAAACTGATCCTTACCCAATACGGAATTCCCTGTTGTTTTAGTAGATTCAGGAGTTGTATAATTCCACTGGTCTTTGGTAGAAACAGGAGGAGTTGTTGTTGTCGTCATAACCGTTCACCTCTCTTTCACTTTTGATAAGTTTAAGCTTTGGCAGAGAAAGAGTTCCCTTGATTATCATCTTCTTGCCCTGCGTTTGAAACCCAATCTTTCCATTCACCATTTAGCTCTGCGGCAAGAATGGCATCATTAGCTTCCTCACGACTTTCTTTGGAGCGTCTTCCCTGCTGACCACTTCCAGAACCAGGTTGGCGTCCTTCTTGACCCCATTGTGAATTGAGGGGGGTATTATTTTGTGTGACTTCCAATTTTTCTACTTGGAGGCCTTGAGACTGCAATGCCGCTCGAAGCTGGTTCATCTGCTGTTCCAACATATCCTTAGCTCCGGAATGTTCAGTCATAAACTGTGCAACCAGATGGCCGTTTTGCATAGTAATCTTAACATCTACTTGTCCGAGATTTTCTGGAAAGAGTGATATCGTAGCCTCAGCTACTCCGCCTTTTTGGACAATCTCCAATTTACCTGTGATAAAACCGGTCATTTCCTGTGCAAACTGATGAACGGGTACAGGAGCTACTGGAACCTCAGCCTTCAACGGAGCAGTAATTCCTCCCCTAAGAGCTAGTTGACCAGCAGTTACAACCTCATGATCTCCTTCTATGATAGTAGTTCCTGATGTGGAATCTTGAGCTGATTCTGCCTGCTTTGTTTCTCCAGTTGCACTGCTTTTAATCAATGGAGCGGTAAGCTCTGCTTCAGGATCTTGAACAGTTCCTGAGGTCACAGGCGAAGTTAGGACTGCTTCATTCTTAATTGCAGCTGCTTCTCCAGCACGATTACTAAGGTTTTGAATGGTTTTGTCCGTCGTATTACCTTTGCTTTCAGTCACTATAGGTTGTTGTACAGATACACCAGAATTTTCATTTATACTGGAGTTCTTTCCCTTCCCCTTAATAGTGTTAGCGGAGGACTGTTCTAGTATTGCTGTGAAATTATTTAACAAGCTTATTCCTTTACTAGCAGCTTCTTCGTTCCCACTGACAGCAGCTTCCTGAATCATAGTAACTAAACTTTGCAAATCATCTTGAACAGCAAATCGCAGTGTATCCGCATGCTTAGCTAACGGCGACAAGCTTCCTGCCGACTCCGTATCAGATGTAGCATCACCTTCAGTCGCTTGACTTCCTGATAGAAGAGCTGATACCTGAAGAAGCCAAGCTTGCAAAGCTACCAGCACAGCAGGATCGCTATTGATGCTTTCATCCAGATTTTCAACATCAGCAGTTAGCTTCTCGATAAGATCAGAATTCTGCGTATCTTGTCCCCCTTGATCTTCTCCAGTTGTCTGCACTTCCTTTAAAAGACCTTGCAATAAAGAGGCTAGATTTCCCAGAAGCGGATCAGTAGGTACCGATGTGGTGTTAGCTGTGTTTCCTCCCATAGTTTGCACTAAAGTCTGCGCGAAAGGTACAGCAGCTGTTGTGCCAGTAGAAGTCGATGAGCTACCACTTGCAGCTGTAGCATTTGCGCTCACAAGCGATTGAACCACTAAACTCATATTATTTTTCACCTCCTTTCAATATTTATTTAGCACCCATCAAACGGTTAACAATCTTCGCGGTTTGCGAACTATCATTTTTAGTCATTTCCCCCAAAATCGAAGAACGAACACTATCACTTACGGTATTCATAATCGTTACTACTTTATCAGGACTAATCTTATACATTTCTCCTAGTAGAGAAGCTGCATTGGCAGGCGTCATTGAACTAAAGGTTTGGTTCAACTTTTCCTTATCCAGATTTGTACTAGTTTTAGTCGTTTGAGTAGTGCCAGCTTCTTTTTTCAATCTAGCTTGAAGAGCAGCAATAGCCATATCACTCGAAGAGGTGGTTTCTTTCAACTTAATCGTGACATCTGCCGCTTTTTGAGGATCCATTTTTTCCAGAATCGCAGTTTTACTCGCTTTATTCATAACGCTGAATATCTGCACCATCTCTTCTGTAGTCAAGTTCTCCATAATCGGTGCAGCTTTGGAAGCTTTCATGCCCGCGTACAGCTTCGCCAGATCAGTAACCTGCTTCTGATAAGGGTCTTCTGTTTCCTCACTGTTTACTTCAGCAGCTGCAGCAGCTTCCGTCTTCATTCCCTGAATTTGCGACTCTAGCGCCTGAACCTTGGTATCCTGGGCTGTTTTTTCATCTGTGACCTTCTTCAACTCATCTGCCTGCTGGGCAAGCTGAGCTTTGAGCTCCTTAATCGTTGAGTTTGAGCTCACTTCCTGCTTTTTGCTTTCTTCCTTCGGTTTAGAAGGATCTGTTGGCGGATCAGGAACCCATTTTTCCAGAATCGGAATTTTATTCGCAACTTCAAGCACGTTATTACGAATGTCCATATTAAAAAGCGTCAACAGTACTCCAAGCAGTACTAGCGTGAAGATAATCGGTATCATTAGAAATAAGAACCGCTCAAATTTCCCCGCTGACCCTTCATTTTCAAGTTCCATGTCATTATCAATATTAGCCACTAGCGGAAACCTCCCGGGTTAGAGGGATTTCATCGCGAAGCGGACGGTTGCCATCTCATCCAGTTCGTTTTGTTCCCGTAAAATCATACTTTGCTGAAACTGTGTCTCAGCCTTATCTTTTGCCTTTAACCATACTTTTTCGTCTAATACCTTTGTGCTTAACTGATCTTGCTTCTTCAAGACTTCCTGATGTGCACTTCTAATGTCCGTATGTTTACGGGCAATGCATATATCCAGGTATTCTACATATTCTTGCATTTCACGAATCTTCGCCATAGGTGCCTTTTGTTCTGCGGCATTTTGTAAAGATAACATAATAGCGCTCCGCTGAAAGGTGAGTTCATCCAGGCTTCTTTCTTGTGCCTGCAATTCTCCAAGCGCGCTTGAGAGCATCCATTCTGCCTGTGTCTTCTCATTGCCCTTCAAGTCAACGACTTTTTGAAAAGTATAATGAAATCTCATGATACTGAATCAACTCCTCGAGAAGTGTGAAATTAAAGACTGTTGAACTTCAGCCAGCGTAACTTTTTCATTCACTCTTTGTTTGGTGAATTCCCATATACTGTCTATATACTCCATCGACTCATCGATTTGAGCATTGGAGCCTCTCTGGTACGCCCCGATATTAATTAAATCTTCTGAATCCTTGTACACGGCCATTAGTCGCTTAACATTCTCTGCAGCCGCGATCTGTTCTTCTGGCGCAATATCCTTCATTACACGACTAATGCTGGAAAGCACATCTATTGCTGGAAAATGTCCTTTGTTCGCAATACTTCGGTTAAGGACGATATGTCCATCGAGTATTCCTCTCACTGCATCAGCGATCGGCTCATTCATGTCATCACCATCAACCAATACAGTGTAAAAAGCTGTGATAGAGCCTGTAGGACCAGTTCCGGCGCGTTCTAGTAGTTTAGGTAAGCTTGCAAATACAGATGGTGTGTAACCTCTCATAGCTGGTGGTTCTCCGACTGCAAGTCCAACTTCACGTTGAGCCATAGCATAACGAGTGACCGAATCCATCATCAGCATCACATTAAGTCCACGATCCCGAAAATACTCAGCAATCGTAGTAGCAATAAGTGCTCCCTTAATTCGAATTAATGCAGGCTGATCAGATGTAGCGACAATAACGACTGACCTCTGCAAACCCTCAGGTCCCAAATCGCGTTCGATGAAATCCAATACTTCCCTGCCACGTTCCCCAATCAGAGCGATAACATTAACATCTGCTGATGTATTACGTGCAATCATTCCCATGAGCGTACTTTTGCCGACCCCTGAACCAGCGAAAATCCCCACCCGCTGACCTTTACCAATGGTTAGCAAACCATCTATCGCTCTTACACCGATGCTAATAGGTTCTTGCACTCGTGGTCTATTAAGTGGATTGGACGGAATGTTAAAGGTCGAACTATGTGGCATTCGAGCTGGGATCAGGGAACCATCAAGCGGTTGCCCTAGACCATCCAGTACCTTACCCAGCAATTCTGAACCCACCTGAACACTAAGCGGCTTGCCTGTTCCCACTACATCACAACCAGGTCCAATGGCCTGCAGTTCTCCAAGTGGCATTAATAGCACCTTGTTGTCACGGAAACCAACGACTTCAGCTTGCAGCGGCTTATTTCCTTTAGAAGGATAGATATAGCACACATCACCAATGCTAGCATCAGGTCCTTCCGATTCAACCATAAGACCGATAACCTGCGTCACTTTCCCATTGATCCTCACCGGATCGAGATTACGAAGTTGCTCCTTATAACGGTTACTATCAAGCATCTTCTTCCCCATTTCTCTGCTCATCGGTGTCCAGCGCGATTCTTACCAGCTCTTTTTTGATTTCTGCAAGCTGAGTATCAATTCGGGCATCTATGCTGCCAAAGGAGGAGCGGATTACACAACCTTGATCTTTCACAGTCGAGTCAGGCAAGATCTGTAGTTCAGCCTGCGAGTCAACCGCTAATGACAACTCTTCCCTTGCTGCGTTTACGAAAGCGAACTGCGCAGGTGATACACACAGTGAAATCAGCCCCTGCTCACGTTTACGAGCTAGATTCTTCCGAATCAAATCCATTGCAAACTGCGGCTCAACCGTTAACTGTCTGTCCACAATTTTCTCCGCAATATCACAGCTTAGCTCAACCAAGAAAGGTTCAGCTTCCTGAATAATGACATCCCTTGCCTTATAGGCTTCAGTTAAAACAGCACGCGCTTCATCCATCATCGCTGCGATCTTGAGCTTCATCTCTTGCTCAGCTTGAGAAACACCTTCTTGATACCCTAGCTGATAAGCCTCGGCTTTGACGGCCTCGACCAGATGTTCATCCTGCTCACGCCGCTCTTTCCACCACTCTTCAGCCTCCGCTTTTGAGGATTCAACAATCTGCTCCGCTTCAAGAGAGGCATTCCGAACTTGCTCTTCAGCAAATTCTTGGGCGTCTTTAAGCATTTGCTTACGTGCCACTTCAGCCTCTTCACGAGCGGGATCATGATAGTGAGTCTCGCTTACAGTCTCCTCTGGAACGGGCTCCTCAGTTAGGCCCGCATAGTGCCGGGCCTGCTCCAATCTTTTCAGTACATCAACTGGAACATACTGAGAATGCTTTATCAGCTTAGACAATGATGTCATCTCCTCCGCCACGAGCGATGATAATTTCTCCAGACTCTTCGAGTCTGCGGATCGTACCTACAATACGCGTTTGTGCTTCTTCTACATCACGCAGCCGCACAGGACCCATGTACTCCATTTCTTCTCGGAATGTCTCTGCCATACGTTTGGACATATTCCGGAAAATAACATCTCGTACTTCTTCGCTTGCAACCTTAAGGGCAAGCTGCAGGTCTGCATTATCAATATCACGAATAATACGCTGAATCGAACGATTATCCACATTGACAATATCCTCGAATACGAACATCCGCTTCTTGATTTCCTCGGCGAGCTCTGGATCTTGAATTTCGAGAGAATCCAGAATTGTGCGCTCTGTCCCACGGTCAACTCCATTCAAGATTTGTACGATTGATTCGATACCGCCAGCATTTGTATAATCCTGAGTTACTGTGGCAGAAAGCTTTTGCTCCAGCACTCGCTCAATCTGTGTAATGACCTCCGGAGAGGTGCTGTCCATTACAGCAATTCTTCTAGCCACCTCCGCCTGCTTCTCTTGAGGTAATGAGGAGAGAATAGCTGCGGCTTGTTCGAATTGCAGATAGGACAATACAAGTGCGATAGTCTGAACATTCTCATTCTGGATAAAGTTCAAAATCTGGTTTGGATCAGCCTTGCGTGCAAAATCGAAAGGTCTTACCTGCAAAGTCGCGGTCAGACGGTTAATGACCTCCATAGCTTTTGCGGAACCAAGTGCTTTCTCCAGAATCTCTTTGGCGTAGTTAATACCGCCTTGTGATATATATTCCTGGGCGAGGCATATCTGATGGAACTCAGACATGATCGACTCTTTTTCACTGCTGTCCACTTTACGGACATTGGCAATTTCAAGAGTTAATTGTTCTATCTCCTCGTCTCTTAAATGTTTGAATATTTGCGCCGATACCTCGGGCCCTAGTGTGATAAGCAGGATCGCGGCCTTTTGACGGCCACTAAGCCCCTGCTGACTAGCCTTTGCCATTAGTTCACCTCTGTTCGTCTGCAAGCCATGTACGCAGCAGATTTACGAATTCGTCCGGCTTTTTCTTGGCCAAACTTTCCAATTGCTTACGAACTTGACTGTCATTCGTCACACTTTCCAAATTAATAGATGGAAATTCGGTAGGAACCTGCAATGGAATGTCTTCATCTTCCTCTTCCACAGTCTTCTTACGACTCCGATAGATTAGATATCCTCCACCTGCTCCAACCAGCAATGCAGCTGCTCCGATAGCCCATAACATCCATGTGGCAAGACCACCTGGTGTTGTATTAGCAGCGGTTCCGCCAAATTGTTGAGAATACACCGAAACCTTTTTGGTTAAATCAGCGTCTGTATATGTAGCACCTGAATCTGCGAGCGAAGCACGAACAATATTCACCAAAATGTTTTGAATTGCTGCTGATGTAGCAGCGTCCAAAGTATTTTGTCCTGTAGGTGGTTCAACTGCAACATTTATGGTTAAATCTTTAACAGTAAAGGGACTTGCGATAACATCCTTTGTAATTCGATTAACTTCATAGTTCCTCGTTTCAGAAGATTCTTCCGAAGTAGAAGTATCCGTACCGGCTTGTGAAGGATAGCCCGCTACATCTTGCGAACCAGTGCCTGCCACTCCGCCAGTTGTATTTCCTTGACCCGAATACGAATTACTAATGATTTGTGAACTGATCTCAATCCCCTTCATATTCTCAGTATCTACAGGGGTTACGAGATTCTCCTTCCGGTTTTCCTTGTCAAAGTTCAGCTTCGAGAATACAAGAACATCGACTTTATCTGGACCCGTAAGAGTGCTAAGGAATTGTTTCACATCTTTCTTTACTTCTTCTTCGAATTTCTTCTGAAGAGCGAAGTTCTCTTCGACTTGGCTGGAAACCCCAGCTTGGCCACCTTTGGCCGTAGGCATTAACTCGACTTCATTATTAGCAATTGTAATGTTATCGATTGGTAGATTTGGAACAGCCGTCTTTAAAAGGTTGAAGTACCCGTCAATATTATCTTGAGTGGGTCTGAATCCCGGATTAAATGAAAGCACAACGGATGCAGATGCTTGCTCTTGGTCAGCCTGGGAAGCAAAAACTGTTTCTTTAGGCAGATTAATCAGCACTTTAGCATCCTTAATTCCTTGCATACGTCTCATTAACTGTTCTACTTCACCGTTTAATGCATTATTATACTTTACATTAAACTCACTATCTGTCGTCCCTATCATTGACGAATTTTCATTAAAGACCTTATAACCAATAGAGCCCCCCTGAACGATCCCCTGAGAACCGATATCCACCTTTATTCGAGCCGCTTCTGTGCTTGGCACTGAGATGCTCTTTCCATCTTGGCTTAATCGGTATGAAACACCTGCTGTATCCAAGTAGTTCATTACTCCTGCCGAATCTGTGCTGTCCAAATCTTGAAACGCTACTTCATATTCTGTCTTTGAAAGCTGCATGGTTAATACTACGATTATTATTAGAATGATAAACAATGTTGAAAAGAATAAAATCTTCTGTTTACCACTAAATCTGTTCCAATACAGGGTCACCTTCTCCCGATATTGGGCAAATCTTTCATTCACAGTGTCACCCCATCCGGAACTAAGCTAGGAATTAATTAAATTTGAGTTCTCATAATTTCTTGATAGGCTTCTATCACTTTGTTCCGGACTTGTGTAGTCAACTGCAAACTCAGTAAAGCCTGTTGGGAAGAAATCATCACCTCGTCTATATTCACTTCTCCCAGTACAAATTTATTACTCATATCCTTTGCTTGTTGTTCCTGATCTGCTACTTTAGTGAGTGCATTCTCAAGATAAGAACCAAAGCTCTCCATAGCATTAGCAGGAGTGGATGAAACTTCGGTAGATGTTGGTTTCATGGCAAGCTGCTGTACAGCTTGAACCCCATTAGTGATATTCTGTATCAACTGTTTCCCTCCTAAAAGTTTTGTAAGCATATGCTTCCTAGATTCACTTCGTACAAAACTCACTTTGGAAGCTTTCTTAGTTAATTACGTTTAGCGACCAATTTCGAGCGCTTTACTTACCATAGCTTTAGATGCATTCAGCATCGTGACATTGGCTTCATAAGAACGTGATGCAGATAACATATCTACCATTTCTTTGGTAATATCTACGTTTGGCATATAGACATAACCTTCGGCATCCGCATCAGGATGGCTTGGGTTGTAAACTGGCTTTAACGGTGAAGTGTCTTCTATAATGGACTGCACCTTTACACCTTCATTACTACTACCGTTCAATTTCGAATTTAGTATATTCGAGAACTTATTGCTTTCGGTAGCTTCCATAACAACAAGCTTTCGACGGTAAGGAACGGCTTTGCCATCAACCACCGATGCTCTTGTAGTTTCCGCATTGGCCACATTGGAGGAAATCACGTCCATCCGCAACCGTTGAGCTGTTAATGCTGATGCACTTATTCCAAAACTACTACCAAAGTTCATGCAATCTTATCCTCCTTGAATTACAGCTCGCATCATCGAAATTTGACTATTGATCTGCTCGACATAAGAACTATACCTGAGTTGATTTTCAGCACTTAACGCCATTTCTCGTTCTACATCCACATTGTTGTCGTTATTATTCATTGAAGTAGTTTCATCTGTGCTAACGACTGCTGCTGGTACAATTCTGTTGGTACCAAATTGAAAATGTCGGGAGTCCGTTATCTTCGCGTTAAGTGTAGGTTTCACTCCACTTTCCTGTTGCTGAAGGAAACTTTCGAATGAAACATCAGAACGTTTGAAATTTGGCGTATCTTCGTTAGCCACGTTATTTGCTAGAACATTTTGTCGTTTGTAGGCAGCATCAATGCCTCCCTGTAATCGTTGAAAACTGACACTATTCAGCAATCCCAAGATAATTCCTCCTTTCAAAGCTATCATAATGAAAAGAATTCCACAACTTCCCTTAAAAAACCTGCTTGATTTCGACAAATAAAGTATAAAAGTCCTCTATTTATCAATTTTCACGTCGAACCTTGTCGCAAAGTATAACTTATTAGTATTTTCACATACATTGATTTTCATTTAATTTGTATATTATTACAATAAGAAATAAGCCCTATCTTTTTAGAAAAGACAGGGCTTTTAGCACTTTATTGCTATTTTATTCCTTTTTTAACTCAAAAAATTCTTTTTAATTGCATGTTTTTACATTTTTTTACCTTTTAATGACACTGAATTGTAATTTTCTAATACGTTATGCCCAAATTCAAATAAATAAAATTTGTCGCATTAAAGAATATACTGACTTAAATCACGATCTTGTGCAATACTTGCCAATTTCTCACGCACATACTCTGGTGTAATTACCATAGTGTCCAAAGTCAGCTCAGGTGCTTCAAAAGATAGATCCTCTAATAGCTTCTCCAAAATGGTATGAAGTCGCCGAGCACCTATATTCTCCATATTTTGATTCACTGAAGCAGCTATTTTGGCAATTTCATAAATAGCATCTTTCTGGAACTCCACTTCAATGTCCTCGGTCTTTAACAAATTAACATATTGTTTCGTCAAAGCATTCTCCGGCTCCGTTAAAATGGATACGAAATCCTCAAGTGTCAGGCTACTTAGTTCTACGCGAATCGGAAAACGTCCCTGAAGCTCAGGAATCAGATCAGAAGGTTTAGCAACATGAAAAGCTCCTGCAGCCATGAAGAGCACATAGTCCGTCTTCACAGGACCGTATTTTGTCATGATTGTTGATCCCTCTACAATCGGAAGGATATCTCTTTGCACACCTTCACGTGATACATCAGGGCCCGAACCCTTACCTTGACTTGCAACCTTATCAATCTCATCGATAAAAATAATACCCGATTGTTCAGCGCGTGTCACAGATTCCTGAATGACATCATCCATATCAATCAGTTTGGTTGCTTCATCCTGAATCAGCACTTTACGAGCCTCACGGATAGGAAGCTTGCGCTTCTTCGTCCGTTTCGGAAGCAAGCTGCCAAACATTTCTTGCATATTCATCCCCATCTGGTCGTTCCCTTGCCCTGCAAACATATCCAGCATAGATGGCGCTGTATCCTCAACATCTATTTCAATGATATCTTCTTCCAATTGACCAGCTAGCAGCTTAAATCTAACCCCGCGACGGCGTTCGTTTAAGCTTCCATCTGGTTCGGAATTTTCTTTAGAATCCTCTTGTGAAGAGTTCCCGCCAAAAATCATCTCAAAAGGATTCTTCTGAGATTTATTTTTTGAAGACGAAGGCACTAAAATAGAGACAATCCGCTCATTAGCCAGTTCTTCTGCACGGTCCTTCACCTTTTCCGTACGCTCCAGCTTCACCATACGAATAGAGGTCTCAACTAAATCACGCACCATAGACTCCACATCTCGCCCTACATAACCCACCTCAGTGAATTTGGTTGCCTCCACTTTGATGAACGGAGCATTAACGAGTTTAGCTAGACGCCGAGCAATCTCAGTTTTCCCTACACCAGTAGGTCCGATCATTAAGATGTTCTTAGGAACAACTTCATCACGCAGTTCCTCAGCCAGCAGACTGCGCCGATAACGATTACGAAGGGCAACAGCTACCGATTTCTTAGCTTGTTTCTGACCTACAATATATTTATCCAATTCAGCTACGATTTGACGGGGTGTTAGCGATTGATTCACCATCGTGAATTCCTCCTTGTCTCTATGGCACTGAGCCTATAATTGCTCAACAATAATATTGGAGTTAGTATACACACATATTTCTGATGCAATCTGAAGAGCTTCACGAGCGATATCCGCAGCAGCAAGATTTGGAGCATGACGTTTGAGCGCGCGACCGGAAGCAAGTGCAAAGTTACCACCGGAACCGATAGCGAGTACATCATCATCTGGCTCGATAATTTCACCATTTCCGGAGATCAAGAGCATTCCTTCCTTGTCCATAACAATCATCAATGCCTCAAGTTTTCGAAGAATACGATCTTGACGCCAGTCTTTCGCCAATTCTACGGCTGCCCGTTGCAGGTTTCCATGATGCTCCTCCAACTTGCCTTCGAATTTTTCGAACAAAGTGATAGCATCGGCCACAGATCCTGCAAACCCTGCTATTACTTGTCCTCTGTATAAGCGACGAACTTTTCTGGCCGTCGTCTTCATAATTACACTCTCCCCGAATGTAACCTGACCATCACCTGCTATAGCTGCCTGTCCGTTATGTCTTACAGCACAAATTGTAGTCGCATGAAAGCTGGGTACCATGATTGTAGTTACCTCCTTAAGATGGGCTTTGTTCAAAAATAAGAAGTATACGTTTCACGTTATACATTATCCTTATATTTCTCGCTTAAACGCTAATGCTTATCATCCTTATAAGGATGCCAAAGGCGCTTATTCTTGGTTGTCGATAGCCTCCGGCTCTTTATAAACAAGGCCCGTACGATTAGCGTACTCGGCAAGACTGTCTAGTGCACGAAGCGCTAACATCTCATTCTTTTCTTTCTTATTGCGGATTTTCTTCTCCACCTTCGGCAGAAGACCAAAATTGGCATTCATAGGCTGAAAATGCTCCGGATCAGCGGAAGTGATATAAGCAGGCATACTACCAAGCACCGTGTCTTGTGGGAAGATCAGTCCTTCTTGACCAAGTGCGGCTCTAGCAGCGTTAATGCCGGCAATCAGACCTGAAGCTGCTGATTCCACATAACCTTCTACGCCAGTCATCTGTCCAGCAAAGTACAGCCTTTCTTTACCCTTCATTTGATAAGTAGGATGCAAGAGTTTAGGAGAATTAATAAAGGTATTTCTGTGCATTACACCATACCGAACGTATTCAGCGTTCTCAAGACCTGGAATCAGCGAGAATACCCGCTTCTGTTCGCCCCATTTCAAGTGTGTTTGAAAGCCCACCAGATTGTAAAGCGTTCCAGCAGCGTTATCCTGACGAAGCTGCACTACAGCGTAAGGTAACTTACCTGTGTGCGGATTGATAAGCCCAACAGGCTTCATCGGACCAAACAATGCAGTTTGCTTACCGCGCTTCATCATGATTTCGATAGGCATACAGCCCTCAAAGTATATCTCTTTCTCAAAATCCTTGAGTACCGCCGTCTCTGCAGAAATCAACGCGTCATAAAACACGTCAAACTCCTCTTCAGTCATAGGACAGTTTAGATATGCCGCTTCCCCTTTGTCATAACGGGAAGCCAGATACACTTTATTCATATCAATACTGTCCTTCTCAACAATCGGTGCTGCAGCATCATAAAAATAGAAATACTCTTCACCTAATAGACCCTTAATCTCAGCAGATAATGCAGGGGAAGTTAGTGGACCCGTTGCAATAACAACAATCCCTTCCTCCGGTATATGCGTTAGTTCTTCATTTATGACTTCCACGAGCGGATGATTATGCAATGTACTCGTAATTTCTCCCGAGAAACCATCCCGATCCACGGCAAGTGCACCGCCAGCAGGTACAGCGTGGCGATCAGCCGCACCTAATACAAGAGAGTTTAAACGTCGCATTTCTTCCTTTAATACACCCACCGCATTGCCTAAACCATTTGCACGCAAGGAGTTGCTGCATACTAGTTCTGCGAATTGATTCGTGTGGTGTGCTGGTGTCTTCACCACTGGTCTCATTTCATACAATCTTACCGGTACACCTTGAGAGGCTATTTGCCAGGCCGCTTCACTTCCTGCGAGACCTGCTCCAATTACTGTTACCTTTGTTGTATCTGTCACTGTCTTATTTCCTCCTGTAGAGACTATTATTCTGCTAACTCTTCTTCGTTGTCTAAAACTGCCTCTGTATGGTCACAAGACGTACATTGCAGTTTGGTGCCTTGCTTATTGCGTTTCTCAATCATCCAAGCCCCGCAAGATGGACATGGTTTAGTGGATGGTCTATCCCAAGAGACGAAATCACAACCAGGATATTGATCGCAGCCATAGAAGACACGCCCTTTTTTGCTACGACGCTCTACAACTTTCCCTTCATTACATTTAGGGCAAGTTACACCTATATCTTTGATAATCGGCTTCGTATTTCGGCAATCGGGAAAGCCAGAACATGCTAGGAACTTCCCAAAGCGTCCTAATTTATATACAAGTGGTTTACCACATTTCTCGCAGATCTCATCAGAGACTTCATCTTCAATCTCAATTTCTTTCATTTCTTCTTCGGCAAACACTAAGCGCTTCTCGAAAGACCCGTAAAATTCGGCAAGAACCTTCACCCAATCTTCCGAGCCTTCTTCCACATGGTCAAGATCGCCTTCCATATTAGCCGTAAACTCTACGTTCAATATTTCCGGGAAAAATTGTTCCATCTGCTCGATGACAAGTTCTCCAAGCTCTGTAGGCATGAATTTTTTCTCTTCAATCGCTACATAACCACGCTTCTGAATCGTTTCAAGCGTTGGTGCATACGTACTTGGGCGTCCTATCCCTAATTCCTCAAGTGTCTTTACAAGCCTTGCTTCTGTATATCGCGGTGGTGGCTGTGTAAAATGCTGCTTCGGCTCGATCTCTTGCTTATTTAAAGCATCTCCCGCTTCAAGAGGCGGTAAATACTTATCTTCATCTGTAGTTCCATCATCGTTACCTTCCACGTAAACCTTCATGAACCCTGGGAATGAAACCTTCGAACCCACCGCTCTGAATGTGGCTGTACCTGCTTCTATATCAACCGAGAGTGTATCAAGAAGAGCCGAAGCCATTTGACTGGATACGAACCGCTCCCACACCAGCTTGTAAAGACGGAATTGATCCCGGCTTAAGAACTCTTTGACCATTTCCGGTTCCCGAAGTGCTGAAGTTGGTCGGATCGCTTCATGCGCTTCTTGCGCTCCAGCCGCTTTCTTTGAATACTGGCGAGGGGCTTCAGGTAAGAACTTTTCACCATACTTTGCAGTAATCAGCTCTTTAGCTTCATCCTGTGCAGTGACTGATAAACGTGTCGAGTCCGTACGCATATAGGTGATCAAACCTACGGTTCCCTCTTTGCCTAGTTCCACACCTTCGTATAATTGCTGGGCAACAGACATTGTCTTAGCTGCACGGAATCCAAGCTTACGAGCTGCTTCCTGTTGAAGGGAACTTGTTGTAAAAGGAGCCGAAGGATGTCGTTGTCTTTCCTTCTCCTTCACATTACTTACCTTAAAAGCTGCGTTCTTGATTGCCTCAAGGACCTCTTGAACATCGCTTTCCTGATTAAGTTCCTTCTTCACACCATTCAGCTTATGAAACTTAGCTTCAAAGACAGAATCTCGAATCCCAAGTTTAGCTGTAATACTCCAATATTCAGTAGGTACAAAAGCGGAGATTTCATTCTCACGATCCATTATGATCTTTACAGCCACAGATTGAACACGTCCAGCAGATAACCCTTTTTTGACTTTCTTCCATAATAGGGGGCTAATCTTGTAACCTACTAGCCGATCCAGTATACGTCTTGCCTGCTGTGCATTCACAAGATCCATGTTAATTTTGCGTGGCGTCTTAAAAGCATCCTTCACCGCTTGTTTGGTGATCTCATTAAATACAACTCGGCATTCCTGTGTATTATCTAAATCCAGGGCATGTGCCAAGTGCCAAGCAATCGCTTCTCCTTCGCGATCGGGGTCAGCTGCGAGATAGACTTTTTTCACTTTTTTACTAGCGTCTTTCAATTCCTTCAATATAGAACCTTTACCACGAATCGTAATATATTTGGGATTGAAATCATTCTCCACCTCAACACCAATTTGACTCTTCGGTAGATCTCTGATGTGTCCCATAGATGCCTTTACAATATACTTACTACCTAGATATTTGCCAATTGTCTTCGCTTTCGCGGGCGATTCGACAATAACCAATGCATCTGCCATAGACTCTTCCTCCTCGTTAACACTCGTACCTCTATATTAAATTACCTTATAAATAGCTCCTGGTAATTGTGCTACCGCTTTTTTTATGATTAAAGATAACAGAACTGAATGCAAATGTCCAAAATCCCATCCTGTCCTCACAAGCAGATCGTCCAAAATAAAGGGTCCTTGATGCAGTATATGGTATAGGTGTAACTCCTCATTTGTCAATTTCTTTTCAATTAACAAATCATCAGCCACCTGTTTAGAGGGACCGCTTTCACCCGTTTTTGAGAGGTTTGTCGGGAGAAAAGAAGTGTATTCTTCTAAAATATCTAGTGCACCGGTTACCAGCTTTGCCCCCTGTTTAATCAGATCAAGAGCACCTCTACTTTTTGGAGACGTAATAGGTCCAGGGACAGCAAAAACATCCCGTCCTGCCTCCAAGGCAGCATCTGCAGTAATGAGTGATCCACTTCTACTATCCGCCTCTACGACCACTGTCCCGTATGTGAGGCCTGCAATAATTCGATTGCGCTGCGGAAATAACCCTGGATGACTTTTGGTTCCAAGGGGATACTCTGTTAGCACTAACCCATCACGGGAGATCAATCGTTCAAGCTCCTTATTCTCAGGCGGGTAGACCCGATCAAGTCCAGTAGCCACTACCGCTATTGTGCCCCCACCGCTTCTTAGCGCAGCTTCATGACAGACGCTATCAATCCCCCTAGCTAATCCGCTAACCACTGTTAGACCTGCTTCACTAAGCTCTTTTGTGAGAATCTCCCCTACCTTTCGTCCATAAGCTGTTGGCACACGAGTACCGACCATCGCTACACTGGGTGTCGATAACAGATCCAAACGCCCACGATAATAAAGAATCCATGGTGGCTGAGCCGTCTCCTTCAATAAATGGGGATAGTCTGCATCAAAAATCGTAACCATGCTCACAGCACTTTCTTCCATTAGTAAGCGGCGGTTTGCTATCCACTCCAACGTATATATTGAAGCAAGTTGAATCGACACTTTCTCGCTCAATCCAACCTGTTCCCAGTCTTCTGAGCTACAAGAAAATGCTTTTTCTGACAAAAGCCCAGCTCTGCGAATTTTGTCGATAGTTTTCCAGCCAATGCCTTCCACTTCATTAAAGCCGAATAGTAGTTCCCGTTCTTCCATATCATTTTTCGCCCCTTAACATGGAAGGCCTAGCCTTCCCTATTTTGTGTTACACCTCTTGAAAACGCAAGTATTTCTTTAAATTCAATAAATTTCTATTTAAAATAAAAAAAGCAACCTTTCATCCCTAAATAGGAACAAAAGGTTGCTTACCTCTTTAATTAATTATACACGAAATAACCTCACTACGCGGAGTGATTTCTCTGTCTTAACTACACTAATTAGTGCGATGTAAAAGCATTGAGAATACCGCGCTCTTCAAGCACACTTACGAGTGTTGAACCCATTTCAGCAGGTGTAGGGGCTACCTTGATTCCGCAAGCTTCCAGTACGGCAATTTTTTCGCTTGCTGTACCTTTCCCTCCAGAAATGATAGCACCAGCATGCCCCATACGCTTGCCTGGAGGTGCAGTTGCTCCTCCAATGAAGCCTACAACTGGCTTGGTCATGTGTTCACGAATCCACTCTGCTGCTTCTTCCTCTGCAGTTCCACCGATCTCTCCGATCATAATAACTGCCTTCGTACCCGGATCTTCATTAAACAGCTTCAAAATATCAATAAACTCAGAGCCTTTAACCGGGTCTCCGCCAATACCTACAGCCGAAGATTGCCCAATTCCACGCGTGGTCAGCTGATGAACCGCCTCATAGGTTAGCGTTCCGCTACGCGAGACCACTCCTACATAACCAGGCATATGAATATAGCCAGGCATGATTCCAATCTTACACTCTCCAGGAGTGATAACACCCGGACAGTTTGGACCGATCAACACTGTAGAACGACCTTCCATATAACGTGAGACTTTTACCATATCAAGCACAGGAATACCTTCAGTAATACAGATAACCAAATCCAGCTCTGCATCTACAGCCTCCATAATGGAATCTGCCGCGAAGGCTGGCGGTACATAAATCACACTAGCAGTTGCACCAGTAGCTGCCTTAGCAGCTGCGACTGTATCAAATACCGGAAGACTAACTTCACTGCCATTTTCAAGGGTGATATTAACTGTCGTTCCACCTTTACCCGGCGTTACTCCTCCAACCATCTGAGTTCCATAATCAAGCGCACCCTTAGTATGGAACAAGCCAGTTGCTCCCGTAATACCTTGCGTGATAACTTTCGTATTTTTATCTACAAGAATGCTCATGCCTTAAGTCACATCCCTACTTATATTGTCAAATACGATAACTGGCTTCAACTTCCGAGCCATTATTGCACAAGAGATACAATCTTACGGGCACCGTCCGCCATAGAATCAGCAGCTACAATGTTAAGTCCCGATCCAGCCAAGATTTGCTTACCCAATCCAACATTTGTTCCTTCAAGACGTACAACAAGCGGTTTAGTCAATCCCAATTGACTTGCCGCTTCCACAACACCGTTAGCAATAACGTCACAGCGCATAATACCGCCGAAAATATTAACGAAAATTCCATTTACCTTTTCATCCGATAGAATGATTTTAAAGGCTTCTGTAACTTTCTCGGTAGTTGCACCGCCCCCTACATCAAGGAAGTTGGCGGGTTCGCCTCCGTAATATTTAATAATATCCATCGTTGCCATCGCTAGGCCTGCACCGTTCACCATACAACCAATATTGCCATCAAGTGCAATATAGCTCAGGTCATACTTAGAGGCTTCGATTTCTTTCAAATCTTCTTCATCTAGATCCCGAAGCTCTTGAATATCTTTGTGGCGGAACAAGGCATTGGGGTCAAAATTCAATTTAGCATCTAGAGCCATCACATTCCCATCCGCAGTAACTACCAATGGGTTAATTTCGGCAATAGAGCAATCTTTATCCACAAAAGCTAGATATAGCGCTTGCATGAATTTAACAGTCTTGCCTACCAGTTCATTAGGAATAGAGATGCTGTAAGCTAATTTACGAGCTTGGAAAGTCTGCAAACCTACTGCCGGATCAATGATTTCTTTGAAAATCTTCTCCGGATGTGTAGCTGCAACCTCTTCAATCTCTGTGCCACCTTCTTCAGATGCCATCATAACCACTCGGCCAGTTCCTCTATCAACAACGATACCGATGTAATACTCTTTAACAATTTGACAGCCCTCTTCAATGAGCAGCCGTTTTACTACCTTACCCTCCGGACCAGTCTGGTGAGTAACTAAAGTCTTACCGAGAATTTCGGTTGCGTAAGTACGCACTTCATCGATATTCTTAGCAACCTTTACACCTCCAGCTTTACCTCGTCCACCTGCATGAATCTGAGCTTTAACTACAACAACCGGTGTACTCAGTGACTCTGCGGCTTCTACCGCTTCCTCCACTGTATAAGCTACTTTTCCATTCGGTACGGCCACACCGTACTTCTTAAGCACTTCTTTTCCCTGATACTCGTGGATATTCATAGCGGTAGCCTCCTAAAGTAGCGTGGTGACTTAACAGGCAGCCTGTTGTCATCTCGCCTTCCGTTTTGATTGCCGCGGGGTTAGGGATAGGCTGATGCTAAACATGCAGCACTATTCCGGAACCAACAGAAACTGCTCTACCACTCGTAAAAGAATGGCCTTATTTCTGTGAGAGACATTGAGTAAATCTATAAGACTAAGCTTATACTTACCTATATGCCATATAAAGGAACCCAGAATAGTGTAACATGTTTTTAAAACGCTTTCCTTAAATATATTCATGATTTGTACACATTTTTTCGCTTGATTTCATGCCGGAATGCGAACGATCGCACAGACTCCTGATTATACTTACTTTTTACTATCTTGAGTGTTCGCATCATGAACACGATTTAGCAAGCTTTTGAACTGCTCAAGCAGCTCTACAGTCTCATCGCCGGACATAGTCGTTTCTTCCATCATTTTCCCGGGAATACAAGCCGCGCTGCTTTGAAGTGCCCAGCCCTGTTCCGTTAGTGAAATCAGAACTTTTCGCTCATCTTGTGTCGAACGTTCACGCACGATCAACCCTGCAGCTTGTAGGCGTTTTAAAAGAGGTGTCAGCGTACCCGAATCCAAAAATAGCGCCTCACCAATTTCTTTAACCGTACATTGCTGTCGTTCCCATAACACAAGCATTACCAGATATTGCGAGTATGTTAAACCGATCTTATCCAAATAAGGTTGATACAGCTTTGTGATCTCACGAGAGCAAGCATAAATCGTAAAACAGAGTTGATTCTCAATCAGCAGCTCAGGTGTAGTCGTCATCTTTTGCATATCTTCTTCATTCATTTTCATATCTTAATCACCTGCCTTATACCCTTATTTTATCATAATTCACTCATAACATCATGTTAATAGGAAAAAATAATTTGACATTATAGTTAATTGTGATAAATTAGATTGTACACAAAATAATTAGGAATTGGAGAGATACACAATGATGACCATCCAGCAAAAAATGTATGAAACCACTGTTAAAGCCGTAGGAGGAAGAAACGGTTTTATCGAATCAGAAAGCCCTAAGCTCAACCTTACAATCAGCACACCACGCGAAATGGGAGGCGCCGGTGGCGAAGGTACAAATCCTGAGCAATTATTTGCAGCTGGTTATTCCGCTTGTTTCGATAGTGCACTGAACATGGTTGCCCGACTCGGAAAAGTGAAAATTGAAGGTAGCGAAGTAACGGCCACAGTCAGCTTTGGTAAAGTTGAAGATGGAGGTTTTGGCATAGCGGTTAAGCTTGATGTGCTAGTTAAAGGCGTTGACAGAGAAACCGCAACCTCTTTAGTAGAGGCTGCTCATGGCGCTTGTCCATACTCCCGCGCAACCCGCGGCAATATCGCTGTAGAATTGAATGTACTGTAAGGAAATACAGAGAAATATTTTCTCAAACGAAGCCCTAACGGACACAGATGATCTTATATGCAACATTCGTACACTTTTGAATTATTAACGAACCCCATCGCAGCTATTGATATAAAAAAAGACTATATTTGAGCCTTTTTTAAAGAAATAGTGTCTCTGGAGTCCGAAAGCACGCTCCAAAAGCTAAAAATGCCCATATAACGTCTTTCGGGTCCATAAGATTCCAGAGACGTTAACAATTTTGCGGAGTGAAATCAATAACCCAAAAACAGAGCAGCAATTCGCCAATAACGGGAATCGCTGCTCTATTTAATTTATTCTTCTGTCATCGCCTGCCGGTCTAAATTACGGTACTGCACAGCCTCCGCAAGATGCGCGGAAGTAATATCCGGTGCGCCTTCCAGATCAGCTATTGTACGGGATAGCTTAATAATTCGATCATGCGCTCGCATGCTTAAACCTAAATTTTCCAGAATGTCATACAGCAATTGGGCACCTTCACGACTAAGACTTGCATATCTCCGAAGGGAAGCGCCGGAAAGTTCACTATTCCAAGAAATAGGCAAGCGCTTAAACCGTTTAGCTTGTATCGTCTGTGCCGCCATAACCTCTGCATACATCTCAGCCGAAGATAGAACATGCCCCTGACGATCCCATTCCTTCGGGCGAGGAACATCCACCTGTAAATCAATACGATCCAATAAGGGTCCTGATATTTTTGCGCGATATTGAGCAATCCTAGCGGGGCTGCATGTACAATGTTGTTGAGAAAGATTACTCCCAAAATAACCGCAGTTACAGGGATTCATCGATGCGGCCAGCATGAATTTTGCAGGATAGGTAAAAGAAGCTCGAGCACGACTTATGGTAACAACCCCGTCTTCGAGCGGCTGGCGTAACACTTCAAGTACATTCCGAGAGAATTCGGGCAACTCATCTAAAAAGAGAATCCCTCGATGCGCAAGACTAACTTCTCCCGGCTTTGGAATGCCTCCACCCCCAATAAGGCCTGCGGCCGATATGGTATGATGCGGAGAGCGAAAAGGACGACTACGCAGTAAGCCGTTGTGGGCATCTTTTAAAGTTCCTGCTGCGCTAAATATTTTGGTTACCTCAAGAGCCTCACTCTCAGACAATATCGGAAGGATGCTTGGAAGGCGTTTAATCAGCATCGTCTTCCCTGTACCGGGTGGACCGATGAGCAATATATTATGCATACCCGCTGCCGCAATGGTTAGGGCTCTTTTTACATGTTGTTGCCCTAGCACATCACTGTAATCATCCATCATCTCGTTCATTCCATATGAGGAGTCCTCAGAAGTACCGTAAACTGGGGTATATTTAAGATGTTCCAAAGAAAGGACAAGAACCGGAGGTCGGTCATTAGCATCTATCCCCTTGGTCACAGTTACAGGAAAAGGAAGAGATGATAAAGAAGGCATATCTTCGGAAACTCCCCCATTCCTTCGGTTCTGTTCGTCTTCACCTTTTGCTGAATTGGACAGTGATTCTTCCGGGTTCGGTAATGCGCACAAATGGTCGATTGCATATATATTTATACCACTGATCAAAGCTGCCTCAGCAGCATTCCCTTCAGGAAGCAGTACAGCCTTAAATCCATTTTTGCGCGCTGCTTCCACCATTGGTAGAACACCTGATACTGGACGCAGACTACCATCAAGCGCAAGCTCTCCAATAAAAAGCACCTCATTGGCTGAGGGCATTATCAGTTGACCACTAGTTATCAGTATCCCCAGAGCAATCGCAAGATCAAAGGCAGAGCCTTCTTTTCGTAAGTCGGCTGGTGCTAGATTTATCGTAATGCGCTGCTGGGGATAACGATAACCACAGTTCTTAATAGCGGCTCTTACTCGTTCTACTGCCTCACGAATCGCAGAATCAGGCAGACCAATGATATTCGTCTGTGGCAATCCATTCGCAAGATCAATTTCTACACCTATCATTACCCCTTCAATTCCATACAGACATGCACTATGCATTTTTCCATACATAAAAACACCTCATCTCCTGAAATACACCCCTGTTTGGGTGTCACATCTTCAAGAAAAAAGGTGCTTCCTTATTTTCCGGTAATAAATTAGCTATTACATATCATTATATATAGGAAATCTTAGCGTAATCAAGAATTATTAATTAACATCACATTGCATAAATACGCATAAATAATCACATAGACCCACATTAACCTTCTTCACTAACTATGACAGAGTCCCTAATCTGTTCAAAAGTCAACGGTTTATAGTTCCAATGCTCTACACAAATGTTAAAATAATTCTTTCCTTCATATTTTTGGCCGTGAATATGACCATGCACATTTACGTAAGGCATATGTTTATTCATATACATAGGCTCATGAGAGAGAAAAAAGAAATCCTTATAAATCATCGGATATTCACTAACCTCGTCAAAACCTGCTTCAAGCCACCAATCCCGACCGCGTCCCCGATCATGATTGCCGAGAATTAGAATCTTATAGCCATGTAACCTCTCCACAATAGCATGTGTCGCTTCCTTATTAAGAAACGAAAAGTCTCCCAAATGAAACACTTTATCATCCGGATTTACTACCGAATTCCAACTCTCAATCATGGCTTCATTCATTTGCCCCACATCTATAAAGGGTCTGGATTCAAAATCAATAATCAACTTATGTCCAAAATGATGGTCGGATGTAAAAAAAACGTTAGCCATGTTCACCCTTCTTTCTTTTTTGATCATAGTTTGTATGATTATCTCCAGTCACGCCGCTTATGTGATCTTTTTTTATTATCGCTCTGGATCAGTTCAGCTAGAGGAGGAGTCTCTTCATTCTCAATGAGCCAGCCACGCATCTCTTTAATCGCTTCCACCTGTCCATTTCCTTTATCACGCCATGTAAGAAGCTCTATGACTTTTATAACAAGCGCTAAGAGACTGCTATTGCTGTTTTGTGATTTATCAGCACGGATTTTTTGAAATAGCGCCTCATTTTTCCAATCGATTAATATTTCCTCAGCTATAGTGGGCCGCATAACCGTGAAGTTCTTATTGCAATTTGCACAACAGACAACGGATACTGGTTCTGCGGTAAATTTCACTTCAATCTTCTGCTGGCAATATTGGCAAGCAAAACTAACCTGCATTTCAAAAGGTTTATTCTTCACTTAAACAGCCCTCCTCATGATGACATTAAAAAGTTACTCTAATGTTTACCCATTTCTTTTGAGAAATGACCCACTGTGCGGAGGCTATTGTAAAGACTTTTTTCATAAGAATGCTAGTGCCCATAATGAGTGGCATGAGAATATGGGGTGCAGCTTAAAAAGCCTCACGTATATGCCCCAAAGAAGCGATGCTTAAATCTTCATTCAGTAAAATGCTAATGACGTCAAAAGTTACTCTTCGATCATCATAACCTTTCATATGCAAATAAACCTGTGCTGTATTTCGCACTTGATGTATTTTTCGAGTATTCACTGATTCCTCCGGAGTCCCTTGATATAGCTCTCCACTACGACTACGAACTTCAACAATAATAATACAGCCTTCGTTCTCCGCAATAATATCAAGTTCTCCGGTTCGACAACGCCAATTTCGTTCTAAGATCTTGTACCCACAAGTAGATAAGTACTGCATAGCCCCGTCTTCAGCAGCGGCTCCCTTCTGTTTGCGGTTGTAGCGTTCTCTTGTGTATGGCTCTTTCATTCCGGTCTCTGTTCACCGGCGGAACGGTCGCTCTGATACACAAAGCTGAGGATTTCAGCCACTAGCTGATAAAGTTCAGATGGAATCTGTTGATCTAGATCGAGCTTTGAAAGAACTTCTACGAGAGCTGCGTCCTCTTGGACAGCAACCCCACTCTCTTTAGCTTTTTGCAGAATCAGATCCGCTATCGCCCCTTGTCCTTTGGCAACAACGACAGGTGCCTCGCTTTGTCCTGGGCTATATTTGAGAGCGACCGCTTTTTTGAGCCCTTGTGAAATTGGAGGTACAGGCTCATTCTCGTTCATATACGGTAATCCACTCCTTTATAAGCATCAGGAACATAATCAACAAGCTTACTATGGGGATTGGCAAGTTCTGTAGATAGCTTTAGTTCTGGTAAAGGTTCAGTTCTTAATCCCGACAACTGATAACCAATAGATTCTACTGCCGTTTTAATGTCATCACGCCGCTGTTCCAGCAGCTCAAGCACCCAAGGATGATCATTATGCAGCTTAAGACTAACGATTCGATCAACAACCTGCACATCAACCAGTGTCTGGCCGAGCTGCTTCATATCCAAATCAAACCAGAGCCTGCAATTGGCAGCATCTAATTCACCCTTGCGTCCCCGACGCGATTGAATATGAACGGAAGCTGTCTCCTGCCCATCTGGACCCTGCAGCGGCAAGAACAAAGTTACTTGCGCGAAAGGAGCCGTTCGATCTGTATTGAGCAGCAGCTGTTGTCCTGTCAGCTGCTGCACTAGTCCGCTCGCGGCTTCTTTTACCGCGGGCGGCACCTCGCTGCTGCTCATGATCTGCAGCAGCACGCCCTTTAAGGTGTCGGTGGCTTGTTCGCCTCCGACACCCGCACTGCCAAGCGCGGCCGTACCTGCCGCCGCGCGGGCCGTCTCAGCGGCGGCTACTGCGACGCCGCGTACCGCCTGCTGCTCGTGCTCCGCACCGAGCAGCTTCAGCACCCGCCCCACCCACGACTCCGCGTCCGCGGGTGGGGCGGTGTCCGGCCGCACCGGCGAAGCCGTCGCAGCCGGGGCCTCCCCGCGCGGCGCAGCAGCCGCGGGGGCAGGGCTTGCTCCCGCCGCGTCAGCAGGCGGGACCATGGCGAGCTGCGGCAAGCTGCCGCGCAGCTCGGTGAGCACGCCCTGCAGCTTCGCAAGGAGGGCGGGACCACTTGCTGCGTGGGGCGCCGCACCAGCAGCAGTACCTTCGGCGCTCACACTCGCGCCACCCGGCATAGCCCCGCTCTTATCCATCGAGGCAGCCCGACTCTTATCTGCCTGTATAGCACTATCCAATGCCCCATCCTTATTCAGATTCAAGGCATTACCTTGAATCTCAACTTCACTGGATCGGATAGGATTATTCACCGCACTATCAGCTTGAGCGCTTAAAGCACTATTTAGAGCGCCGGATGTCATAGCAGGTGTTGATTTACCAGCCATAGGCTCTGTAACAATACCACCCTTGGAGATCTGAGCTCCTTCACCTGTCTCATCAACTACAACTGGCTTGCCAGTTCCA
Source organism: Paenibacillus sp. B2(2019) (assembly GCF_008370385.1). NCBI lineage: Bacteria > Bacillati > Bacillota > Bacilli > Caryophanales > Paenibacillaceae > Paenibacillus > Paenibacillus sp. B2(2019). The sequence continues at coordinate 269,733 of NZ_VTZR01000019.1, forward strand.
ATCCCCGTTTCATTATCAGAAGCTATATTAAGAGTCACCTTGACTGGCGTACCTTGTTCAACCGGTTTCAGAGCACCTTCAGCTGCTCCTTCCAAAAGAGCGGTACTTCCGTTTGCGATAGTGCCTTCAGCAGTTTTAGTTGTAGCTTGTCCATTTCCTTTAGCTGCCAATTGTACAGAGTCAGCTTCTGTAGCGTCACCCTCTACAACACCCATGTTATTCCCACTTCCAGCACCTGCAGTTACCGAAGGTTCGAGTTTTCCAGTAATTGTACCCATTCCAGCTTTAGATTCTGCGGTTATTGTTTCTTCATTAGCAATTTGACCTGCCCATATTGTAATCTGATCTTCCAGTGCTGATAAAAGCTGATGCAACTGCGGGCCAAATACAGCCTGCTGCAATCCTCTCACACTCTCAGCTGTAACGGGTAGTCCCCGCTTTACAGAAATGACAGCTGCGTCAAGCCACTCTGAAGCAGGCACACCAGCTGGTTTTGCACTCATTACCGCATCCAGCAAAGCCGCTGTCTCTTTTGTAAGTGGAACGCCTCCTGCTTGCATCGCTAGTACAATTTCTCGACCTGCTTTGGAATCAGCTAATCCGAGCGACTCCAAGGCCTCACCCATGCTTTGGGGAGTGACTAACGCCGTTTCACCGAGGGAGACCGGCTTCAATACGGGTAATCCACCTTCTCCGGGTGATCCAACCTGTAAATTCAAGGTTTCTCCAGGCAGTAATGGTGTTTCTAATTCTGCACGAACAGGTGTACCTTGGATTTGCACAACCGCTTCTTTGCCTGAATCCGATACAGAGAGAACAACACCACGAACAACTTGCCCTTCTTTTAACTCTAAAGACTTCGCTGCACCCGGTTTTTGTTCTCCAAGCAATCCACGGATCAATGTTCCGATATTCATACCGTTTCTCCTCCCTCCATTTTCTCTCTTCTTACTATATCGGTATTCATCCTACTTTTTTAAGCATTGCTTCTAGAATAACGTTTGCTGCTCCGCGAGAATCCGCCCAATAAAACTGCGCCGATGCATAGGTGTTGGACCTAGAGCCGTAATTTGTTCCCGGTGAAGCTTGGTCGCGTAACCTTTATGTATCGCAATCCCATAATCAGGGTATAATTCCTCCCACAGACCTTCACACAACCTGTCTCGTGTCACTTTAGCGATAATCGAAGCTGCTGCAATGGACTGACTATTAGCATCTCCTTTAATAATTGCCTGTTGTGGCAAAGGGAGGTCTACCTTTTCAGCATCGATCAGCATATAGTCAGGAGTGTGCTCTAGACTCTCAACCGCCTTTTTCATGGCCAGGCGTGAAGCTTGCTTAATATTAATCTCATCAATGACAGTAGAGTCTACATACCCCACACCCACGGCCAGCGCTTGCTCCATTATAATCTCGTATAAAGCATCTCTCTTTTTAGCTGTAAGTTTTTTGGAATCATTCACTCCATCAATAATAAGCCCCTCTGGCAAAATCACCGCTGCTGCGACGACGTCCCCAAACAAGCAACCTCTTCCTACTTCATCTACGCCTGCTATTCGACGATAAGACTGTTCCCAGCCTTCTTTTTCATAGGCCAACATATCTAACGAACTCACTAATTTGTCACCGCCAATTATGAATTATTCTATGATCTATATAAGTCAGCTTATCATAGTAAAGCTTACATGGTCATCTTAAAATAGACGTTCCAATTTAATCCATTCCCATAAAATATCCCCACAAAGTGGGGCTTAGCTTGAGGTGTACTCAGGTACTTTGTCGAGGACCCAAAACATAAAAAAAGAGCCTCCGAAATTTCGGATGGCTCTTCCATACCTAGTCCATTAAACGCAGAATTCACACCATTTAAGGCGTTTCCAGCGTAAAGCGTCCAAGCTTACCTGCCCGTAGCTCATGCAACAAGGCCCGCGAAGCTTTTTCCAGATCTACACGTCCACCGCTGATTAGACAACCGCGTTTACGACCCACGGCTTCCATAACAGCTACGATCTCATCTGGATTCTCCAGATCCTCAGGAAGCTTCTCAATGCCAAAGCGTTCTTGAAATCTAGAGCCGTAGTCCTTCACCAAATATTTCACTGCATAAAAGGCGATGTCCTCAATATTCAGGATTTCTTCCTTTATTGCACCTGTTACCGCTAGGCGATAACCTACTTCTTGGTCCTCAAATCTCGGCCATAAAATACCTGGGGTATCCAGAAGCTCCAAGTTACCGCCTGTCTTAATCCACTGTTGACCCTTGGTTACCCCTGGGCGGTCACCAGTAGCAGCAATACTCTTACCAGCCATCCGGTTAATGAGTGTTGATTTACCAACGTTAGGAATACCAACGATCAATGCACGCATCGCTCGCGGATTCATTCCTTTTGCAATCTGCCGGTCAATCTTTTCTTTTAGCAGCAGCTTGACTTGCTCTGGAATATCCTTTACACCTGTTCCAGTAGATGCATCAACAGGATAAGCAACATGCCCTTGTGCCTTGAAGTACGCTAGCCACTTCCGTGTAATTTCTGGATCTGCCAGATCCGCTTTGTTCAAAATAATCAATCTTGGCTTGTCCCGCAAAATATCGTCAATCATCGGATTGCGGCTGGAAAGCGGCAGACGGGAATCGAGCAATTCTATTACAACATCAATCAGCTTCAGCTTATCCTCGATTTGCCGCCTAGCCTTCGTCATATGACCAGGAAACCATTGAATGGCCATTGCCGTCACCTCCTTTGACTTCTGTCAACTTAATGGTTAATCAGTGAAATATCCTTTATCGGCCAGAAGATTAAATCTGCACGGCCTACAATATCCCCCAGAGGTACATAACCGATCATTCGGCTATCCGTACTATCCGAGCGATTATCCCCCATAACGAACACATGTCCTTCAGGTACAGTACCATCTGGGAACTCTTCATTAGGGAAATCTTTATTATTATACAGAGCGTTGATACTATGCTTTGCATCAATTGCATCTTGGATATAGGTCTCATTAACAACTTCCCCGTTAACTGTAACTACATCCCCTTCTACTTTCACAGTATCTCCAGCGACACCGATTACACGTTTAATAAAATCTCTACCCTCAGATGGCACGTGGAATACTATAACCTCGCCCCGCTGCGGAGATCTAATATCGTACAAAATCTCATTTACGATAACACGTTCACCAGTATGGAAATTAGGCTGCATGGAAGGTCCATCTACAATAAAAGGCTTGAACAAAAGCCAGCGAATCAGAAAAACCAACACTAAAGCAATCGCAATGGCCTTGACCCATTCCAAGACTTCATTTTTAGGTTTACGTGGGTTCTGCGCGCTTGATTCCAAAGTTTCACTTTGTTCCTGCTGCATAGTTCACCGTCCTCTCTTAATACTACTCTTACTATACAACACAAAAAAGCTCCTGCCAAAAACCCCTCCACAGATACTCCTTCAGGAGGCCTTTTCGGAGAAGCTGATCCCCAAGCGTATATGTCGCACGCATTGTATGCCAAGCTAAAACGCCCTCAGCGTCCTTTAAGGCGGGTAAGCGTTTATACGAGAAATATAAGAATAATGTATAACGTGAAACTGATGCTTTCTTATATTTTCATAAAATAATAAAACGAAAGGGGCTTGAATTCAAGCCCCTTTCCTTTGTCACTATTCTAGCGACGAATTTCTTTAATTCTCGCTGCTTTACCACGTAGTTCACGAAGATAATAAAGTTTAGCACGACGCACTTTACCACGACGAGCCACTTCGATTTTCTCGATTTTAGGCGAGTTGATTGGGAATGTTCTTTCCACACCAACACCGTAAGAAATTTTACGAACCGTAAAAGTCTCACTGATTCCACCGCCACGACGTTTGATTACAACGCCTTCGAACAACTGGATACGCTCACGAGTTCCCTCGATTACTTTTACATGCACCTTCAAAGTGTCACCCGGGCGAAAACTCGGGATATCTTTACGAAGTTGCTCTTGCGTAATAGCTTGTAGGATATTCATTAAGGACTTCCTCCTTCCGTACAGGTGTTCTTGCCTCTTCCGGAGAGATCTTTGCTCTCCCTCATTATCCGCAGCGGACCACCGTATTCCACACAACAGAGATAATAATACCATAAAGGACGGGCTAATACAACTTATTTTTTCTATTTAAAGCGGTAGCATATCTCTTTTTTTCGCCTTCGATTGGCAATCTTTACATAGACCAACCACAGTTCCATTATCTTGTGCATAGAAGACTAGCTTTCCATTCTTCTTCTTACAAGAAGAGCAAGGCTGCTCCCCTGGGCTCTGTTTGGCTTTACGATGACTATCCATTGAGATTACATTGCTCTGAGTGGTACGCGGATAATTTTTTGTAGTATTTATTTTCCGTTTCCAGACTAAAAAATATACGCCTGTCAAAACTACTAAGGCAAGCAAAATGGCTACATATTTCATTTGGCTCCCTCCACCCTTCAGGATTTATTAAAGAAAGAAAGTAAAAAGACCGCCCTGTTCTGCAAGTGAGGTAACGGTCTATATCTGTATACAATGTAGCCTTAGCACACCTATGCACTTCTATCCGAAAAAAGCGATTTCCAGTAGCTGCTGAAGGTTCTATATGAGATTTCCGCGCCCTTTTAAATATGTACCCGTATCGTATTTATTCAGCGAGTGATCTTTCATTTATTTTAGCACAATTAAAAATCGAAGTGTAGTGAACACTTTTGAGACCTAGTCTTTGGTCCAGTATAATAACCCGCCTCCAGCCGTTTTTACAGATAAATTCCATAAGCTATACTTACAGAAGTACATAACGAAATCACATATGTCAGATCACATACACCCATATATGAGGAGGAGTTTTTTCAATGAGGAAAAGGAATAATAATAGTGTATTAGCAGCAGTAGCCGTATTATCTATCGTACTTTTGGCGGGTTGCACTGAATTACCAGGCAGACAATCTGCCAAAAATGAGGTTGAAAAGAGTATTTCTGAGGATGTGCACCAGAACATTGGTGAAGTTGTCAAGCAAGAGCTAGGAAAAGCAGCTGCAACTGTGCAGCAAGCCGTTGAGGAAACAGCTACTAAGGTAGTTGACGAAGTTAAAGCAGACAGCATTAGTAAAGAACTCTCCGTATCGCAAGCGATCGGTTCAGCATCCGTACTCAGCATGGACAATGCAGTAGGAGAAATAGAAGTTACAGCTGTTACAGGAGATCTGATCCATGTAAATGCAACGATCTCAGCCCACAACAGCTCTCTCCATGCGTCTGACCGTCAAAAGATTATGGATGATGCTGAAGTTTTAGTAGAGGTCAGTGGTGATACGTTGAAGGTGTCCACGCATTCCAAATCAAGTCCTAAAAAGGACTTATGGACATGGGCGCAAGACAAATATGGATATTCAGATTTTAGCATAAGCTATAATATAGAGCTCCCCGCCAGCATGAATAAATTTAAAATCACAAATAACGTAGGTCAAATTCGTCTTCACAATCTAGAGGGGAATTATCAAATCGTCAGCAACGTTGGAGCGATCAATATTGAAAGAGCTAAAATCACTGGCAAATCCACTGTAGAATCCGATACTGGCAGCATACGAATGGATATAGCAGGGATGAAGAATGATAGCAGCCTAAAAGCCAAAACAGAGGTCGGCAGCCTCAGTGCTGTCCTAGCCGATGGTATGAAATGCAGCTTAGAAGCCAATAGTGATCTCGGGCAAATCAAAGGTGTAGAAGGCGGAAAGACCGATATCAATGGGGGCGGCCCCTTATTGTCCCTAAGCTCAAATATAGGTGCAATTACAGTACAGTAATCAGCAGTAAACAGACCGTCCAGGATAATCGGGCGGTCTGTTTTTGGTTCCTAACGATTAGATTAATGCGATGGCTAGCAGAGTGAATAAACTTAAAGTTAAGATCTGATTTCCGGCAAAAGAATTTCCCCAAAAAGCAGAAGTATGCACAGAACCATTGTCAGTTCTTAAGTAAACATTGTATCTGTCTACATCTGTAATAACGCCTTCATGCTGTCTACCGTCTCTAGTCAGAATCCGCACCCTTCTATCCTTACAACGCAAACAATTATAATAAGCTTCCACTAGTGTACTCCTCCTTGTTCGTAATGATATAATCTATGTGTAGGAGTACAGGTCGGTAACGGCGAACTTACATAGGTCGGACTTTGGGTCAATATTTACTTTTTTCGATCCTTGTATCTTTCGTATTCCTCAAGGCTATAGAGAATGTAAGACCTATCTACGGCTAGCAGTCCGCAATATCCCATCCATTCGAGGAGGCCAATCTCATGAATGTAGAAAGAAAACAGTTTATTAAAGAAGGCGTACTGCGTATCACCATTTTCGTTATTTTAGCTTCACTTACTTACACCGTTCGCAACTACGCATGGGCTGTTACTGTTCTCGTATGTGTTGCGCTGTACTCACTCCTTACAGGGGTACACAAAATCTTACGCAAAGAATAACATGTGCCTCCACGAACTTTTATAGCAAGCTAAAACGCCTACGGCGTCCTTTTAAGGACGGTAAGCGTTTGTGCGAGAATTATAAGAATAAAGTATATCGTGAAACTTATACTTTCTTATAATTTCAAAAATAACCACTTTTCGCTGAGATGCTAGATCTCAGCGAAAAGTGGTTATTTACAGTTTAACCGGAGTAATAGGATTCAAGCTTTGTTACCTTCTAAAAGAATAAAACCATTAGCGACAGCGAACACAAAATTCACTGTATCTAATGGTTTTATTAAGCCTAACAATCAATCCCTAACATTCAATCCTATATGTTCACTCTTTAAATGGCGAATGGGCATTGCGATTTGTATAAAAATCGATAATATCATTCACGGTGCGGAGCGGCTCCGCTTCCTTGTGGATTGTGTCCACGTTAGGCTTGAATTCTTCATGCGTCTTCGTAGTCACTTCAGTTCATTCCCTTCAATAGTTAAGCTTGCTGCGTTATCAGCTGCATATATTAGTGCGGCACCTCTATTCATTACCCTAAAAAGAAGCTTTTAACGCACCAATACTCATATTATTTTGAAAACTATTATTTTATTTGTTCTCAGGTACACATAACAAAAACGCCTCCTCAACGTAAGATACGTTAAAAAGACGTCAAATATACCTGTTTCATTAAATTATCACTCCGGTTTGTCCACATTTCTTAGACGTTCCAGTGTCTTTTTGTCTTTCAATGTAAGTTCTGCAGTCTCAAGCAGGTCCGGTCTGCGTTCCAACGTGCGCAGCAGTGCCTGCTCTCTCCGCCATATGTCTATGTTAGCATGATGACCACTCAGCAAAATATCTGGTACCTTCCAGCCGCGAAACTCAGCAGGACGTGTGTAGTGTGGATATTCTAGCAGTCCAGTGCTGAACGAGTCAGATATCGCAGAGGTTTCATTTCCAAGTGCTCCCGGCTGAAGCCGGACTATGGAATCTATAACCGTCAACGCAGGCAGCTCTCCACCTGTTAGCACGTAATCACCCATTGAAAGTTCATCAGTTACCAGATGCTCACGAATCCGCTCATCATATCCCTCATAATGCCCACATATGAAGATTAGGTGCTGCTCTTGCGCCAGTTCCTCTGCAATCTTCTGATTGTAAGTTTTTCCTTGTGGGCACATAAGGATGATACGCGGCTTCACAGAGCCCACTTCATCAGATCGATTGTGATCTTCCTCGTTCGGTGTAATACCAAGCACATGCTCGACTGCATTAAAAATCGGATCAGGCTTGAGCACCATACCCCCGCCACCGCCATACGGTGTATCATCCACACTATTATGCTTATTTCCCGAGAAATCACGGAAGTTCACAGCATTTAAGGAGACGATTCCTTTTTCACGTGCTTTACCAAGAATGCTTGTGCTGAATACGCCTTCGCACATTTCTGGAAAGAGCGTAAGCACATCAATTCTCATCATGGCAATAACCCTTCCATCAAATGGACAACAATTCGTTTGGCTTCTATATCCACATTCAGGACTACATCGTTGATTACAGGAATTAGGATGTCTTGTCCTTTTGCAGGCTTAACAACCCATACGTCATTCGCACCAGGCTGTAAGATTTCTGTAATCGTACCGAGTGGTTTGTTTTCATCTTCATCCGTGTATACCTCACAACCGACGATTTGGTGAAAGTAGTATTCGTTCTCAGGGAGATCCACCAGATCATTACTCGGAACCTTCAGGAGGCTTCCTTTATATTTTTCCACTTCATTGATGTTCGTATACCCTTTGAGCTTAACGATGAACATACCCTTGTGCTCACGAGCGGATTCTACAGTTACTTCGAATTTAGAACTGCCATCTGCAGGGATCACCTGCAGCTTCTTACCTGCAGCAAAACGAACATCAGGGAAATCGGTATGGGATAGTACTTTAATCTCCCCGCGAATACCATGCGTATTCACAAGTCTGCCTACGGTTAACTCTTCTGTCATACAACCCTCTCCTTTACAAGCTTCATCTAATCTATATTTGAACAAAAAGGAGCCGGGATATACTATCCCTAGCCCCTCATTGTACGCATCATTTAAGATAAAATATCTACAGTTACGCGTTTATCGCTCTTGACTGCTGCAGATGTGACTACTGTACGGAGCGCCTTAGCGATCCTTCCTTGTTTGCCAATGACCTTTCCAACATCATCAGGATGTACGGACAGTTCATAGACAATTAGGTGATCCTTCTCCACCGCTCGTACCGTCACATCTTCTGGATGATCCACTAAAGCCTTAGCAATTACTCCAACTAATTCTTCCATAGAGGACCCTCGCAATCAGTCATTATTTCTGTTGCTTAAGCTCATGAAACTTCTTCATTACGCCTGCTTTGGAAAGCAAGTTGCGTACTGTATCAGATGCTTGCGCACCTGTTTGAAGCCATTTAAGAGCTTTTTCCTCATCGATCTTAACTACTGCCGGTTGTTCAATCGGATTATAATAACCGATTTCCTCGATAAAACGACCGTCACGAGGGGACCGGGAATCGGAAACCACTACACGATAGAAAGGCGCTTTATGCGCTCCCATTCTTTTCAGACGAATACGTACTGCCACGAAAAATCACCTCCTTATAATAGTTTCGAGATATTAGAACAGCAAGATCATTTAAAAGGGAACTTCATACCTTTTCCACCTAGACCTTTAAGCTGCTTCATCGCATTCTTCTTAGAGGCTTTGCCGCCTCCGCCCATCATGCCTGAGAATTGCTTCATCATCTTACGCATCTCATCAAATTGCTTAATGAGACGGTTGACCTCGGCAACCGAAGTTCCGCTACCAGCAGCAATACGCTTGCGGCGGTTATGGTTGATGATCTCGGGCTGACGCTTTTCCGTCTTAGTCATAGAATGAACTATGGCTTCAACGCGACCCATTTGCTTGTCGTCAACCTTCAAATCTTTAATGCCCTTGGCTTTGTTCATGCCAGGCAGCATGTCAAGAATTTGATCGATCGGGCCAAGCTTCTTCACCTGATCCATTTGCTCAAGGAAATCATCAAACGTAAATTCTGCATTGCGCATCTTACGTTCCATTTCCTTAGCTTTATCAGTGTCAATGTTCGCTTGAGCTTTCTCAATCAGCGACAACATGTCACCCATACCCAAAATCCGCGAAGCCATACGTTCCGGATGGAACGGCTCCAATGCGTCAATCTTCTCACCTAGCGCAGCGAATTTGATCGGGCAACCAGTTACGGCTTTGACGGATAGTGCAGCACCACCGCGGCTATCGCCGTCAAGCTTCGTCAATACAACCCCTGTAAGCTCAAGCTGCTTATTAAAGCTCTCAGCTACGTTCACGGCGTCTTGACCGGTCATTGCATCTACTACTAACAGAACTTCATCAGGATTTACAATGTTGTGAATCTGCTTCAGTTCTTCCATCAATTCTTCATCAATGTGCAGGCGGCCTGCAGTATCAATAATTACATAATCAAGTCCGTTATCCTTCGCATGTTGTACAGCTTGTCTGGCAATCTCTACCGGACTAGTCTGGTCACCTAGCGAAAATACTGGAACTTTAATTTGTTCTCCAAGTACTTGAAGCTGTTTGATCGCAGCAGGGCGATAAATATCTGCCGCAACAAGCAATGGACGATGATTGCCCTTCTGTAACAGCTTCGCCAGCTTACCCGAAGTGGTTGTCTTACCCGCCCCTTGTAAACCCGCCATCATAATGACAGTTGGTGGCTTGTTCGACTTGGCCAGCTTCGCTTGGCTTCCGCCCATCAGCTCGGTTAGTTCCTTGTTAACGATGTCGATAATGACCATCCCAGGTGTAAAGCTGTCCATCACTTCTGTGCCAATAGACTTTTCTTTCACCTTAGCCACGAATTCTTTAACTACCTTGAAGTTAACGTCGGCTTCCAGAAGGGCCAACCGTACTTCGCGCATAGCTTCGTTTACGTCATCTTCGGATACTTTACCTTTACCGCGCAGCTTGCTGAACACATTCTGCAATCTTCCGGTTAAACCTTCAAACGCCATATGCAGTTTCTCCCTTCATGCTACTCTAACCTCTGCAAGCGATCCACGATCTCCGCGAACCGAAGTTTATATTGCTCAGGCAGCATCCCATTCTCCGGCAGTCTGCGCAGTTCTTCTAAATATTTGGTACGACTCTCATGCTTCACTAATAAACCAAGTTTTTCTTCATAATTTTCTAGGACTTGCTCCGCCCGTTTAATATGTTCATAAACGGCTTGGCGGCTGATTTCAAATTCAGCGGCAATCTCTCCCAAGGAAAAATCGTCGTGAAAATAATATTTAAGAAACGTTTGCTGCTTATCTGTAAGCAGTCGTTCATAAAAGGCAAAAAGCAGATTGATACGATTCGTTTTCTCGAGCCTATTCTCCTGACTCATTAAGGGCACTCCCTTCGTCAAGGAAAAACACTTTACACCTTCACAACGTCCCTTATGATACCTAAAAGAAAGAGAGATGTCAAGCATTTTTGCTTGTCATCTCTTTCTTTATTAAAAATCCCTTTTTCACGCAATAAATACGCTTGAAATTATTGGATCGGCAGTACATAAATCAATACGGCGAAGAAGTGTGTGACACTACCCGCAAGGACAAATACATGCCAAATCGCATGATGGTATGGAAACCCTCTCCATACATAAAAAACAGTACCTAATGTATAGAGTATACCTCCAGCCATCAGCAGGATCATTCCTCCGTCTGCTACAACAGCCGAAAGAGGGTTCCAAGCGATTACAATCAGCCAGCCCATTGCGATGTAGAATATGGTGGACATGAACAGAAACTTTTTAACAAAAAATGCCTTGAAGAAAACGCCGAACACTGCGATTCCCCAAATAACGCCGAACAAACTCCATCCAAGCGTTCCCCGAATGGCGACTAACAAAAAGGGGGTATACGTGCCAGCAATAAACAGATAAATAGCGGAATGATCGAAAAATTCGAACAAATCCTTCGCCTTACCCTCTTTGAGACTATGCACTAGTGTTGAATTCAGATACAGAAGCAGCATTGTCGTTCCATAGATGGAGAAGCTGACCACATGCCATGTCGTTCCTTTCAGACTTGCAAAAACAACAAGCAGAACAAGTGCAGCCACGCTTAATACCGTTCCAATCCCGTGCGTAATCGCATTCGCGACTTCTTCTCTCCGGCTGTAGGTGTGAGTATTTGCCATATCCATATCCTTCCGTCTAAGCTTTCTTCCTATTATACCACGCGTACCCTACTGGATTACAGTTTGTAAATCTCCGTATACTTCGCTTCTAAATAATCAGCTAAATAATCTGGACTCAGTGGTTCTCCCGTTACTTGTTCAATAATTTGTGAAGGCGTTAAGCTATTGCCGAAACGATAGATCTTATCGGTTAGCCACTCTTTAATAGGTAGTAGGTTCCCTGCAGCAATTAACTCATCAAACTCCGGTAACTCTTTGCGAAGTGTATTCAGAATCTGTGCAGCGTACATATTACCTAAGGAGTAGGAAGCAAAGTATCCGAAATCCCCGCCAGACCAATGGACATCTTGCAGCACACCAAGAGCGTTAGAAGGCGGAGTAATACCCAGATACTCTTGATACTTAGCATTCCATACTTGAGGCAAGTCATTTACAGAAAGGCCTTCATTAAAAATAAGCTTCTCGATCTCATAACGCACGATAATGTGCAGATTGTATGTAAGCTCATCTGCTTCAATCCGGATAAATGAGTTCTCCACGCTGTTGATCGCCCGGTAGAAATCTTCCAACTCCACATTTGCAAGCTGCTCCGGGAATTGTTGCTGAAGATCCCCGTAATAACGTTGCCAGAAAGCCCGGCTGCGTCCGATCATGTTCTCCCATAGTCTCGACTGAGATTCATGAATCCCCATCGATGCACCTTGTGCCAGTGGTGTTCCAACAAAATCCTTCCTGATATTTTGCTCATAAAGCGCATGTCCACCTTCATGTAGTGAGCTGAATATGGCACTAGTCACATTATCAAGCAGATAAGCGGTTGTAATACGAACGTCGCCTGGATTCAATCCTGTTGCAAAAGGATGCACACTCTCATCTAAACGACCTGCGTCAAAATCGTAGCCCATTTGCTCTAAAATAAAGTTGCCGAACTTTTCCTGCTGTTCTTTAGGGAAGATCTGCTGTAAGAAGCTTGTATCCGGTTTATTGGGCGAAGCAGCGATAGCTTCTACCAATGGTACCAAACGGCTGCGCAGGCGGCTGAATACTTCATCCACTTTTTCTACCGTAAGTTCAGGCTCATACATATCAAGAAGCGTATCGTACCGCGTTCCTTTTACACCCCAATAATCGATAAATTCTTGCTTTAGAGCAACTATCTTGCTTAAGTAAGGTTCAAAAGTAGCGAAATCATCATTCTCCTTGGCTTCTTCCCAGATGGTTTGGGAATGTGCGGACAGGACAGCGTACTCCTCAAATCTTTTGGAAGGGATGCTCTTGCTGCGCTCATATTCTTTACGGCAATCGGTAACGATCTTCTTCTGATCATGTGATAGCTGGGAAATCACTTCAGGACGGGTAAAAAATGCAGTAAAATCTCCCATTTCCTCCGAAATTCCGAGTCTGAACAGTTCTCCACTCAGCATCCCAATCGTACCCGAACGAACCTCTACTCCCTTACGTGGCGCACCGGTGCGTAAATCCCAGTGAAGTAATTCTATGGCCTCTGAATATCCACTTATTTTTGATAATAACTCGCTAAATTTCTCCCACTGTTCCTTCACTTGCTGTTCCATTTTATTACACCTGCTTTCTCTGTTTTGCCGACTCCTCTTGATGATACTTTTTTGAATGAGTATAATCAACTTCAGAGATTACATCTCTAATTTAAAATATTCAATGGGTTACATAAGAAGCAGATCTTGCTTCGCACAAAATTCAAAGGAGCGTGAACAGGCTATGATGATTCAAGTTACACCTCTCGCAGAAAGGAAGTTGAAGGAAAGGCTTGAAGATCGGCCAGGATTTTTCAAGCTCTTTTATGATACGGAAGGCTGCGGGTGTGACGGAATTAATGTATTACTAATTGTTTCAGAAGTGGAGGACGGCGATTCCAGGATGGAAAGTGATTCCCTTCCCTTTATCGTAAGCCGCCAGCAGGAAATCTTTTATGAGGACAAGATGCGTCTGGATGCCGAGGAAAGATTCTCTTCCTTTAAGCTAGACAGCGATTCACAGATTTACGGAAAAAATATCCTGGTAAGAGATATGCGTAATGTAAGTACAATTCAGTGATTTTAGGGAGGAAAAACAGCCATGAGCCATGTATCCGATATTATTAACTTTAATAAGAGTTTTGTAGAGAATAAAGAGTACGAAGCATATTTAACAAGTCGCTATCCCGATAAAAAAATGTTGATTATCACTTGTATGGATACCCGTCTGGTTGAACTATTACCAAAAGCGATGAACTTTAAGAACGGTGATGTCAAAATCATCAAAAATGCCGGAGCGGTTATTTCTCAGCCCTTTGGTAGTGTTATGCGTAGTGTCATGGTTGCGTTATATGAACTTGACGCGGAGGAAGTTATCGTTGTTGGGCACTATGAATGCGGTATGGCTTCCCTCAATGCAGATCATATGATCAATTCCATAAAAGAACGCGGAGTATCCGAAGAGGTGTTGAACACGCTGGAGAATTCCGGGATCAAGCTTACCAAATGGCTGCGCGGGTTTGACAATATCCAAGAAGGGGTATCCCAAACTGTGAATCTGATCAATAAGCATCCATTACTACCCCCAAATGTACCAGTGCATGGCATGATCATCGATCCGGCTACCGGAGCGCTTGAGCTTGTCGTTGATGGATATAAATAACTTAAGTTACAGCTCTCTGACTGCTGTTTGCGTGGATCCTGGATCCACGCTTTTTTTGTAATTAAAAAGTATAAATTATGACAAGCATATACTTTCTTATATTTTAAATAAAAATTGAAACCTAGTAAGACTAGCTGCGTAATACTGAACATGCATATAAATTCATACTCACAGGAGGGTTTTCGTACTAAATGAAACCAATGAAACGCGTAATGATGATTGTAATGGCCTTCACTCTATTTTTCGCCGTAGCTACCCCGAACTTTGTGGATGCGAAGCGAGGTGGTGGCGGATTTAAATCCGGCACTCGTAGTTATTCAACAACTCCAAAAAAATCAACAACCGATAACGTAAAGAAAAGCGATAGCACTAAAAGCTCCACAGCAGGATCTACTGCGAATACGAAACGGGGATTCTTCAGCGGTGGCGGCTTAATGAAAGGTATGATGATCGGTGGTTTGGCTGGGTTACTGTTCGGCGGAATGTTCGCCGGTATGGGTGCCTTCGGTAACATTCTAGGATTCGTCATTAATATGCTTGCTATCTATGTGCTCGTAATGCTGGTGATGTCCTTCTTCCGTCGCAGAAAAGAACGTCGTCGCTTAGAAGATCAAGGTGGTCGTTACTAATGTCAACAATGGTTCTTAGCATGGATGAGATCATCAATGCCCTCTGCCTACACATGGCTGAACGTAAAGCGGTTCGCCCTGAAGATGTTCAAGTAGAACTGAGCTGGGAAGAAGACACCGGATACTCTGCTGAGGTTTGGGTACAGGGACGTAGTCAATATTTAGTTGAGTCCAACATGATCGAGGCGATCCTACGTTACATGCTTAGCGAATATGGCATTCGTGCATACCGCGAAGATGTAAGGCTAGACCTGGACGAGGAAATCACTGCAATTGTAACTACAGGGAACTAATGGTAAAAGGGACAACCCAAATGGTTGTCCCTTTTTTGTATGCATTTATTCATAGAAAAATTGCTTTACCGTTCCTACTCCGTCCATCACATCAACTTCAGCGTACGCACCGTTAATCAGCGTAATTTGCGGTGGAATATGACCACAATCGATATCATACACAATAGGTAACTGGAGTTCCTCAGAAAGCTCTGCGTAGATGTCTTCGGCCGTGTAGTTCTCTACTGGTCGATTAGCAGGACTTCTGCCAAACATAATGCCAGAACAATTCTCAAACCAACCTGCGAGCTTCATCTGAACTAATGACCTACGTACATCAACCGTATTCAGTTCGCAGTTTTCCAAATACCATAGGATCGGTTCATTGTTAATCATTTGTTCTTGGAAATGCCGCAGATTGCCAAATGGTGTGCCAATCAGATGCCTAATTACATCTATGCAGCCCCCTAGCAGACGCCCTTTCATAGTTACAGGACCAGAGGATACTGTCTTCCAACGGGTATCTTCTGTCAAGTGAAATACATAAGGCGTAGGAGCATCATGTTGCCATTCCCCCTGATATTTAAGCGATGAATGCTGGACAATAGAACCCCCTGCTTTCGTCTCTAGAACCGCTTCCCACATGGCTGTGGTATCATCTGAATACTCTCCTCTTAAATCAACAAGGTTAGTCCCGTGGGCCGTGGCAATCCCTGTTCTTAACGTAACTGCAAGCAACAGCACGCTTATATCTGAATAACCTAAGATCCATTTATCCTTCATGGTATCAAAATCAATAAACTCAAGAACCTCAATTAACAGTTCCCCGCCCCAAGGCGGAATAAGGATATCAGTATGCTCACTGCCCATCATCTCGTTAAACTCCTGAGCACGAACTTTGGCCGGTGCCGATTTAGCCTTCTCTTGCGTCCATACCGTATCCCCGCAAATCATATTAAATCCTTTAGATTCCAAACGACTTGAAGCCAACTTAATTAACTCTGCATTTTGAGCGCCTACTCCAGATGAAGGTGCTGTCACCCCTACTGTCGCATTCTTGTTCAAAATCGGATATTTAATCATATGACACCTCCAGTATTACAGCAATTATATCAAGAGTACACATCAATTACACAAAAAAAGAACATGACTAGTCGCGTCAACGTACGATCGCAAAACCAGTACATGCTCTTATTCAATAGAATTCAACTTTAGAGTAAAGAAATAGCCAACAGTTCGAACAACACAAGCGGCAAGATCACATTATTATTAGGAGGACCTGGGTAAGGACCCGGGCCGGGATACGGACCATGACCATGACCCGGACCAGGACCCGGATGATACGGTTGGTAAGGATTATAATATCCGCGCGGCATTTGCCCATTTACTGCAACGTTCAAATACAAATGTTTATTATCTACTCCGGCAATAGTGCCTTCATGCACTAAGCCATCTAAAGTCTGTACATTCACCCTATGGTTTAGGTAGGGCTTGCAAGATTGATACAAGGAATCACGGACACCGTGCAGGTGCCGGATCACCGTAGGATCGGCCTGATAAATCACATTCTGCTCTTGCCCAGTGTTATATGTCGACATGGATGCTCTGACCTCCGTAAATGGATTTGCTCCATTCTATGCAGAAGCCTATATCACGGTGCCTATTTGAGAGATATCCTTATACTGGAAGGGCTACCTTCTCAACTTTCACATTTACCGAAACAAGGGACAAGCCCATCATATTCTCCACAGCATTACGCACATTTTTTTGCAGCATATAACAGACCTCTTGAATCACACATCCGTAATTAACAATAACCCGCAGGTCGATGGCAACGTCTACTTCCTTCACTTCTACAGACAATCCTTTTTTCACATTTTTACCGCCCAAACGTTTGGCCCAGTTGTCCGAAATATTACTTCCTGACATCCCGGCAATACCTGGCGTTTCCAGAACCACCTGTCCAACGATCGATGTGACTACATCATCTGAGATATGAATTAATCCTTGCTCCGTTCCTTCATTCATATAAACAACCTCCATATTTGTTAATTTAAGAGATATTAAAGGCTCTCCTCTACCTCTACTTCTACCCCTGACTCTGCCCTGTGGTTCTTAACAAACAAATTATACACTTTGGTCAAGAGGATTTTCACAATCATATACAATGGAATAATCAGCAATATCGCAATAATCCCGCCTATATCTCCACCAACCAACACTAAGATGATCGTCGTCAGCGGATGAATATCAAGCTTTTTCCCAAAAATGTAGGGAGCAATCAGATTATCCTGAATTTGCTGAGCTACAAGAACGATGATGATGGACCATACTGCAATGGACGGCGATTGGATGAATCCGATAATGAAAATTGGGATACTGGAGAGAATTGCACCAATGAAAGGTACAAAATTCATCACAACAGCAATCACTGTCAACAACAATGCATACTGTAGTCCAATAATAAGGAAACCAATATACATCAGAACACCAAGTGCCAGATTGACTAATACCCGACCAACAATGAATCCACTTAACGCACTGTCAATTTCACTCATCATTGTAGTCCCTTCTCCACGATACTTCTTTGGAAAGAAACTTACAATCTTACGACCAAATTTCCCACCTTCCTTAAGCATGTAAAACAACATAATAGGAAAGGTAAATAAAATAATCGCGAAATTTGAAACAAAGGAGAATAGACCCGTTACGTAGTTCGAAATCAGATTAAATCCTTTATTCAAATATTCAGTCAATTGGGAAGCAAGATCCATATCTGCTGGGATAATAGAAGCCAAGAATCCACTGTCCTCGAGCCTCAATAACTGCTGATTCACGGCTGCGATCAGATTTGGCATATTATCGACAAAATTAATTAGCTGTGTTCGAAGTGAAGGCCATACTCCAATACTAAAACCAAACAAGAGCAATGCAATGACCACATATACGATGATGATCGCAACAGAGCGATTTAGTTTATATCTCTCCAAAGTATTGATTAGAGGTCGGAGTAAATAATAGAAAAATCCTGCCAACATTAAGGGCACGATAATAACATTGAACAAAGACAAGATTGGACTGAAAATAAAATTAACTTGTGAGCCTAAAAATACGATGCCTAACACCAAAAGGATCGCTATACAAACTCGAATGAATGTGTTCAGTTTAGCCATAGTTCTCTCCCATCTTCTATTTTCGGGTGTCTTTCATCTCGTTATTTGGGAATACGTATGGTGAATACCGTTGGTTCCTTCTTTCCGCGACTGAGATGAAGCGTTCCACCCATTTTCTCTGTATTTTTCATAGCAATGGATAGACCAAGACCCGTTCCACCTGTAGTTGACCGCGCTTTATCTCCTCGAACAAACGGATCAAAAAGCGTTGACCAAAGCTCTTCAGGAATGCCTACTCCGGTATCTGCAATTTCAATAGTAACCTCGCTCTCCGAGGGGATAACCTCCACTCGCAGATGAGTGCCTGGCGGATTATAGGTCAAAGCATTGGAGATCAAATTATGAACTACACTCGAGAGTAGCTCCGCATCGAAGTTTGCGAACACTTCCTGTTCAGGAACATTCAGCTGCAGGATGAAGTTCTTTTGTTCAATCTCACCATAGGAGTCTGCAACGATTTCACGAATAAACTCGCCCAATTCATGACGCTCCATTCGTAGTAAAAAATCTGGGGAATCTATTTTAAGTAGCTCCACCATATTTTGAATCAGCTTGGTCACTTGCGAGGATTTATTATAGATATAGGTTAAATACCGTTTCTGGCGTTCTTCGTCCTCACCACGACCTTCAACCAACGCCTGTGCAAACCCCTGTATACTCGTAATGGGTGTCTTCAGATCATGAGAAAGATCAACCATCATGCGTTTCTTACTTTCTTCTGCTTGACGTTTTTCTTTCGTTGTCTTCTCAATTACGTCCGCCATATAATTAAAAGTCTCCCCAATTTGCGAAAATTCTTTCTCTGCATATAGCGAGATACGAGTATCATAATTTCCTTCAATCATCTGCTTCAAACCAAGCGTAATAATACGCAGCGGCTTCCTGATTCTTCGTGCCACCCAATAGCTGTACACGATAATAAGCAAGAGAACCATTCCAACTCCTAAAAAAACATAGTATGAAAGCGAGTGGTTGAAGTATTCAACTAATGGATCACTATTAATTGAAATGTCGATAACTTCTCTAGGGATTTTCAAAAGCAGCCACTCTGATTCATTCTCATTATTACGTGTAGTCAACGAGTAGAAGTACGCCTGATCTTCTCCGTTTTCCAGGTTATTTAAGAGCTGGTTGTCGGTATATTGTGTTACATCGTCTTTCTTCTCACCAACTACGTCGATGACCTTCTTGTCTTGACCCAAGATCTCAATCCACCCACCGCTACGCAGAAGCCGTTTGGTTTCTATCCCATGCTCCAGATTATCTCGATAGGCACTCGCTTCAACCTTCAAATCAGGATCAGCGATTTTATTTTTTTCGAACATATGGGTCACATCAAGGTTAATGAACAAATAATAAACAATCACAAGAAAAAACAAAATGCAGATGAATAACAAAAAATCCAGCGTCAGCGATGATTGTAAAGGTCGTTGATCTCTATTGCTCCATAGGCGCTTCAATTTTGTATCCCAGCCCTCTAATAGTCTTTAAATAAACCGGCTTTTTGGAGTCTTCCTCGATCTTTTCCCGGATATTACTGATATGTACCATGATACTATTATCTTCGTACACATAGAAATCTTCCCATACAGCTTCATATATTTTTTTTCGTGTAAAGACCCGACCCGGTTGTTTCATCATTAATTCCAGAATTTTGTACTCAGTAGAGGTAAGAACGACAGGTTCTCCTGAACGATAGAGCAGACACTGGCTTTGATCCAGTCTCAATTCTCCCAACACAATTTGTTCAGCTGCCTTTTCTTCAATAATCTGTGCGTCAAAATGATGTACCCGCCGCAGTAAAGCTCCTGCACGAGCTACAATTTCCAATGGATTAAACGGTTTGGAAATATAATCGTCGGCACCGAGTTCAAGTCCCAGTATTTTGTCGTAATGTTCGCTTTTTGCAGATAAAAACAACACCGGGAAATGATGGAACTCTCGAATTTTCTTCAATAATTGCAGTCCATCTAGACCAGGCATCATAATATCAAGAATCGCTAAATCAATTTTTTGGTTCTGCACTTGCATTAACGCTTCAGTCCCACTGTTCGCTTCCACAATGTTGTACTCTTTCTCTAAATATAATCTCAACAATTCCACAATTTCTGCTTCATCATCTGCGATTAGAATTGTATACACAGTAATCACCCCATCTAACTATAATCTTCGATTATTAAACCCACCTAAACGCAATCTAAAGAATAGCTAAATTATTACATCCATCAAATTCTTATATTTAAATAAAAATCGCACACAGGAACTCGTCCCATGTACGATCGTATAATTCCAGAAATCTGAACACCTGCTGGCAAATATAAACGCCCTCGGAGTCCTATTAAAAAGCAACACCAATTCCACCTTCACCCGCATAGGTTCCCATTACAGGTCCCATACTTGAGAGTAAAACTTCTTTGAACGGGTGCTTTTGTAAGATGCGTTCTTTAATCTCAAGTGCAAGCTTCTCACAGTTACTGTGTACTATAGCGATAACAGCCTTCTCGTAGTCATGCTGCTTCTCATCCAAATGCGCAAGCAGCCGGTTTAATGCCTTTGGAAGACCCCGGGTCTTCTCCACTACCTCAACAGTACCCTCTTCGCTGATTTTAAGCAGTAGTTTGATATTTAGCACGGAAGCAACCGCTCCTGATATCCGGCTTAGACGTCCGCCCTTCATTACATTCTCAAGTGTATCCAGTGTAAAATATGCGCGAACTTCATCCATTTGCTTAAGCACCTTGTCCTTCAGTTCCTGCAGACTTGAACAAGTCTGTGACCACTTCGCCGCAAGGCCCACGATCAGCGACAACCCGCCAGAAAAGGTCTTGGAATCTATAACCTCTATCGCATTGGTGTGTCCTTCTTCTTGGTACATTTCCATAGCGATCATAGCCGTCTGATAAGTGCTACTAATATTAGAGGACATACAAATGACCATAATGTCAGTACCTTCCTCTACTTGCCTGAATGTCTCAAGGAATTGGTTTGGACTTGGACTTGCCGTAGTAGGTAGCTCCTTGGATTCACTCATTTTAGCATAAAAGGTTTTCGTATCCGTATCCGCAGGCATTAACTCATGCCCAAAATGAACCGGTAGATGGACCACGGAAACATTATACTTCTCCATGTAGTCAAGGGGTAGGTCAGAACCGCTATCTGTTATGATCTTGATTGCCATAATATAAGTACTCTCCTTTCAATATCAGTACTATTATAGCTATCGCCAAATGAAATCTCCAGTAACCAATATAACTTGAAAAATCCTTCAATTTGTGCTTATGTCTTTCTTCCTTAACTTGTCCTAATATGATATGGTTTATGAATAAGCGTATAGAAATGGAGTGTATGTATGAGTAAGGGAAGAGTATGGAACCGAGGCAAGCATGATGGAACAGGACTATCAAGGAAAAAAAGCGTGGATCAAGAAGTTACAACATCTACTGAAACAGAAGCAACTGAAGCTTCAAATGAACCGTCAAATACCAGAATTGATACAGTTAAACCTATGAATCGTACGAACTGGGTAACTCGTCCTGCACGGGTTATCAATAAAGATTCCAAAAACAATCAATAACTATGACAAATAGGGTTTCAGAACTTGTCCCTGAGTTCTGAAACCCTATTTTTATATGTTCTTAAACGTAGGTAGTTTACATAATTACATCCGGACGCTTATACAAAACGAGTATGGCTGCTGCTATAAGGATCATCCCCATAAATGCGGGTGCGGCATGGCCTAGTGATACATAAATCTGACCTCCAATGATAGGTCCAATCATTCTTGCTAAAGCCTGAATAGATTGGCTACCTCCTTGAATCCTACCTTGTTCACTAGAATCGACAGACTTGGAAAGCATCCCGTTAAATGAAGGCCCAAAGATCGAATCCCCAAAGCCAAATATAAACATTCCAGCGATAAAAAGAGGATAGAATGAGAACAACGCAGATAAAGCAATAAAACTGTAACCGATAATTTCCGAAGCCATTCCAAGAATTGCTATACGTTTATCACTAAGTTTCTTCAAAAGCTTTGGCATGATCAAACCTTGTGAAATGATGTCTTGGAGACCCATAATCGAAAACATAAGACCGATTAGTGCAGGCTTCCAGCTGAAAGTATCCATCGTAAATTGAGAAAATACTGCCTGTAAAGATCCGTTAGGAATCCAGAGTAAAAACGCTGAGACTAGCAGCCTATTTAAGTTTTTCACGGAAAGTAAGTTTGCAAGCTGTGAAAATGGATTCAGTCTTACAAAGGTAATCTCCTTCAGTCTATTCTTCTTGGCAAGGCTCTCTGGCATAAAAAAGAATCCATAAACAACATTCAATAAAGTTATGATTGCTCCAAAATACAAGGGAACAGAATAACCAAACTTAGCAAGTAATCCGCCTATCGTTGGGCCAATGACGGTGCCTACACCTACAACTGCACTTACCCATCCGAAGTATTTGGTTCTCTGCTGCGAAGGAATGATGTCTGCAAAATATGCAAAGATCGTACTTATGCTCCCGCCTGTTATCCCTTCGATTATACGTCCAGCAAATAGTACCCATAGAGCCCCTCCTATGCCAAAAACCAAGTACCCGACGGCGGAACCCAACAGGCATACTAAGAGTAATGGACGCCGGCCATATTTGTCGCTCAAAGCTCCAAGTACGGGGGCTGCAAAAAATACACAGACTGCATATACCGAGGTCAGCATCGTAACAACTATTGCTTGTTCTCCAGGACTGCTTGTATAAGGCTGCACTAAGAATGGGACGACAGGCATTATGATACTAAAGCCTATTCCGCAAAGAAACACAGAGATAAGACCGAATATTAAGGCGTGTTTATCTACGAATTGTCCTGTGTTCTGTTCATTGTGTGATTTAAATATGGACATTTATGTTCACTCCTTAAAGTTACTATTTTGATTCCTAGGAAACATGTTTATCGTATCGCCTTTTTGTTTCCTTGTCAACAAAATAATAACAATAAAAATGCAGCCGTTCTCCATAGAGCCCGACTGCATGTGGTTTCATTTTCATTATTGAAATTTTATTCCGATTTAATATCTTTACCCTGTTTCTTTATTTCCGCATCCAAATGACTACTATACTTTTCCACGAAACTAAGCATACTATCAAATTGTTCCTCGGTTATCTGCGCAAAGACGGCTTTATCCCGCTCTTGAAACTCTTTGTGAAGGTTCTCATGGATTTTATAAATTACTTTTCCTTGCTCAGTAAGCCTAAAATAGATTTCTTTTTTGTTATCCGACTTCTGGTAGCTTTCGATCAGGCCTTTTTCTATGAGTTTCTTAGTTAATTTACTTATGGCACCGCGAGTCATAAAAAAGGACTCCGCAAGTTTTGTAACGTTGGAATCTACATTTTTTTCAATGTATTCAATACAATGTACTTCGGAAGATGTATAACCCTTAAGACTTGCTTCCATCTTATCTTTGTTAAGCCAAACAATCTTATTATATAGGTCCCTGACACCCGTTAGGATCTGATCTTCTTTGTTCATGACCTGTCCTCCCACCCACTCTTGCATTAACAATATTATATCACATTATTTTTTTGTTTCTATTTCAACAATTATTTAAAATAATTAATTCAGGAATTGAGCGAACAGCAAATAGGGTTTCGAAACGGAAACCATTCGTTTCAAAACCCTATTGCTCTATAGTCTGAAGCTACCTACAAAAGCAGCCTTTGCTAATCCTAACATTATGCACGAGTGGAGAGAATGAATCTCTCTAGCGCTGCTGTATCCGTAATCCTATGATTACATTCTTGGCTCTCAATGCAAATATATTGGCCAATGGAGGAGTAATCATCCGGCGAAGATTTTGCAAGCCTGGTCTTGACCGTAAAGAAGGCGAGCTGTTGCTGCCGATTACAGAACAGGCAATACCCCTTCTTGTTCATTGGTGTCATTCTACCCTCAATACCGATAAACTGCCCTTCGAACGGATATACAATAAATAGTTTATTGGTAGCAATATCTATCCAGCTCAAATATGTCATATATCGAAAGTCGATTGCTGATAAATCAGGTACCTTCAGCTTCTTATTCTTAGGGAATAACTTCTGAATCTGTTTGGGTGTAATCTGTGGATAAGGTTCTAAATAAGGCTCTAATCCACTAAGATACTTCTGAAAATCGTATGCAGTCTCAAAGGTAGATATTTGTTGCAGCAACTGCTGCTGACTATCACTTAGTGTTGGAAAAGCTTCTACAACATTCAACGAAGAACGATATCTTACCGTCTCCAAGACTCTTCGATCCGCTACAGTTCGCAGTGTTTTTAAAAGGAAGTCTGTTTGTTTTTTAATAAAATTATATTGATGGTTTCTAATAAATGGTGTATTCATTGCTCTTCAGCCCCTTATTTGTTACAAGCATTAACGCCTTCGGAGTCCTATAAGGACGGTGAGCGTTTAAGCGAGAAATATAAGAAATAAAGTATAGAGTGAAACTTATACTTTCTTATATTTTGAAATTTCATAAGGTGCAAAGCCCATTATTAGAAACGATAATATTTAGTTTGGGCGATCATCCATCCTATCGCACCTCACGCAAAGTATCGCCCTAATTTAGGCTTTGCGTGAGGAACTTCTAGCTAATGGGCAAACCAGCATTAGCACAGTACCACCTCCGATTACATTCACGAAAAAAGTATAACAGGAATGTTTGGAATCGGCTAGACCATGTTGCCAACCTCTGCTTCATCTCTGGAAGGTGCTTCACCAATGAGCTGCTTCAAAAGTTTCTTTCAATTCCTCAACCGTCGAGCAGGTAATATTCAACCGATTCAGAACATCCCATATTGCAGACATTGATGACTATCACTACCGGCAATCACAGGTACACCAAGCGTTTCAGCAAATGGTGTGATCAGGTTCTTATAAGTCTCTGCCCCCTGCATGTAAATATCCTTTGCATTGAAATCAAAAGCATCTAATCTCCGAAGCAGCTCCGGGTCCAGTTGATGTAATGGCGTAGAAGTTCGGAAGGGATGAGCTCCGATTTTCCAAAGGTTATGTTCGTCGGCCATGTCCAGCAGATCCTTGAAAGTAATAAAATCCCCCTCCTGCGTATGCTCATCCAGTAAAGCCCGAACTGCTAGAACATTCTCCTTAAGTCCGATCAGCAGGATATGACCTGTCTCGCGATATCCACCTCCATACCTGGAAACAGTTTAAGTCTGTTTACATCATAATACGGAGTGATTGCTAAAATAACCGCCTACTGTAAAAAATGCGAATGAATGACCATGGAAATCATGAATAATTTACCTCCTTTTACAAACACTACGAAACAAAAGGAGGCTGATGTTTCATGTGTCAACGTTTTTCTCTGGCGGCCGAACTACAAGACATTAGGGATCATTTTGAGATCAAACGGGTGATGTACTACTATAAAGACCGCTATAATATTAGTCCCACACAGGATATGCCTGTCGTATTACAGCAGGATGGTGAGCGAATTCTGGATGAGTTCCGCTGGGGATTCGTTCCTTATTGGGGTAAAGATGCGATCAATGCGGATCTCCGAAATGTGCATCAGAATCCAACCTATCGCAAGATGGTGGACAAGCAGCGCTGTATTATCCCTTGCAATGGATTTTACTATTGGAAAAAAGAAGGCAAGAAGACTTATCCAGTTCGGGTAGTCATGAATAATCGCAGTATGTTCGGAGTGGCTGGTCTATACGAAATTTGGCGGGATACGCGCGGGGAGCCTCTTCGTACCTGCTCTCTGGTCATGACAGATGCCAATCCACTGATTAGCGAATTTGAGAGCCGGATGCCGGCGATTTTGTCCCCACAGGATATCACTCGATGGCTTGATGAGGAGACAAATGATCTGGAAGCACTGAATCCGATTCTGCGGCCTTATTCAGCAGATGAAATGCAGGTGTACCCGGTCACACCAATGATTAACGACAACAGGAACGACTCGGCTGAATGTATTCGAGAAATGGATCTGAAGGGATCCTGGGTAAAGCCTTGAGATGATAGCAGAATTGGATTAGATGCTCTAAAAATGAAGCAGCGGTGCTAGGGCTGAGAATTAAAACCTTAGCACATCGCTGCTTTAATTGCTTATCATTTCTATTGGCTCTTCATCCAATTACATACTCAAGAGTTCAGTTCGAATTTATATTGTTCAAGCTTTTCAAAAACACCATCCACCCATTCAGGATCATCCCATAACTTAGAATTGTTAAACTTTCTAACCGCAGGATGACCCGTTGTGATAGTATCTACACCATCCTTGTACAAAGTACAAATCAACAATTTCTAATGACTTATTTACAGATTGAACTAACAGTTTGCAAGTCATCCCAGACCAGCCCCTTCCTTCTCCACCTTCCCTATAAACTCATCCATCTCTTTCCTCGTTCTCAGAATAACAACCTCTTTACGTCCTTTAATCTGCTCAAGTTTCTTTATAGTGTTCACTCGACCTTTTTTTCTATAATTCCAAACCCATTTCACAAAATCCCAATCTAATTTTTCTGGGCATTCTTGATTCATATCCGGTCTGGATTTCTTGTGATATATAATTCGTCGTTTGATAATTCGGTAGATGCATAGAAGTCTAGGCATATCTAAGAAAATTATTAAATCGGCTTTGTTAATTCGGATATCCATCGTTCTTGAATAGTTACCATCCATGATCCAATGCTCTTCATTGATAAATTGTTCGACAATATTATTCCACTCTTCATTTGGTTTAGGAACCCAGTCGGCATTCCAGTAATAGGTATCCAAATGTACAACAGGGAGATCAAGTATGTAATGTAGTTTGCGAGACAAGGTAGATTTGCCCGATCCAGCAGATCCAATGACTAGTATTCGGTTCATAGGTTCTCCTTTCGCAAAAAAAACACTAACAGGACGTTAGTGCCTTCCAAGAGTTATTATTTTGAAATTTTTATAGCTTAAATCGATTTCAGAAAATCCTTAACAGCCTGCGTCTTCTTATCCCCGTTCTTCTCCAGTAGCATCAAAAATTCTTCAAGCTGGATCAGTAGTGGGCTGGCTTCAATCTGCTCTGGCCCCGCTTCTGACAATGTATTCTCGTATGCAATTGCCGCTTCTTCACTCATCACTTGCGTTATCTTATCAAAGAGCGGAGAGTTTTGGGTACCGTTAAACACATATTCTTTGGCTACGTTATAGGCTTCCTTAATAGCTATTGTACGGTTGGAAGACTTATAGGTTGACAAAAAATCTTCATATGCCATAGCCCGTTCTATGACCTTGTACCAGTTGATCAGCAAAGTTCCGTTCACAGCAGAGGGTTGCTCAGACTCAGTAGCCATCAGCTCGATATAGGCTTGCAAATCTTTGGAGACGTAAGGTTTGAACACTTTGAAGCTTTTGTATTGAATGATTGGATAAAAGCGTCCGCCACCCAATTCAAGCTTATAGTCCATGGCAGTCAAGTCCTGTAGAACAACACGGGTCTGGGACTGCTTCACCTTGGATCGAGCCAGCACCATTGACATGCCTGGAGTATAAATATCTTTGATATCTTGTTGAATAACAGGCGTATTCATTCGTTTGATTGCTGTAGGTAGATAAGCTTTCAGGGCATTTTCCAAATGTAAAACGGCTAAATTAGCCTCTGCTGGCGTCATCTCATCAATACGATTGACTAAGGTGGCTTGGGCCAGACTGAGAGATGAAGGTTTCTTCACTCTTTGCTCAAACAAACTAAAAGCAGCAGAAGACTTAACAACCGCTGCTTTTGACCGCTGTGGGAAGGCAAAGGAAATGGCAAGACCGATACTGGTCAAGAACAGGATTAAGCCGAGAGGGGCAGCAATGCTTTTCATAAAAATTGATCGTTCCATGGTACAGCTCCTTCCAGGGTAGACTGAGACAATGATTCGATCTTAAAAATATCATTAAATGGAAAATAATTCAATGATCATGTCAAAATCAAACATCACCATTATGCCGCTCTAGAATTATCCAAGCATAGCAGCTTGTCGTTTGTATTGATCCTCCAGTACTAAACAAGCCATAGCCTCTACGACAGGTACGATTCTCGGACAAATACATGGATCATGTCTGCCTTCGGTGCGTATCTCTTGTTCTTCCCCTTTGATGTTAGTCGTTTGCTGTGGCACAGAGATGGACGAAGTAGGCTTTACACTGATCCGAAATACGATTTCTTGTCCTGTACTAATCCCCCCGATGATTCCTCCGGAATGATTAGTAAGAAACCCATCACTATTCCTGGCGTCATTATGCTCACTTCCCAGCATCGTTGCTGCTTCGAAGCCAGCTCCAAATTCTATCCCTTTAACAGCGCCAATGGACAGCATAGCTTTCGCCAGCTCTGCATCCAATTTATCAAAGACCGGCTCTCCAAGACCCGGAACCACGCCACGAATACGGCATTCTACAATGCCACCACAGCTATCCCCAATCTCGGCTAACCCCTCAATTTTTTTAATCATTTTGTCAGCTGCAATTGGATCACAGGCACGGACAGCGTTTTGTTCAATCACACCCTCATCGAAGGATTCACATCTTATGCCTCCGATTTCTTGTGTGTACGCTACTACCTGTACACCTCTTCTCTCTAACAACTTACGAGCTATCGCACCTCCGGCCACTCTTGCCGCAGTTTCTCTACCTGAAGCACGTCCGCTACCGCGATGATCTCGAATGCCGTATTTCTCTAAATAAGTAAAGTCGGCATGGCCCGGACGAAAAGCGTCCTGGATCTCGCTGTACGCTTCTGGTCTCATATCGTGGTTTTGAAGAACTACAAAGAGCGGCGTACCTGTTGTTTTTCCCTCAAATACTCCTGATTGTATGTGGACAACATCATATTCTTTACGAGGAGTAGTCACTGAAGATTGGCCCGGTTTTCTCCGATCCATCTGTTTCTGTATATATGCTTCGTTAATCTCGACGCCTGGTGTTACACCATCCACTATGACCCCTACCGACACACCATGTGACTCACCGAAGGTTGTAATTTTGAACACTTCACCGAATGTATTTCCTGCCATTATATATGCACTCCTTATTTAGTATTGGACCTGTACGCCTAACGCTGACAAACGGTCAAAATAATCTGGACAGGTCTTTGAGACACAACCAGGGTCGATAATCTGAATATTCTCAATCTTCAAGCCGATTAAAGAAAGCGCCATAGCCATCCGATGATCGTCATGAGAATTTAGTAAAGCTGGGAGTGGCTGACCCGGATATACCGTTAGACCATCCTCAAACTCTTCCACACGTATTCCGAGCTTACTTATTTCCTCGCATATCGCGGCTATCCGATCACATTCATGATGTCTGATATGTGCGGCATCCTTTAGAGTGATTGGACCATCTGCAAAAATAGCCATAGCAGCCATTGTTAGTGTTTGATCCGACCATTTCTTCATACTCACTGTGTATCCACCCTTAAGCCGTGGGACACCTTGTACTTCAACAAAGTTCTCCCCACGAACAACGGTACAGCCCATTACCTCCAGAACGTCTAAGAACTCGATATCAGGTTGACTTGTATTGCTAGCATTGATCCCTTCAATTCGTACACGTCCTGCCGTAAGCGCAGCTACCGCCCAGAAGTAACAGCATGTGGATACATCAGGCTCTAAAGTGATCGTGTGACCTTGATACTTTCCTGCAGGAACCGTTATCGATTGACCGTCCTGAGATGCTTCTGGTGTTACACCAAAGGAGGCCATCATAGTAAGGGTCATCTCTACATAGTCTCTTTGCACAACTTCTCCATCAACATACACGGTTACCGGTTCTTTGGCATACGGTGCGGCTAGCAGTAATCCACTTATAAATTGACTTGAAGTGGAGCCGGGCAGGGTTGCCTTTCCTCCTTGCAGACCTTTTGCCTCTAATGTAAAAGGTAAACAACGGTCGGCTTGTTTATACTCAAATTGTGCACCCAGGGTTGTTAATGCATTGAGTAATGGCGCGAGTGGCCGCTCACAAAGCCGTTTACTTCCATTCATTGTCCAAGTGCCAGTCCCTGCCGCGAGTGCAGCAGGTAAGAATCTCGCAACTGTACCTGCCGCTCCTACATATAGCTCACCAGTCGGATTCGGCCAGTTGCCGCCACATCCATCCACAACAGCTGTCTCTTCTTCTATCACAACGGGAATCCCAAGTTTCTTTAATGATTCAATACACCAGTAAGAGTCATCACTTCTTAATATTCCCTTTATTTCTGAACGTCCATCAGCTAAAGCAGCGATTACCAAGGCCCGATTCGTCAGACTTTTGCTTCCTGATATGGTTATCGTCCCATTGATTACCGCTTTCGCTGGGCTAATCTTCACTATGTGTTTATCGCTATTCGTTGACCATGGAGAACGTGCTTCTAAGTCCGGTTGATTGGATTCCACTTCATCCACCCCTTTGAATTATTCCTCTAGCATGATTATAATGAATGAAATGAAATAAATGAAATTGGATTTTTACCATAATGATATAGAGGTGGTCTATACCACATGTTCAACTTGGAGTGGTATCGTATTTTCTGGCAAACGGCACGTCATCGAAATTTAACAAAAGCTGCAGGGGAACTACATATTACACAGCCTTCTGTGAGTTATGCCATTAAACAAATGGAAGAAGCATTAGGACTGAAGCTGTTTCACAGGCTGTCCAAAGGTGTAGAGCTTACAGAAGAAGGACGAGCGCTATTTGAATATGTGGAGCAATCCTTTTCCATGCTGGATTCTGCACAAAAGCATCTGGAGAGCTTGAAGCAGTTAAATGAGGGAGAAATACGAATCGGAGCCAGTGATTATCTGATCAAGCATCTTTTGTTGCCGCAGTTGAATACCTTTCATAGCACATACTCAGGTATACGAATTCGTCTCTCTCATGGGAAGACGCCAGACATCACTAAGCGTTTAAAAGATGGTGAGATCGACTGCGCCTTTGTCCATATGCCGCTTCACGATCCACTGCTAAATATACAGACGCTGGCTGTGTTAGAGGATTGTTTTGTAGTAGGTGAAGCCTATCAAGAATTAGCTAGTCGTTCACTAACCATGAGAGAAGTGTCAGAGCTGCCTTTAATCTTATTTTCTCAAGGGAGCAGTACTAGAGTATTTGTTGAACAATGGTTTGCGACTAAGGGATTATCGGTAATTCCAGATATTGAATTGGGGAGCATAGAACTGCTAGCAGAGTTCGCCAGATTAGGGTATGGGGCAGCTTTTATCAGCCGTTCTTTCGTGCAAGAGGATCTTCACAGTGGAAAGCTTTATGAGTTGAAGCTAGATGATCCGCTTTTACCTCGCAGTATAGGCTTTGCAGTACGATGGGATCGAAAGCTGTCTGTTGCGGCTGAGCAATTTGTTCAGATGATTGGTACACAGTTTCTTTGACTTAAAAAAGCAAAAACACCGGGAAGCCCGGTGTTTACTTCATTCCTAAAGCTTCTTTAATTTGTGGGATAGATAAACCGTTTGCTTTCATCTCTTTGATCCAAAGAATGCGTGCGACGGTTTCCTCTCTATTATATCTGCGTGTTAAATTCTCCTCGGCCTGTTCAAAGGGAAGCATGCCTTCTTCTGTGTAATGTTTGAGTGTACTATAACGAGAATTTGTGATTCTTACCAATTCACCTATAGATACATACTCTGAAGCCAGAATATTCTCCATGGAACGTTGTCTAGACATTGATTACCAACTCCTTTACAGCGGGCGCTTCGGAACAAGACGCACACCTTGAATTGGCACTTTCATCATTACAAAATGCGGGATCGCATCGTATAACAAATTATCAATTTTAAGGGTCGCAATCGATCCTCTCTCCATCACCTTAACTTCATGTCCATAGGACACTAATCTTGTAATAACTGCGTCTAGTCTTTGATTAGAATTATCAAACCAAGACTCTGTTTCTATAAAGACCGCTCGTGATGGCTCTAGGGCAGGGAATAATAGATTGATACTACTACCGATAAAAGTCTTCGCAAACTTTGTCTTCAATTCTAAAAAGCGTTTGATTCCCAGCTCAATTCCATGGCGAATTTGTATTGGAAACAATGCCTTTGCCCATAAATTACTTTGGTATAGATCATGTAGTCTGATATTTACCTTTTCTATTTCATTCAGCGAGAAGAAATTATGCATGCATCCACATTCACGAAGTAGCCACAGCATACAAATGACCTCATCCGTTACTGAACCCTCTTCCAAAATTTCTGCGCGGATGTTCTCTGTAATGCTTGAGTACACCTCCAAATTACTACGATAAGCTCTAACTTCAACTTCGGCAGTATCAAAAAACATATCACTCCCTAACAGACTTGGGATATCTTCAAGCAGAGTCATTGCTTTAAGATAATCTGAAATCGCTGTCTCGAACTTTTTTAATTGTTTGTTAGACAGCATGGAAGCCTTTTTTACCCACCAATTTAAATCGCCCTTCAATTCAGCATCTTTATGAAGCAAAGGTTGTAGAACCGTTTCTCTATAAAGTGTTGAATGAGCTTGACCAAATCCCTCCTTGGGCAAAGTTAACTTGTTCTCTGATTGCGTAAAACATCCCTCTAAGTAAAGCTCCAATATAACCGCTGCTGCCATACAGCGTAAAGACACTTTCTTGACAGTAGTCATATGAAGACTTCTCTGTGCATTAAGCGCGATCACTGAAAAACTTGGTGCTAATTTTAAATCCATCATAACCATCCACCCCTATCCATAAATTCGTATTTACTGGATGATATTTATTCCGTATGGTGAGCGTTTCGATTAACTTACTACTTACTACTTACTACTTATCACTTACAATACTCTACATTTACATTATTTTCAAGTGTTCTTGAATAAATTAAATAAATCCCCAACTTGTAATCGGAGACTACTAAAAGAACGGACAATCATATCCTTTCAATCAAAAAAAAACCAGATCCGTAAGAAATTTCTTACATTGCTTACGGATCTGGTTTTGAATTAAAAATAAACCGATATTTTCTTTTTATGTATGTCCTTAAGTCATTAATATTCAGCACTGCGGTACAAAGTTATTTTTTTTTCATATTATAAAATAAGACCCGCAGTGAAAGGAATTTAAACTCATGGAATATTTGAATATGCTGGCTAAATTAGGTGTTGGAAATGCTCATCCTGGAGGGTTTACTGCAACTTTAAAGCAATTTGAACAATATCCTCTACCAACTGCTTCCCGAATCCTTGAAGTTGGTTGTGGCACTGGCAGAACATCCTGTTATTTAGCTGCGCAAGGTCATGATGTAGTAGGTATAGATATTCAACCAGATATGATCTCAAAAGCAAAAATACGAGCTGAAAAAGAGAATTCTTCAATTCAATTCTTAGTAGGAGACGCAAGTTTGCTTCCATTTCCTAACGAGTCATTTGATGTGATTCTTGTTGAGTCTGTATCCATTTTCACTGATACAGAAAAGGCATTCTCGGAATATTATAGGGTTCTTAGGACTGGAGGCAAGCTTTTTGACAGAGAAATGATTCAATATAAACCTATGTCTACAGACATTAATCAAATGATTAGTACATTTTATCATGTTAAGAATCTATGGGACTTTAATGATTGGTCAGCATTAGTAAACACTATGGGATTTTATCATTCACAGATAGATGGTCCCTTCTTGTTCCCTAAATCAAGTGAGGATCTTACAGAGCATCCAGACCATTATCAACAAATGGATGCTGATTCCTTTCTTGACCACACGATTTGGGAAGTGATCAGTCAGTACAATAGTATAATGGACCGTTATCATGAATACATCGGATTTATTCTCGTAATTGGAACGAAATAAAGGATTGGCTTGTCCATCAACATTTGCGAAAAAAGAACAATAGCCTTGTAACAGTGACTATTGTTCTTTGTGATAGCCTGCTATTATACAAAGAAACAAGCAGATAACACAATTACTAATAAGATATAAAGAACCAAAATTTCTCCAGTAGAAGTAAATCTGCCTCCAACTCCACAACTCATTGATTATCCCCCCTTTTACTTCATAAAACATAATATGCACTGCTATTCTAAATGTATGGACTATAACCTAATTAACATGAGCTGACGGATTTTAATATCCTACTCACGCCGGAAATAATTACGAATTGGTCCCTTGTTATATCCTCCATTAACTTCTGTTATGCGGTAAAAACAACTTATTTTGGTATTGAGCAAAAAAAACAGCACAAAATATCATGCACTGCTTCCCTATCCACCTTAAACTGTAGAAAAAAGGAGGGAACAGGATGTTAACGATTTCCGTTCATACACTGGATTTGAAAGGAACAAGCTATGAAATTGGGTATAAGCTAGGCAATATTATTTCAGAAAATACAGCACACAAGATTGCTTACACTCGTAAACTCGAAGGCTTTGGTCTAACAGAATATAAAGACGCTGTCAAACTATTCGATGAGTGGTGCCCAGGCATTTCAGAAGAAATTGTTGGCTTTGCCGATGCATTAAAGGTTAATACCGAGCAAATCGCTTACTACGCCATGACGTATCTGCTGCCGCGATGCAGTCAGATTGCCTTGCTGCCAAATATGACAGCACAGAACAAGCCATTGTTAGCTCGCAACTATGAATTCAATCATCAGATCGAGGATTTTGTGTTAGTCAGAACCTCAGTAACAGGTAAATATACGCACATGGGTACAAGTACAATGAGCTTTGGGAGAGACGACGGTTTTAATGAGCACGGACTTGCTGTTACAATGAGTGCTTGCGGCTTTCCTGTCGGGGCTGTGCCCTTTTTGCGTGCACCTAAAGTAAAAGGATTACATTTCTGGGCGGCCATTCGGGCGTTACTGGAAAATTGTAAAAATGTCGAAGAATCACTTTTTTATTTGAAAGAGATGCCTATCGCCTGTAATGTCAATTTGATGCTGCTAGATAAAAATGGGAATGCCGCCTTGTTTGAAACGATGAACGGCATGCAAGCAACGAAGCAAATTAGTCCAGCTTCGCAAGAGCAGTTCCTCTGGGCTACCAATCATCCAGTTCTTCCACCATTAGTTCGTTATGAGCCCCAGGCTGCCATTCATTCTTTGCGGCGAGGGGAGTGGATCGCTTCCCAACTGAAAGGAGCAACAGCTATGACGAATGAACATCTAAAGGAGATGCTGTTGTCCAAATACCCGAATGGGCTGTGCAGTCATTATTATGAGGATTACTTCGGTACAACCAAAAGCATGGTGTTCTCCCCCGCAGACGGTATAATAGAGCTATGTTGGGGCGGCAGAGTGGAAAATGGCTGGCAGACTTATGATTTAAAACAAGCTATACCAGACTCCACAACAAATATCCAGATTTGTATGGAGAGAGCGGACAAAGCTATGTTCGATTATCAATCTTTGAATAGTTGACCGATGGAGGGATTCAAAATTGGACTATCGACTGGCGTTAGAGCAAGCGATAATCTATATTGAAGACATGCTTGGCGAAGCGATTAAAGTAGAGGATGTTGCACGGGCAGCAGGGTATTCCTACTATCATTTGAACCGCCAATTCACCGCTATATTAGGGGAAAGCATCGGCAGCTATATTAAGAAACGTCGACTGGCCAATGCTGCAAAAGCTTTGCTTTACACAAACAAAAGAATTATAGATGTTGCGCTAGACAACGGCTTTGAGTCCGCCGAGTCTTTTAGTCGCGCGTTTAAATTCATATATAAGGTCAGCCCGCAGGAATACCGTATCAATCGACTGGACACCTTCATTGCTTCCAAGACTAAACTGCACGCTAATTTATTGGAGCATCTAACTTGCAATGTTACCGTACACCCTACCATTGTAAAACTCCCAGAGACGAAGGTCGCCGGAATACGTGGAGAAACAACGCTCAAGGATAACAAACTAGCCGAACTGTGGCAGAAATTCAACAAAATTTCTACTCAAATTCCCCATCGTTCACTTAATGGACGAGGATTTGGCATCTGCGAGGCCTGTCATGAAAACAGCCTATACTCCATGAGTGATGAGGTGCTATTTACGGAGGTTGCTGGCATCGAAGTGGCTTCTTTTGAAGGACTTCCTGCAAAATTTGTACAAAAGGTACTTCCAGAGGGGCGTTACGCCGTATTCACTCACACTGGTACACTGCGCACGCTTCCCCAAACGTTCCATTATATTTGGGGAACGTGGTTCCTTAACACGAAAGAGGAAATGG
The DNA here is from genome assembly GCF_008370385.1 of Paenibacillus sp. B2(2019). Lineage (NCBI taxonomy): Bacteria > Bacillati > Bacillota > Bacilli > Caryophanales > Paenibacillaceae > Paenibacillus > Paenibacillus sp. B2(2019). The sequence goes on from NZ_VTZR01000019.1 coordinate 306,329, forward strand.
ACGAGCGTGAGGATTTTGAGCTATACGATCAACGATATTTAGGATATGATCATCCTGATTCCAAAGTAGATCTGTACATTCCGATCAAATAAAAATCATGACCCCCTAGAGAATTATTGGATGATAGCGCGGCTTAGACCAAACTGCAAAAGCCCAAGCGTTGAATAAACTGTACCCTATGTAAAGGACATTTAAAAAAAGTCTAGGCAGATTGAAGAAGATGATCTCTGTATTGAACAGGGGTCATCTTTTTTAAATCCCATTGATACCT